>CAJUOR010000001.1 GCA_910588165.1 uncultured Thomasclavelia sp.
ACTGCTTTTTTAACTATCACTATATTTTAATGCTGGATACCAAAGTCAGGTTTTAACACCAATAAAAAGCGGTTACAACAATTTAGCTTCATCATTTCATATTTAGAGGACACCTTAGCTCACTAACTTCAAATTACGGCATAAAAAAACTGCAACAAATTTCTCTTATCTGTTGCAGTTCTCTTATAATTTAATAAGCTTTTGCGAAATAAACGATATGTTTAGCTTTTTTACCACAGCACACACAAGTATCACTGTGGGCTGTTTCCTCATCTTTCATACAGCGACTTGTCGCATTTGTATCCTCTTTAATTTTGATTTCACACGCTTCATCGCCACACCACATCGCTTTGACGTAGCCACCTTTAGTTTCTAACACTTCTTTAAATTCAGCATAAGTCTTCACTTCATGCGTATTTTCAAGACGGTGTTGGTTAGCCTTTTCTAACATTTCTTCATGAATTGTCTGCAATAAAGAAGTTACGATACCGGCTAAATCAGCATCTAATTCGACAGTTTGTTTAACCCCGTCATTACGTTTGGCAATCACGCAGTGATTATTTTCAATATCCTTAGGTCCGATTTCAATACGTAATGGAATACCTCGCATCTCTTGTTCAGAGAATTTCCAGCCCGGACTCTTATCTGAAGCATCTACCTTAACACGAATGCCTTTCGCTTGTAAAGCTTGTCTGATTTCTTCCGCTTTATCTAAGACCCCCGGTTTGTTTTGTTGAATTGGGACAATCATGACTTGTATAGGCGCAACATATGGCGGTAAAACTAGTCCATTATCATCACCGTGTACCATAATAATAGCACCCAATAAACGTGTTGAAACACCCCAAGAAGTTTGATAAACAAATTTTTGTTTACCGTCTTTATCTAAAAACTTCATATTAAATGCTTGAGCAAAACCTTGCCCGAAATAGTGACTTGTTCCTGACTGTAAAGCTTTACCGTCATGCATTAAAGCTTCGATGGTATAAGTTTCTTCAGCACCGGCAAATTTTTCCTTATCGGTTTTCTTCCCTGTCAACATTGGAATAGCCAATAAGTCTTTAGCTGTTTGTTCATAAATAGACAACATTTGTAAAGTTTCTTCTCGAGCTTCTTGTTCTGTGGCATGAATGGTATGTCCTTCTTGCCATAAGAACTCAGACCCTCTTAAAAACGGACGTGTTGTTTTTTCCCAACGCACAACCGAACACCACTGATTGTATTTTTTAGGTAAATCACGATACGAATTCACAATCTTGGCATAATGTTCACAAAATAATGTTTCCGAAGTCGGACGAATAATTAAATTTTCATCTAACTCATTTAAGCCACCCTTGGTAACAACTGCACATTCCGGTGCAAAGCCCTCTACGTGATCTGCTTCCTTTTGTAATAATGATTGTGGAATCAACATTGGCATATAAACATTCTCATGCCCTGTTTCCTTAAAGCGACGATCCATATAGCTTTGAATCATTTCCCAGATGGCATAGCCATAAGGGCGATAAATAATGAATCCCTTAACGCTTGAATAATCCATCAATTCTGCTTTGCGGCATACATCTGTGTACCATTGTGCGAAATCCACATCTCTTGATGTGATTGCTTCATTTTTCTTTTGATTAGCCATTTATTTCTCTCCCCTTTATTTTTTCAAAAAGCAATTTTGCTTCTTCGCTTTCATATAATTCTTGAGCCATTTCAAATTCTCTTAATAAGGCATATAGGCAAGCTTTTTTTAATTTAGGCATATCATGTTCAGCTGCCAAAGCTTTAAGTTCATCAACTTCTTGCCTTTCATAATAAACGACAGCCTGAATGAGAATAACATTTCTTCCTTTATACAAAACCTGACCTTTATCAGCCCATTGTCTTAAAAAGGCAATGCAATCTAAATTGTCTACGACTTTTTCTTTAAATTTCTCATGTTTAGGTCTAGTCCACTCCCTAGCTAGAGCCATCTTTTCTGCCAGTTTCTCATATAAGGTAAAATTTCCTAAAACATAGTGAGCATATAAGCCATAGGAATCATAAACAAAACTTGTGTAGCCTTTCTCTTGAATGAAATTCAAATAATCAAGAACAGCCTGAAAATCTTGTTTTCTATCCAAATCATCTAAACGCCTGATAATCGTATGACCTGTTTGACGATATTTTGCCCTTATAAACAGTAAGCCTATATAAAGTAGTATTAAAAGAATAAGTTTTATCAAACCGGGGACAAAAACAATCACAATTAAAGCGAGTATAGCTAAAATAATAGCTGCATAAAGATAGTAACGCTTCTCTTTCACCATGTTCTCCTCCTCTTGTTCACGTCATAAAATGATACCACAAATTCAAAAAAAAATCAGTATAAAACTGATTTTTCTAAGATATTTTCGCTACGGAAGTATTTTTTTGATGACTGACGGTAATTTTTGATGTCAAACGCTCTTTTAAAGCTGCGACGTGTGAAATAATTCCGACAACTTTATGTTCCTGTTTTAATTCGACTAAGGTATCTAAAGCTGTTTCTAATGAGCGATCATCCAGTGAACCAAAGCCCTCATCAATAAACAGTGTATCTAATTCAATGCTACCGACACTTTCCGAAATTAAATCTGCCATACCTAATGCCAGTGATAATGCCGCCTTAAAAGCTTCACCACCGGATAACGTGCGAATATCCCTAGGCTTACCACTCTCATAGTCCATCACGTCTAAATCCAGTCCTTGCATTGCCCTACCGCCTTGATTTTCACCTCTGCGCATAAGGGCATAGCGACCATATGTCATCGCTGTTAAGCGCAAGTTCGCTCGCTCTAAAATCGCCTCAAAATAAGTCGCTAAAATATAGCTTTCAAAGGTGATGTGCAAATGGTTCTGACCGGATACCAAGCGACTAAGACCATATATTTTTTGGTATTCGACCTCAGCTTTTTTAAAGCTAGTCAAGGCATTTTGAATATCCTTTTGCTGTTTAGTTAAAGTATCTAATTGCCATTTATTTTTCTCTAATGCCAAAGACACCTCGTTGAGCTTTTCATCGACCATCTTCTTAGCTTCACGCATACTTTCAATATCAGGAACCTGACGGTTTTCAATCTTAGCGCTAAGCTCTTCGATTTGCGTTTGGTACAATACTTTTTGTTGCCTATAATCCTGATGTGTTTTTTCCTTGGCCTCTAAAGAAGGTAATTGTAATAAAAGCTGTTGATAAACTTCCATAGATAAATCCCTACTTTGTAAGGCACGCTCAAAAACATCTTGCGTCTTGCTTAAACGCTGTTGATTTTTTTGATGTTCAAGCGTTAAAGCGTCCAATTCACCTTGGTTTTTCATCACATCTAAACTGTACTGCTGAGCTTTTTGTTGATAGCTTTCTAACTGCGTACTTAAATCACGAATCATCTTGTCTAGTTGCGTTTTCTTTCTAACTAAAACATCTAAACCCTCAAAGGCTTCGTTAAAAGATTGGTGTAAGAGTTCAAACTGCTCATTGCGACGCAATAAATTCTCATGGGTTGATTGCAATAAGGCTTCTAATTCCGTATGCTTGTCTTGCCATTTGACATAGCGTTCTTGGTACTCTTTCAAGTAGTCATTGAGCTTTGCTTGTTGTTTATAATCATCTAAAAGTGCCTGCTTTTTTTCTTCAAAAGTGCTATAGGCTTCTTGATAATGCGTCTTGATGGTTTCAAAGCTTTGACCGTCTAACGCTTCTTCAAAATTTTTCTTCTCTAAATCACAGACTTGTTTCAGCCCCATCAACTGTCCAAAACTCGCTTGAACAACTTGGGCAATTTCAGTTAATCGTTGCTGTTGTTCTTCAAGTTTTTCAGAAGTCATACCCTCACTGACATCAGCAGCTTTATGTGGGTGATGAAGTGAACCGCAAACAGGACAAGGCATATTGTCTTTTAACTCTTGAGCTAATAAACCTGCTAAGCCGGCTTGATAAAGTTTCTCCATACGCAATTTCTCATCACTGATTTCACGCTGTTTTTGACTGGCCTCTTCCCAACGAGCCTTCTCAATCTGCAAATTTTCCTCTAGTTTGGCAACTTTCTTTTGAGCCTCTTCAAGCCGTTGCAAACGTTGTTTTTCTAAATCGAGTTGACTGCTTTGATGGGTCAATTCAAGCTTTTGGGCATCTAAATGCGCCAAGTCTTTTAAATCACTTTCACATCTTTGAAGAATATTCTCTAATTCTTGTTTTTGAAGCAAACTCATATCAACTTTCTCTTGAGCCACATTTTTTTGTTTTAAAGCCATTACCGCTAAATTCCGTGCTTTCTCATACTGTTCGACACGCTCTAAATCCTCATCTATTTTTTCTAATACTTTTTGATACTGTTGTAACTCAACTTCTAAATCTTTTATGATTTTAGCTTCATTTTCAATCTCAACTTGATGCCTTGCCAAATCTGTTTTTTTACGCAAAGCCTCTTCATAATTATACTGAACATCTTTTGCTTGTTGACTAGCTTGTTTGTAGGTTGTTTCTTCTAATGAAATATCCGCAACCTTTTTTAATAAAACAATTTCTTCTTGTAAGGTCGCCATTTCTTTGGCATTAGACAACAAGGCTTCGTTTTTCTTTTCTAAATCTTGAAGTTGGTCATAAAGCGAAGCTAATGCCAAGGCATTCTCCAAATCTGTCGCAAGATTAGCTTGATCTTTGCGATAAATATCTTGGGCTTGTTTTTGAGCAACCAATAAATGCTTTAATTGAGTCATTTTTACATTCAGATAATCAAGAGGTTCTTCATCGTTTAAATCCTCTAAAGCTTCCAAATAAGTATCCATCTTCATTTTTTCATTTTGATAGACTTCCTTTTGCTCTCTTTCTGCTTTCTTTAAACGCTCTTGAAAACTCGCATAGGCGTGTGTAGAAAAAAGTTCACGTAAAATAGCTTCTCTTTCACGACTTGAAGCCTGAATCAATTTTGTAAATTGTCCTTGGGCAATCATCGCCACTTGTCTGAATTCGTTGGCATCAACTCCGATAATCTCTTTGACTTTTAAAGCGACCTCATTAACACCTTCCAAAGCATAATCTGCAACGCCTTCAAGATAAACTCTATGTCTTGTTTCCGTTTTATAACCTTCCCTTAAATAATTAGGATAGCGGGTGATGATATATTCTTTTCCCCTAACGACAAAAGTCAACTTAACATAGGTTTCCACATTGGCATCGGCTTTCTGATTACGAAATTGAGCGATAAGCCTTGTATTACCACTAGGTACACCATATAAAGCAAAGCTAATCGCATCAAAAATAGTCGTTTTACCTGCTCCGGTATCGCCTGTAACTAAAAACAATTCAGCTTCATTTAAACTTGAAAAATCAAGCACTTGTTTGTCTAAGTAAGGACCAAAAGCCTCAAGCTCTAATGTCTTAATTTTCATTGGCGTCCTCCTTCTCAAAATATTGCTTAAATAATATTTTTGTTTCTTCACTCATAGGTGTATCCATCAATTCCTCATAAAAAGAAGTAAATAAAGCTAAAGGACTTAAAGTTGCCATGTGTTTAAGCTCATGGTGCAGTTTACTTTTAGGTAGGGCGTTTAATTTTTTATAACTTAAACCTAATAAGTGGCTGTAAACATCTCTAGCCCGATCGGCAGCATTGACTTGCAAGGTTTCATCTAATAGTGTTAAGAAAACATATTGGTCGTTTTTAGGCTCTGCCAATAAATCGTTTAAGTGCCCTTCTTTGACAATTAAATCACGTTTGGCAACAACCGGTAAGGTTTCAACCCTAACCATGCCTTTATCTCTTAAATCAATCATCATCAAGCCTTTTTTCTGCTTTGCCTCATCTATAGATAAACGCAAAGGACTTCCGGCGTAATAGATTTCTTTTTGATTAACACGATGGCAAGCATGAAGATGCCCTAAAGCGACATAATCCAAACCGTCAAAGCATTGCGGACTCACCCATTCAAGCCCTGCCACATCATCAACCCCCATGCCACCGATACAAGTCAGATGACCGATAAGGACATTGCGTTGACTAAAATCAAACCTTTGCCTAGCCATATATTCTTTCACTAAGCTATCTAAACTGATATGCTTATCCTCAATACCTAAAACAGCTTTCAATTCACTTTTAGTAAAATAAGGTAACATATAAAAATTCACATCGCCCTCATCATCTTGATAAGTTACTTTTTTTAATTGTCCTGTTATCTCTGTTACAATATGCAATCCTTTTTTTTCTAAGATGCCACTGCCGAAGTTTAAACGTGAAGCACTGTCATGATTACCGCTAATCAAAAGCACTTTGACTTGACACTCATTAACTAACCGCTCTAAGAATTCATTTAATAAATTAACGGCTTCCACACTTGGAATCGCTCGGTCATACACATCACCGGCAATCATCACTAAATCAATAGCTTCTTTATGAATGGTTTCATAAATAGATTCAAATAAATATTGTTGATCATCAATTAACGAATAGCCGTAAAGCATTTTGCCGATATGTAAATCTGCTAAATGTAAAAGTTTCATTTGTTCACCTCAATTTCATAAATCCATAATCCATCTTCTACCTGATATTCTGCATCTTGGACGTCTTGGTCTAAATATTTTGTGATAATCGGTAATTTCTCTACCGTCTTTTGCGAAGCGATATTATGATAAGCGACACTGATTCTTAATTGGCGAAAGCCCTCATCATAAAGTAAGGGCATCAATAAACACAAGCCTTGATAGGCATAACCGTGTCCTCGATATATCTCATCAATATGATAGCCGATATGCCCGCAATATTTTAATTGTTCATTGGTTCCATATCTAAAAACAATTCTTCCGACCTCAACATCATTATCCAAACAGATGGCATAAATGATGTAGTCCCATGGAATCGTTTGATTCTTTTGAACATAAGTGTCTTTTTTCAGCTTCACTTTTCCCACCTCTGATTTTATTATAACACGCTTGCCTCTAACTTGCTATGAAGGTTGAAAAGATTTCGTATGTTTTACTTGCATACCACCTAAATCTTTGTTATGTTTAAAGTTAAGGAAAGGAGTATGTATATGAATACAGTCGCAAAATTTGAAAAAGTATCTTTTGAACAATATGCTAAAGATGTTGAAAAAGCTGATGAAATCTATGAAAATATTCAATTACCCCAACGTGCTACGAAAGGCAGTGCCGGTTACGACTTCTATATGCCTTATGATTTAACATTAGTGCCGGGGCAAACCGCTAAAATCCCTACAGGCATTCGAGCTAAAATCGCTGATGGTTGGGTTCTATGCTTATTTCCAAGAAGCGGTTTAGGTTTCAAGTACCGCCTCCAGCTCAATAATACTGTCGGTATTATCGATGCCGATTATTATCTTTCTGATAACGAAGGACATATCTTCGCTAAAATTACCAACGACTCTAATGAGGGTAAAACATTGACCTTAAAACAAGGGGAAGGCTTTATGCAAGGAATTTTTATGCCTTTCGGTTTAGCCGAAGATGACAATGTCCAAACCATTCGCAACGGTGGTTTTGGCAGTACAACTAAAAAAGGAGAATAAATTGATGTTAGAATATAAATTTGATACCCAACTGTTGATTAGCGGCACCAATCTTTCAAAGGAAGCCATCAATGATTATATTACGCAAAATATTGAAGGTGACTGTCTTTTAGCGGTTGGTGATGATGAGTTGATTAAAATTCACTTCCACACCAATACACCTTG
Source organism: uncultured Thomasclavelia sp. (assembly GCA_910588165.1). Taxonomy (GTDB): domain Bacteria; phylum Bacillota_I; class Bacilli_A; order Erysipelotrichales; family Coprobacillaceae; genus CAJUOR01. The sequence continues at coordinate 7,693 of CAJUOR010000001.1, forward strand.
GAAAGTTTTGGAATATGGGGCAAGTTTAGGTGATATTTTTGATGTAGTGGTTGAAAACATGGAGCGACAAGCTCAAGGATTAAAAGGTTAGATATACAAAAAGTGGTTTTACAGAAGTAAACCACTTTTTATAATGTTAAGCCATCTAAATTATTTCAACTCAACAGTCTTTTTTAAGAAGGCAAAACCTCCAAAATTTCCTTGACTGTATTTTCAATTGTTCCGTTATTATCAACAATAGCATCAGAAAACAAGGCATATAAATCTTTTCGGGCTTCATACAAATCCAGAATTTTCTCTTTCCCCTCTTTAAGTAGCGGACGTCCTTGAATGTCCACACCAGCCATAATCTTATCCAAATCCCGCTGTAACCAAATCACAAACCCATTTTCCTTCAAATACAACATATTGATTGCCTTTAGGACAACGCCACCACCGCATGAGAAAATCGTATCTTCCCTATTTTTCAAAAGAAAACAGATCTCTGTTTCTTTTTCTCTGAAAAAAGGCTCACCTAAGCGAAACATCTCAGGGATACTCATTTTAAAATAATCCGTTAAATAATCATCTAAATCAATCAACTCATAGGGTATTTTTTTGGCTAAGACTTGCGAAATCGTCGTTTTTCCACAACCGGGCATACCTATCAAAACAATATTTTTCATTTTTCCATTTCTTCTTTTTGTAAAGCTTTAGACAAATCCATCAATTCTTTTAAAAATCTTTCACAAGCTTCTTGATATTGACGTGAAGCGCATAGATCAGTCATCAACCGCTTTTCTCTTTCCGGTTGAAAAATAGGCATCTGATGTTCCTTTTTATAACGAGCGACTTCCTTTGAAAGCTCAAGTCTTTTTTCCAATAAGTCTAGCATCTCTTTGGTAATAGCTTCAATCTCTTGACGATATTTCTCTAAATCATTCATACATAATCTCCTTTAAATTTTCAAAATTTCCATACGTTTCCAATAACAAATCATAAATAACTAATGCCCCGCAAGCCTCTATGATAGGCAATGCCCTAAGCCCGATACAACGGTCATGGCGTCCTTTAATTTGGATTTCTTTGACGCTTTGACTGACTGCATCATAGCTTAGTTGAGGCTTGGCAATAGAGGCGGTCGGCTTTAAATAAGTTTCAAAAACAAGTGGCATTCCCGTTGTTAAGCCTCCTAAAATCCCACCATTATGGTTGGTTGTGGTTTTCAAATTTTCATCATAACAATCATTCATTTGCGAACCCAAACTTTCCGGCATTTGAATGGCATCACCAAACATCACGCCTTTAACTCCCGGTACGCTAAACAGTAAGTGACTTAGTCTACTTTCGACTGAATCAAATAGCGGCTCCCCAATCCCAACCGGTAGACCATCAATCAAACATTCGATTTTTGCCCCCACTGAGTCGCCTTCTAAAGTATCTAAATAAGCAAAAACTTCTTTTGGAATCTCCGTTTCTTGATGTGATGCTGTTTTCTCACAAGGATTATATCTATCAAAAGTCAAAGCTCCGACCTGTGTTAAATGAGAGGCAACATGAATATGACATTGAGCCAATAAATCTTTGGCAATGGCACCGGCATAAACTAAAGGTAATGTCAAGCGAGCACTGAATTGTCCGCCACCCCTGGCATCATTAAATCCTTTATATTTGATATAAGCCGGATAGTCACTATGTGATGGGCGAAACATCTTCGGATAATCTTGTGAGCGGGTATCCCCATTTTTAAAAATAACAGTTAAGGCACTTCCTGTAAAAGTATCATGATAAAGTCCGCAAAGAACTTGAGGTTCATCTTTTTCTAAGCGTTGCGTTGTGCCTTTTTGTCCCGGAGCACGTCTTTTTAGTTGTTGTTCAATCATCTGTTGAGGATAAGCATATCCGCTAGGCAATCCTTCTATCACAACCCCAACGGCTTTTTGATGACTTTCACCAAAGACAGTTACTTTAAAATTTTTACCAAAGCTATAACTCATGCATTTTCCCTCCTAACATCTGATAGTCGTGATAAAACTTAGGCCATGACTTCGCCACACAATCCCCTTCAAGCAAAACCGTTTCTCCTTCTGCCACACTGGCGGCAATCGCAACCATCATGGCAATTCGATGATCTTGATAGCTTGAGATTTGAGCCCCTTTTAATTTTTTGACCCCTCTAATCATTAAACCATCTTCCATCATTTGAATATCCGCCCCCATCGCTTTTAATGCCCTATATGTCGATTCCAAACGATTAGATTCCTTATCCTTCAACCGCTTAGCGTGCGTTAGCTCATAGCGATAAGGGCTAAGTGCCAGTGCTAAACTTAAAATCGGTACAAGATCAGGCATATCCTTGACATTGATAGACACATCTTGTGTTTGGATTTCATCTAAGATATCAAAAATCTTAGCATCAGCTTGATATTGTGTTTCAAAATTCTGCCAACTGATTTCATGCCCTAAGTAATTAGCCACTGCCAAAAAAGCTAACGATGAAGCATCATACTCATTTAAAGTATCTTCAAACCGATATGACTGCAAACCGCTAATGTGATAAGTTTCTTGATGCTGTTCAATTTTGAGATGAGCTGCTCTTAAAATCGAAGTCGTTAAAGCGATATAAGGTTTAGAAACCCGTCCGTTTTGAATAGTTAAAATAGAGTCTTGGTTCAATAAAGGTAAAGCCATCAACATACCACTAATAAACTGCGAGCTGGAAGAACCATCTAAAACATAATGTCCCCCAGTTAACTTCCCTGTAACGATTAAGCGATGCCCTTGGTAAGCAAAAGTCGCTTGCCCTTTCAAAGCTTCAATATATGGAGCGATAGAACGCCTAGCTAAGCTATCAGCCATTTCAAACACATAAGTGCCCGCTTGTGTCAAACAGATAGGAATTAAAAAACGCAAAGTCGAAGCCGAAGCCTCAACACACATACAGGGGTTATCAGCGTGAAACAAGCGACTGCCATCAAGCCATAGATTTTGATTTTGCCATTGGTATTGACCGCCTAATGCCTTTAAAGCTTCGAGGGTTGCGATTGTATCATCACATTTTAACACATGGCTTAAAACCATTTCTCTTTTCGACAACATTCCCGCAATAATGCGACGATGGGAAAGACTTTTACTCGATGGTAAATCAACTTGCCCTTTCAGATGACTTGGATAAAATATGTAATTCACACCATCACCGCTTTCTTTTTTTCATTCTACCTTGATGCTGTGATTTTGTCAAACACTATCAAAAAAAGCCAAAATACCCTAGATTTTATTATCATACTTTTTCCAAGTCTAAATGTTTATCTTAACATTGGACTACCTCATTTAATTTCCATAGCCATATTTTTAGAGATGTGGTAAAATAAGGTAAGTAAAGAAGGTGAAGTAATGAAATGCTTATTGATAATCAATCCAACCTCCGGTCGCCAAAACATGACCTCTCAACTTGAAAAAATAGCAGGTAAATTGATTCTAAATAAATTAGTCAGACAATTTGAAATCTATTATACGCAAGGTGCTAATGATGCTTTTGAATACACTCAAAAGTTAAAGAAGAAACAATATGATTTCATAATTGTCGTAGGGGGCGATGGAACAGTCAACGAAGTTATCGGTGGTCTAATTGAAAGCCAGGCAGATATTCCGTTAGCCATTATGCCGGCAGGAACTGTCAACGATTTTGCCACTTACCTAAAACTGCCTAAGAGTACCGATGCCTTTGTGTCAATGATTGAAAATTTTGAATTACAAGAAGTTGATATTGGGCGTATCTCTAACCAATACTTTGCCAATGTCGTGGCAGGCGGTGCCTTTAGCGATGTCAGCTTGCGTGTTTCAAAACCTAAAAAAGCCCGCTTAGGCTCTCTAGCCTACTATTTAGAAGGAATTTTATCTATCCCCGAATTATTTAAAACCGAACTGGACTTATCGATTAGAGCTGATGACAAAACCTTTCATGAAAAAGCCTTAATATTTTTGATTTCCAATACCAAAAGTGTCGGTGGTTTTAAACAGATTGCCTCACAAGCTGACGTTAGCGACGGTGTTTTTGACATCTTAGTTATTCGGAAATGTGAGATTACCGATATGATTGCCTTATCTAAAGACATTCTATTGAATAAGCATATCGATAGCCCTTTTTTAAATTACTTTCAGGCAAGTCACATCGAAATTGATGCCTTACAAAAAGATTTACCTCTTGATATCGACGGAGAGAAAGGTCCAAATCTTCCGATTGTGATTGATAATATTCCTAAAGCTTTAAAAATTATTGTTCCAAGGAAAAAGAAATAATGTGCGGTCGCTATTTTATCTTAGCTAATCACCCTAAGCTAACTGAAATCATTGAAAAAGCTCAAAAAGCAAGTCCCTCCGTCCCTTTCCAATTAGGCGAAGTCTTTCCCGGTACAAAGGCACCAATCCTCATAGGACATCAACACAAAATATATGCCCGTTTTGCCCATTGGGGGTTGTACCATAAAATTATCAATGCCAGACAAGAAACTTTGCTTAGCAAGCCTGTTTTCGCAAGAGATTTTGAAAAAAGGCGTGCACTTGTGCCTGTCAGCGGTTTTTATGAGTGGAATCAGCACAAAAAACGCTATTGCTTTGTCCACCAAGAAGAACCTATTCTATACTTAGCTGCCATCTATAATGAAAATCACGAATTTACCATTATCACCACCGATGCCAAAGCACCCGTCCAAGCAATTCATCATCGTATGCCCGTCATTATTTGTCCTCACGATATACAAAAATGGCTCTTTGACACCTCAAAAGCTATGGAAATGTTAAAAGAGAGTTACCTTGATTTAAAAATAAAAGAAGAAGTCACTTCATCATAGAAAGCGACTTCTTCTTTTTTGGTTACAAATAAGCATTCAATAATTCTTCAATTTGAGGGGCACCCGCAAAGCCTACATGCGTCTTCATCGGTTGTCCGTCTTTAAAGACAATCATCGTCGGAATAGCTTGCACCCCAAACTTAGCAGCTAAAGCATTTGATTGGTCAACATCTACTTTATAGATGCTTGCACGCCCTTCGTATTGTTCGGCAAGTTTTTCTAAGATAGGCGCTACCATTTTACAAGGTCCACACCATGTTGCAAAGAAATCTACCAAAACAACACCTGAAGCAATTTTTTCATTAAAATTTTGTTCATTGATAATTTCCATTATTTATCACCTCATTCATATTATGACAAACTTGCGAAAAATAAACAACTATTTTGCTTAAGATTTAAAAGTCTTTTGTAAAGCTGCGATAATTAACGGTGAACGAAGCATTCTTATATATTCATCAGAAATAAATTCGCCTTGATCATTTTGTTGAGTATTTATTTTATAAATATCGATGGCATCATCAGAATAAGAAAGTATCTTTTCGATAAATGCTTTTCTGTCTTTTGAATTGACTTCTATTTCTTCCAATAAATAATTTTTAAACAAATATCGCTGTTCATCTGTCAAAATCGTGTACTCTTTGTATTCCGGATATACTGCAAAACGCAAATTTTCTTCTCCCTCTAACCGCTCCAAAATATCATATTCGGGCGCTAAAAGAAACTCAAAGAAATCATCGTCCTCAAGAAACGGTTCTAAAATAGAGAGTAATCGTCCTATACCAAGTGTGTAGCTTCTTTGACTGTAACTATTAAAGCCCGTTTGATAAGTAATATTGACCCTGGCACTTCCAAGATGATCATAATCGTTATCTTCATCAATTAACTCACTATGAATTTCCCTAACCATCCAAATAATCTTTTCGTTCTTCAAAGTATCGGTGTCACTATCCAATATTGAATTTCGTTCATCTATTGCAAGTATAACATTCTCAGGATTTTTAGGAATATAATTTTCAATATAGCTCACAGAACCTTGGAAAAAGATAATAATGAAACCACACAGCAAAACACCGTATTTCAAACTATAAAACACCTTAGCATTCTTAGTGAAAACCATCTCAAAGACATAAACGACAATTAGGCAAGTAATCAGATAGACTAATAAGATATCAAATCTTCCTGTTACCACCTGCATAAAAGCCAAAGCACTGCTAGCTAATGTTAACGTCATCACAAAACGAATCACATAACCTAAAAGTTTAAAGGCAATACTTTGATGATGAGCTTCCGTATGGCGATACCTGGCTGCAACTAATGTAAAAATAAAATAAACAGCCGCAACCCCTAAATAAAAGAGAATATATGCGTAAAGTGTTCCTTCGATTAAATGAAACATTCCACCAAATAATGGCAGTAATATTTCAATCGTATTAAAACTGAAATTAGCGAAAACATAACCATTAGCTAAAGACACAATAAACCACTGATACACAAAATACAAAATTAATGGTCCAAAGCTCGCAAATAATACCATAATGACATAAAATAATTTACTACCGCAAATATAACAACATAAAACACACACATGATAGTAATAAAGAAACAAGAAAAGATAGTGTGTGACTTGCTGAATCCACAAAGCCTGTGTGCCAACTAGAAGTGTTGTTAATGAGCAATAACCTAAAATAACGGTTAAACCAAAGATTAAGCCCAATAAATACTTGCTGATAAACATTTCCATTCTTGTCACAGGTAAACTAGATACAAAATGAACATTTGTTTCATGATAAAGATGCGGGAATAAAATCAAAGGAATCGACAAAGTATAAGCTCCCAGCACCACCAAAAACGGTATATCCAAAGTTGAACCATTATCTAAAGGTTTAAATACACCGACATAAAACAACATTAATGTGAATAGTAAGATAGATATAAAGGTTGCAAAATAACGATAATATTGTCTAAATGTTTGTCTTTCCAACAATAATAATTTCATCAATATCCCACCCCTTTTATCTCTTCAAGTGTCACTGTGCCATTCTCTAAATCAACTAAAATACTTGCCGTCATGCTAAATTGCGTATCCTCAAAAAACAACTGATCAAATATTTCTACATCTTCTGTCGCCCTTACATAGTAAGGTACTTGCATTCGTATTTTCTTACCTTCCACAGAAATAATCGAAATAGCATAGGAATCATAATCTTCAATAATCAGTTGATCAAAAGGCACTTCTTTAGTGGTACACTCTATTTGCTTAACTTCCTTTCTATTTGGTTCAACCAAATATCCGACATACTGTACAGCTTGATTCCACTCATCTGCTTTTAACACTTTATTTGTATCACTCATAACACTGGCAGACCATTCGTTAAATGACAACGAACTAAATGAATATATATAAGCTGTACCCATCAAATAATCACCGATACTCAATGCCTCTGCCACTGATGTCAAGTAATCGTCAGGAGGAGTAGCTTCAAATGAATCACATATCGCTCGAACCATTTCGCTTGAATGATAGACATTACCCTCGTCATCTAAAGTATAGTATTCCGGCTTAAAATTTGAAACAGCATTTTCTCTTTGTTGCTTAATCAGCTCTATGAAGTGATCTAATTTAAGAAATGCCTGATTAAAATCTTTGGCATAGAAATAATAGGTGTTACTAACACTGTAATCATCATTACTAATGGTTAAACTTAAACAAGGCTCCCCATTCCACCTAGGTGTCAATAAACATTTATCTTTGTTTTCCAGCACCATATTCTGCAATTCCTCAAATACTTCTTGGTTTTCATCTACTTTTAAGCGTTCAAAATAAACAGTAGAATAATAATATTTTGTTTCCAATAAAATGTTTGCATATTCCTGATTGACAATAATATTTCTGTTTTCGTTTAAATACAAAGGAATTAGAAAAATAGCACAAGCAAGCATGGACATCGCACAAGATTTAGATAGATATTGAATAAAACTTCTGTGATAATGATTTTCAAACCAAATTTGCATCAGGATTGAAACAATCAAAGACGTACCTAGCAACAAGGCAAAGACCTTTAAATATAATTCTGTATTAAAATAGCTTCCATCATAAAGCACAAGCGAACAAATACTAAACAATGTATAAACAATCGTTAAGAAAATAACCGGTTGTAAGAAATATTCGTTTGTTCTTTTAAATACCGAAGCTTGCCCGGATAGCTCTGTCGCTCTTCTTTTCACTAAATATAAACATAAAACAAATAGTCCAATGACAATTAAAAGATGCACCCACCAATAAGGCCAAGCGTTAAAGAAATTTTCATTGCCATTATCCAACATATAAGAACCAAGACCGTAGGAATCAGTTCCAAATGCAATAGCTGACATAATCGGCAAAAGCCAAATCAAGATTTTATGATCAGTCGCTGACCAATTACCCCCACCGAATGCTAACCTTGTCACACCAAACTTGACTAATAAATAAATCAATACAGGGCCAAAAGCAATAGCACCCATCATGGCAAGCTGTGTTGGCAAATTACCACCGAGGACACACCCCAAACTTGCAATCGTAAAGTAAAAAACAGCTAAAGCAATTGCAGACAAAATGATGCGAAACTCAAACGTATTATCCATACAAATAGCTAATAACATTAAAATGATAGGTACAAGCAACAAAACTAAGCCTGCGAAATAGCTTGAGATAAAGATAGCAATTCTTGCAATCGGCATAGAATGAAGATGACTTGCCTCATTTTTTTGGGCATAACTTCTGAAAATGATAAGAGCCGTTATCGGAACAATACACAAAGCATATGGAACCACTAACACCATTAAAGCTCCTAAAGGTATATCAAGGGCCAAACACAAAATCGCCAAACCCGTAAATATCCCTAAAGGCACAAACGCCAACCAACGATGACGTTTTAATTGTAATAAGAAATAGTCTTTATTAAACAACGTCGCCAAAAACTTCTTCGTAGGCACTTCTGTCACCTCCTAAAGAGAATTTAAAGATTTCCTCTAAATCCAATGGCAATGTTTCTAAAATTAACGGATTATTATTTTCAATAGCTGCCGTAATCTCCTGCAAGTCCCCCTTAACAATCCAAGTATGAATTTTACCGGTTGTTTTTTCATTTAATAATTGAATATCAGATTTCGCTTTATCCTTCATCATATCCGAATGAAAAGCCACTTGTAATTTATGAATTTGATGTTTTAATTCGTCCATTTGATACTCAAAGACAACTTTTCCTTGATGAATTAGACAAACTGTATCACACATCGCATCTAATTCCTTCAAATGATGGCTGGAAATGAGAACTGTCATTTTTCTTTCTTCCACATCTTGAATTAAAATATCCCAAATTGTCTGCGAAATGATAGGATCAAGGCCATCAAATGGTTCGTCCATAATCAAATAATCAGGTTTAATCGATAGAGCTAAGATAAACAGCACTTGTTTTTTCATTCCTTTGGAGAACTGATTAAAATTAGCTAATTCATCTTGATTGAAAGATGAAATCAACTCCTGATATCTTGCCTCAGACCAACTTGGATAAAGTTTACTGTAAAAAGCAGCAATATCCTTAATATTAGAACCGAAGGCTGTCGGAAACTCATCGGGGATATAAACAATTTGCGACTTAATGGCATTATTTTCAAAGACCTCTTGTTGATTAAATAAAACTTGGCCATCATCAGCAATATAGGAACCTATCAAATGACGAATCAGCGTTGTTTTGCCTGCTCCATTGACACCAATCAAACCATAAATGCTTCCTTTTTTAACATGGATATTCACATTCTCTAAAATCGTTCTTGAACCGATTTTCTTTGTCAGATTTTTTACTTCAATCATTTGAATTTGCCTCCTTTGTAAATGCCTTATCAATCAACTGTTTAATCTCATTGACTTCTAAACCCGCTAACTTGCTTAAAATAAACAGTAGATGCACGACAGCTTCCACTTCTTCTTTTGTTTTATCTTGCTGACGATTTTCCGCCTTAGCCACATAATAGCCTTTAGCGGGAATTGAATAAACATAGCCATCGGCTTCTAAATTCGCATAAACTTTTGTAATCGTATTAGGATTAACACGATACTGACTTGATAATTCCCTAACACTAGGTAGACGATCCTCCGGTTGATAGATACCTAACGAAATATGTTCCATCAACTCTAAAGTCAATCTTTCATGAATAGATTTTACACCTGTCAGCATGGTTTCCACCCCTTTCAATGATAGTATAGCAGAAAGCTAACTGTATGGCTATACGTGATACAGTTGTTTAAGAAAGCTTTAAGAATATGGTCAGATTTTCAAAAGATTTGTCCAAAAACATTGCATTTCTTTAAAATACTTTTATAATGGAGGTGTATTCTTATAGGAAAAGGGGGAGTTTCATGTTTGAAAAAATGTTTAAACTGAAAGAAAAGGGTACAAGTGTTAAAACTGAGTTAATCGCCGGATTAACAACATTCTTAGCTATGGCTTATATCTTAGCTGTCAATCCGGGTATGCTTGGTATTACCGGCATGAGCGTTCAGTCTGTTTTCTTAGCAACTGCTATTTCAGCCGGAATTTCAAGTATTATTATGGGTGTTTTAGCTAACTATCCGGTTGCCTTAGCACCTGGTATGGGGGTCAATGCTTTATTTGCGTTTACACTTTGCGGAAGTATGGGATATAGCTGGCAAGCTGCGTTAGCTGCGGTTTTCTTGTCAGGAATTATCTTCATTTTAATTTCTGTTACAGGTATTCGTAAAATGATCATCAATGCCATTCCTGCTCAACTTAAATTAGCAATCGGGGCAGGGATTGGATTCTTTATTGCCTTTATCGGATTAAAAAATGCAGGTATCATTGTTGCCAATGAATCTACTTTCGTTGCCTTAGGTAAATTAAGTGAACCGACTGTCTTATTAGCTGTTTTCGGTTTAGTTATCACATTATTCTTATTAGCGAAAAAAGTTTCAGCTGCTGTCTTTGTGGGGTTAGTTATTACAGCAGTTGTAGGTGTTATCTGCGGTTTAATGGGAATTGAAGGAATGCCGATGCTTCCTCAACAAGTTTTCTCATTCGACTTTGAAATGCCTACACTTGGGGCATTTGCTTCCGGCTTTGGTGAATTATTCTCAAATCCAAATACATTTATCGCTTTATTCTCTTTACTGTTTGTAGACTTCTTCGATACAGCAGGTACATTATTAGGTGTAGCCAATCGTGCTAATCTAGTTGATGAAAACGGCGAATTAGAACGTATTGAACCGGCTTTATTAAGCGATGCCATCGGTACAACTATCGGTGCCATCTTAGGTACATCAACTGTTACTTCATTTGTAGAATCTACTTCAGGTGTAGAATCAGGCGGACGTACCGGCTTAACGGCTTGTACAACAGGGATTTTGTTCTTATTATCTGTCTTCTTCTATCCATTATTAAGTACCATCACAAATGCGGTTACGGCTCCGGCTTTAATTGTTGTCGGTATCTTAATGGCTCAACAATTAGGCGGTATTGATTGGAACGATTTCGTTTTTGCAGCTGCCGGCTTTACAACAGTGATTATGATGATTCTATGCTATAGTATTTCTAATGGTATTGCTTTAGGTTTCATTACATATGCTGTTGCTATGGTTGGTACAAACCGTACAAAAGAAATTAAACCAATCGTTTGGGTTTTAGTTGCTATCTTTATCGTTTACTTTGCAACTGCCCTATAAAAATTCCATATAGCGATAAAGATCTTTGAAAGTATATTTTCAAAGGTCTTTTATAATGTTTAAAAGCAATGAACTAATCACACTACTATAATTTATATAAAAGCGGACAAGTAAAGAACACTGTCCGCCTTATATTTAACTTCTATTCATGTCTTAAAGCTTCAATCGGATCAAGATTAGCCGCCTTATAAGAAGGGATAATACCGAAAACAATCCCTATCAGCATGGAAAATGAAACTGATAAAATAGCTGCCGGCACACTGATAGCAATCGGTATAACGTTAATTTTAGAAATCACTTGAGCTAAAATAATTCCCACAATAACACCTAAAATACCGCCTAAACTCGTCAATACAACCGACTCGGTCAAGAATTGCATCAAAATCATTTTCTTTCTGGCACCAATCGCCTTTTTCAAACCAATCTCATTAGTTCTTTCCGTAACTGACACTAACATAATATTCATAACACCTATCCCACCGACTAACAGTGAAATACCCGCAATCCATATCAACATCATATTTGTCGACTGACTTAACTGTTGAATCTGTTTAGCTTGTTCCAATAAGTTTTCTGATTTATACTTGATATTTTCATCGGCAACACTTAATCGCCCATTTAGAAGATCTGCTGTCTTTTGTCCGGCACTTGTCATAGCCTTTGTATCTTTTCCTTTAATCGCAATACTTTGCGGTTCATCATAGCGGTAAATCGCAGGCCATGTGGCATCGGGTACATAGACAATACCACTGGATCTTTGTTGATACATATAGTAATCCTCAATTGAGTTAATGACAGGCTCAAATGTTTCCAATTTTGTCACAACCCCCACAACCACATAAGGTCTACCTTTAACTTCGATGGTCTTGCCGACAGCTTCTTCGCCCTGAAACAATGACTTTGCCGAATTTTCATCTAAAATAGCTACCTTTTTAAATTGCTCATAGTCCTTTGACGTAAAGCCTCGACCCTTTCTCAAGACATAATCACAAGTTTCAAAATACTGTGGATCAACCCCATATATATACCCGCCGGAAATGGATTGGTTCAAATAATATACACCGTCATAATCTTGTCTAGACATAAATAATGAAACATTTTCCACTTCATCTAAAGCTTTAATCTTCTCCACCGTTTCCTTGTCAATCAGCGGAATACCTGAAGGAATCTGTTCATACGTAAAATCTAATGGATAATCCCCTTGATATATTTGTACATTGACTGTACTGCCCCCCGAACCGATTAAGTTCTGCTCAATCTGTTGATTGGTTCCCTGAATAATCGAAACGATGGCGATAATTGCCGCAATTCCGATAATAATCCCTAACATAGTTAAGAATGAACGCATTTTATGTGACCAAATGCCTTGAAACGATAATCTAATATTTTCAATCATTGTTCAATCCCTCCCTATGCCCTTTTATTTGTTTTTACGCCTTCTTGGGCGGTCTTGCCATAAGGGAAAGCAATGTAATCTTCTTCTGTCAATCCCGCTTTAATTTCAATCGCATAACCACCTGAAACAATCTGACCGGTCGTTACATATTGCTTCACTAGTTTGCCGTTACTATCCTTCATCACATAGCTCTTGCCGTTTTCTTCACGAATATAAGAAGACTCTAAGTAAATGCGATTTGTTGTTGCCACATCTTGCGAAGCAAATGATAAAGACAAATATTGCCCATTTTTCAAATCATCGGCATTCTCAATATAAGCTGTAAATGAATAATAAGAACAGTTAGGATTGCCCATGCCCCAATACATCGGCGATTCATTTGGATAGGTATCAATACTTTGAATTTTAGCTTGATAAGTTAAGCCTGTTTCCCATGAAGAAGCAGTAATTTCCTGACCAACCTTAATCTTGTCTAGCCACAACTCACTAATATCGGCTTTAACGTATAGTCCATCACTTCCCACAATACTTATGAAAGCTGAACCATCGTTAGGTAAGGCATTCACATCGCCGATCGTTTTAACCGTACCGCTGATTTCAGCGTAAATTGTACCGTCTTTAACCTGCTTTTCAGTACTCGACAAGACTAGATTGCTTTGTCTGATATTTAGGTCAATCTCTTTTAATTCGCTCTCTTTTTTACTAATCAACGCTTTTAATTCTTCTTGTGTATAAGTTTCCTCAACAGGTTCGCTAGGTTCTTCAATTTTAGGATTTCCGTTCAATTCCCACTTAGAATCATCTTCACAATCGTGGAAGAATGATTTTTCGGTAATGATTTTTGCCGGTGTCCCCTCTATTCTGATTAACACCTTAAAATCTTTCATATCTCTGACCTTATTGATAAAACTGCCTAAAAGAAATGCATCTTGACTGCAATTAAATTGATATTCTTTGACAATCTTGCCTTGCCACTCTATTTCATTGGGCTTAGCCTTGTCAATATCGTCAGCATCTAAATAATTCAATAACATTCCGTCAACCGTCGTTTTAGGTGGAAGTGAATCCTCCGGTTCTACCGGTTTGACAGGTTGAACACTTCTTAATCTATCTAACTCTTTTTTAGTTGCTTCATAAGTCTGTTTAAGTCTTTGCACTTCCAAACGCTGTCTATCCAAAGTCATATTTAAACTTTCCATATCAAAAGAAATAATCGCATCACCGACATTTACTTGCTGACCTTGGGTAACATGGACCTCTTTGATTACTTGTGTAGCATCTACATAAACTGATTGAGCTTTATCGTTTGTAACCATGCCGTCAGTTTGCATCGTGTCCTGATAATAACCCATATTGATTAAAGCGACATTTTGAACTTCCGCAACTAATTGACTTTTATTATATGCTCGCACGCCGAAAATAATACCGATAATCGCAACCACACTGATACTGACTAAAAGAATAATTTTCTTATATTTCATCATGACCGGTTACCTCCATACTTGAAATTTCACCATCTATAATATGGAAGCCACGTTTGGCATGATTGGCAACATTTTGATCATGTGTAATCATGACAACCGTCACACCTTCGTCGTTGAGTGTTTTAAAAAGCTCCATAATAGACTTGCCCGACTTAGAATCTAACGCCCCTGTCGGTTCATCGGCTAAAAGAATTTTGGGGTGATTGACAATTGCCCGTGCAATCGCAACACGTTGTTTTTGCCCACCTGAAAGCTGATTTGGCTTAAAGTCAGCCCGATCTTCCAACCCTACTTTCTTTAAGGCTTCTAAGGCTCTTTTTTTCCGTTCCTCTTTTTTCACTCCGGCATAGATTAAAGGTAATGCAACATTATCTAAAGCACTTTGACGTGGCAAAAGCTGAAAGTTTTGAAAAACAAAACCTATACTGTTTAAACGAATCTCAGATAAATGTTCATCATCTAATTTTGAAATATCAACACCATCTAACTCATAAACACCTGAAGTAGCTTTGTCAAGGCAACCGATAATATTCATCAAAGTCGACTTACCCGATCCGGAAGGTCCCATAATCGCCACATATTCGCCTTCACTAATCGTTAAAGAAATATCTTTAAGAACCGAAACGACTAAATTCTCTTGCGAATAGTCTTTAAATATATTCTTTAATTCAATCATTTCTAATTCCTCCTATTCCGCAATCGGCTCCTTTGTGTCATTTGGTGTAGCCCCTTCATCAACTGCTCCATCATCAATCATACCATCATCACTAGGCACCTCTTCACCATTAGAATCCGGATTATATAATGGTGAGTTATAATCAACTTCCGATTCATCTCTAACGGTTGTGATACCTTTATAAAGACCCGGCATTGGCCATGTAATCGCATCTTCCATTGTTAAGCCTTCGGTAATTTCGTAACGCATCAATTCCTCATTGTACTCACCTAAAGTAACACTGCGTTTTTCTAATTTATGACTGTTAGTTGACGCCCAAACATAAGCTTTATTATCTTCAAAAACAATGTAGGATTCATCTAACCAGATACCTTCTAATTTTGTCGTTTGACCGTAGTCTAACTCAATTAAAACGTGTTGTCCAAGTAATAAACCATCAGTCTTTTCTAATTTAATATAAAATGGATATTGGCTTGTGCTTTCACCGCTACCGCCACCCATCATATAGTCATTAGAATTACCATCTTCAACTGTTTCGGTATCTATTAAAGTAATGACGCCTTTCCAAACTTTCGTTTCATCAACTCTAGAACGCACTAAAACCGGCTGATCGGCCGTTAAACTAAAAACATTTTGTTCATCTACTTTACCTTTGATTAAATAATCTCCGGTTGCCATAATCGACATAAAGGCTTGCGTATTGCCAAATTGGTCGTATCCTTCGTTGTTAATACTTTTCACAACACCGGCGATTTTACTTGTCACAACAGAATTATCAATAGCTTGTTGGTAACGATTCATATCAGCATATTTGCTTTTCTTCGTGTATTCTTGTTCTTTGATTGCCATCTCATTATCTTGAATTTGAATTGTATACTCAAGTTGTTTATCGTCAGGCGCTTCGGCTTTTTCTTTTTTCAATTCTTCATTTTGAGCCTTGAGGCTTGCAATCTGATTGTCAATGCCTTCAATTTCTAAAGTTAAACTTGAAATTTGATAGTAAGCATCTTCTGTATCATAAGAAAATAATGGTGTTCCTTCTTCAACCGAATCACCTACCTTCACAAAAATCTCATTGACTTTCTGACTGTCATCTTTATTGATATTTTGCGTTTGAGTCGCCTCTACAATGCCTGAGTAACTGTTGCTTGCTCCATTGTTTAATCCCATAATCTCTTCGATGGTTTGAACATAAACCTTGTCGTTATTCCCACCTGCACTTTTAAAGACAACTTGGTAAATGATTATACTCACGACTATGACTCCCAAACCACCAAGTAGTAACCAGCGATTTTTATTTTTCGATAAATCGAGCTTCTTTAAATTTTCCATACATTTCCTCCCCAATTTTTGCAATTATATTTTACACTATATGCCCTTGCTAAAGAATAGATAAGTTCTTAATATTTTCTTATTTCACATAATAGTCGACATTTACCTGAACACTTCTTCAAATTAAACATATTTGTTATGAATTTAATCATACCATCTTTGATGTTGTGCCTAATATTTGAAAAAGCCTATAATAGAACTTACCTTTTTCTTCTTTCTACTCCATTTTACAATACTCCCTCTTTTTTTACAAAACATATTGAAATGAAATGACAAATCCTAAAAAAATAGGTAGAATAAAGATGAGGTGAATACAATGAAAAAATATTTAGTTTTTGATTTTGGCGGGACATTCATCAAATATGCCTTGATGAATGAAAATGGAGAGATTTTAGAAAAAAGTAAGTTTCCAAGCCAAAGGGACAAACATACTTTGGAAACCTTTATGTCTGAAATTCAGCACGTTTATCTTAACTACAAGGAACAAATTTCAGGGATTGCCATCAGTTCTCCGGGTCTAGTCGACACAGATAGCGGCATGATTTACATTGGTGGTGCTTTAGGCAAATTCTTAGCCGATGTGAATTTGATTGAAGTTGTCAGAAAAACTTGTGATAATATTCCGGTGAGTGTTGAAAACGATGGTAAATGTGCCGGTTTAGCAGAGATTTGGAAAGGCAGTGCCAAAGATAAGGATAGTGCGATTACGATTGCCTTTGGGACAGGCATCGCCGGATCTGTTGTTTGGAATAATCACGTCCATCATGGCAAACATTTAATTGCCGGAGAATTTAGTTCATTATTATTAGATGGGGATTATCAAAATTGTGAAGTCATTAACTTTTCAACCCGATGTGCCACTAGCTCCATGGTTAAAAAAGCAGCCCAAGTATTAAACTTGCCTTTAGAAGAAATGAGCGGAGAAATTTTATTTGAAAAAGCCAGTCAAGGCGATATGGCTATGCAGGATATTTTAAATGAAACATACTACCACACAGCTATTCAGATTTTAAATATTCAAACGATTTACGATCCCGATGTCTTTTTAATCGGCGGTGGCATTTCGGAACAGCCATGTGTGATTGAGGGAATTAACCGCTACATTCAAGAAATTCATGCCCAAAGTCCTCGTTTAGTTATTCCTGTAGTCCGTGCTTGTACATTTAAAAATGATGCTAATTTACTTGGAGCTTTATATCATCATTTAGCTCAATTTGAAAATTAAGTTATTTAAATAGCGTTTATTTTAAGGGAATCTGTTCCCTTTTTTCTGATTTCATCTAAAAAACGTATCCTCATAAAGATACGTTTGATCAAACTATTTTCTGACTTCTTTAAAAAAAACAGTAATCGCTAATGTTTCTTTAACTTTATAAATCATAATTGAAATAAGTGTACTGATTAAACCAATCAAAACAGCTAGTATAAGATTAAATACGAAGATAGAAACAGACGGTAAAATCGTTAATAACTGTTGAAACATAGTTGTTAGTGCAACTGAGAATGCATTTACGATAATGGCTGAAATCAAAACGTATGGCAAATAAGTCAAACGCAAGCCGATATAAGTCATAAAATGACCTTTCATGCTTTTGACGGAAGCTGCTAAAGATGCAAATAATCCCATTTCATCTTCTATCACATAATAATAAGATAAACTGAAATAAGATTGAACGATAAATCCGATAATAATAGCTACGACAATCCCTAACAATGTCCCTAAGAAAATTGTAATGGCACCATCTGAGAAGAGGCTTTCGACATTACCTGTAAAAACTACTCTTAGAGCAGTGGCTAATTCATCTAGCGAATGGCTGGAAACATAAACAAAAATCATTAAGGTTAAAACCTGAACAAGATAGATGACTAATGTTCGCCCCACAAAAGGAATCATAATCTTAAAATATTTTTTAATTCCCGCAAATGTAAAAGAAGCTGTCTTAACTTCTTTAGCGCGATGCTCATAAGCTAATAAAGAAGCCTTTACCATACCGTATTCAATCGGACTAAATAAAGCCGCAATTAAATAAAGATAAGGTATATTAACTTCTGCGCCAATAATATCTAATACAGACTTAGCAACTGCCACAATACCTGTAACCGCAAAAAATGTACCGGTGATATAGTGACTGCTTCTGCTATATAGCAAATTGGCTTCATTTCTGATTTCTTTAATTGTTTTCATTTTAAATCCTCCCCGAATAGCTTCATTATATCATAACTTCAATAAAATTGAAATTTTATTAAAAAAAAGTTTTCTTTTCCTATATTGGTTGAGAATGATTTAAAAAAATGCTAGAATATATGAGAAAAGGAGGCGCCAACGATGCCCAAAATCGCTATTATGACTGACAGCAACAGTGGAATTACCCAAAAGCAAGCTAAAGAATTAGGAATCTATGTCGTCCCTATGCCTTTTACCATTAATCAAGAAGATTACGAAGAAGATATTAACTTAACTCGTAAACAATTTTTTGAAATGTTAGAAAATGGAGCTACGGTATCCACTTCACAGCCCTCTTTAGGTAAATTAGCTGCCTTATTTGAAAAATTATTAGAAGAATATGATGAAATTGTCTATATGCCGATGTCTAGCGGATTATCCGGCTCATATCAAAGCGCTAAGGTATTAGCCGAAGATTATCATGGACGTATTCAGGTAGTTAATAATCAACGTATTTCAGCAACTCTCGAACAAGATGTTTACGATGCCTTAGTCTATGTCAAACAAGGTAAAAACGCTAGTGAAATTCGTCAAATTTTAGAAGATAAACGCTTTGATTGTTGCATTTATATCACCGTTGATACCTTAAGTTATTTAAGCAAAGGCGGACGCATTACTCCTGCGGTTGCCGCTATTGGTAATCTCTTGAAAATCCGTCCGATCATGAATATTGACGGTGGGAAATTAGATTTATTTGCGAAAGCCAGAACACAAGCAAAAGCCGAAAAAATTATGATTGATGCCTTGCGTCATGATATTGAAACACGAATAGATCCACAAGGACATGGAGATAATGTTTATGTACGCATTGCTCATTCCAACTGTTTAGAAGAAGCCGAAAAATTAAGAGAAAAATTAAAAGCAGAATTTCCGGGACAGGAAGTTCGTATCGTGCCTTTGGCATTATCTATCGCCTGCCACACCGGGCCTGGCGCACTAGGTTGTGGATGTGTATCAAAAATGGTTGAAAAGGATGCCTAGCATTCTTTTTTCCTTTTCATTTGGGTATAATATATAAAATTTAAGAAAGAGGTGACCCTATGCCATATACTCAAAACAATATTTCTCGTCATCAAACGACAGGTAATAGACAAACCAGAAAACCTGTCAATAGACAGCAAAATACCTATGACCGCTTTAAAGATACACGTGTCTTTGCCTTAGGTGGTTTAAATGAAGTAGGTAAAAATATGTATTGTATTGAACATAATGACGAAATTATGATTATTGATGCCGGTGTCAAATTTGCCGAGTATACACTTCCGGGAATCGACTACGTTATTCCCGATTACACTTATTTAGTTAGAAATCAAAGAAAGATTAAAGGGCTTCTGATCACGCATGGTCACGAGGACCATATCGGAGGCATTCCGTTTCTTTTGCGTTTAGTTCATATTCCGATGATTTATGCCTCACCTTTAGCTTGTGCCTTAATCACAAGAAAGCTCGAGGAACATCGCTTGACTCATGTTACTAAATTCTTCCGCATTGATGATGAAACTCAAATCAAAACAAAATATTTTAATATCGGTTTTTTCAAAACCAATCACTCTGTTCCTGAATCTATGGGAATTATTGTCAATACACCTAACGGTCGAATTGTTTCAACCGGTGACTTTAAATTCGATTTAACACCGGTCGGTGATGCTGCCGATTTACAGAAAATGTCTTTTTTAGGTTTTACAGGTGTAACACTTTTAATGAGTGACTCAACTAACTCCGAAGTACCGGCTTTCTCAATCAGTGAAAAGAAAGTCGCTAATTCCATTCAAGATATATTCAGAAAAACCGATGGTCGTTTAATTGTCGCAACCTTTGCCTCAAATGTTCATCGTGTTCAACAGATTATTGATTCGGCGGTTAAGTTTGATCGTCGTATCCTTGTCTATGGACGTTCGATGGAAAATGTCATCACGACTTCCAGAAAAATGGGTTATATTAAATGTCCTGATCGCTTCTTCATTAAAAATTCCGAAGCTAAACATTTTAAAGATAATCAAATTTTAATTTTATGTACCGGTAGCCAAGGAGAACCATTAGCAGCTCTATCAAGAATTGCCGCCGGAACACATCGTAATATTTCAATTAAACCGGGTGATACCGTGGTCTTTTCAAGTAGTGCGATTCCCGGTAATGCGACTAGTATCAATCATGTCGTTAATCAACTCTTTAGATCGGGAGCTAATGTCTTAACCCATTCAGCTTTCAACTCTTTACATACTTCAGGACACGCCGGTCAGGAAGAACAGAAACTGATGTTACTTTTGATGAAGCCTAAATATTTTATGCCAATGCATGGCGAATACCGTATGTTGAAAATTCACGCTAAGCTATCCCATGAAGTTGGCGTTAATCCACGCAATGCTTTTGTGCTTTCAAATGGCGATACTATTATTTTAAGAAATGAAGAAGCTTTTCGTGGTGCCCGTGTGCAAACAGACGATATCTACGTTGACGGTAATGATATTACCGGTTTATCAACTGCTGTCTTAAGAGATAGACAAAACCTTTCTAATGATGGTATGGTGTCCATTTTAATCAGCATGGATTCTCATGCCGGTAAGCTTCTAACCCGCCCGGTTATCATTTCCAGAGGATTTGTCTACATGAAAGAAAGTACGGAAATGATTAAAGAAGCTGAAAATCTCATTCAGACAACACTGACTAAACTTCTATCACGCAAAACAACATTTGCGGAAATCAAAAATACCATTCGTGATACCCTCGAGCCATATTTTTACACTAAAACTAACCGCAATCCAATGGTGATTCCTGTCATCATGAACAAAAAACAACAGCCTCATGCTCATTAAAAAACTGATTAGAATTATTGTTGTACTGCTAATTCTCATTGGGATATGCGGGGGATTTTGGTATCACAGTTCCACGATTGCTCCCACTAAATATGTTATGCAAAGCGTCAATGTCCAAGATGAGCTTATTCCCAATGCCTTTGAAGGTTTTAAAATCGGCTTTATTTCAGATTTTGATTTACAAACTTCTAAAGATTTAAGTAATTTAGAAAAGTGTATTGAGAAACTTAATCAAGAAAAGTGCCACATGGTTATCTTCGGTGGGGATTTATTTGAGAATGGTGAGATTTTTGATGACGATAAGCTCATTTCAATTCTTAAAAGTATTGAAACAACACATGGCAAATTAGCCGTCTTAGGTGAAACAGACTTTTTATCCGATATGGAAAAAACAATTAGTTTATTAGAGAAAAGCGGTTTTGAAGTTATGCGTAATCAAGCTCATAACATCTACTACAATGATGCTGCGATTACTTTTGCGGGCATGGAAGCCAGTGGTGATGTGGAAAATGTTTTATCTAGTTCACAAAAAAATAATTTCGTGATGGTAGCTGTTCATCAACCGGATTATTTTGATAAGATAAGTACAAGCAGTGTTAAACTACAGCTATCAGGTCATTCAGGCGGTGGTTTTATCCATTTGCCAATCATAGGCTCAACAGTTAAATTTGAAGGTGCTACTAATTATACACACGGTCATTATACGAAAAACAATTGTCATTTGTATATTACTAATGGTGTAGGTATGGGGCATGAGCAAACAGCTCGTTTCAACTGCAATCCGGGTGCAACCATCATTACCTTACATAGTACCCAATTAAAAGATAAGAAAGAGCAAACACCTAAACAGGAAGAGCCCAAAGCAGATGATCAAAAAAATAACAACAAATAGTAAGCAAAAAGACGATATTATCAGAAAATAATCTGAATACTATCGTCTTTTTTAGTCTGAAAATGATAAGTTAAATAGGAAAGGCACTTCTTAACTTTCAATGATTTCAATAACCTCTCCCACATACATACGATGAGCGGCTTCTGTTTCATAATACTGCAAGATAACATCTTCACTCATTTGCGTTACGTCTAAATCTTGCTTATAAATTTTGCGACAGACAAGCGTGATTTTAGCTTCCTCAAAAGTTACCCCATTTTCTAAAGCCTTAGCATGAAGTTTTGTCAATGCCACTTTATCCCCATCACGTCCTGATTTACTTCCTAAAATGCCTAAATCTTTACGATATTGCTTATCAAAAAAAGTAATTGTAAAGTAGTCATTCTTCTCTAAAAACTGATAAGTATAGCGGATCGGCTTAACATATACCGTAGCCACCTGTTTTGACCAAAGCGTACCCAATCCGCCCCAAGAAATAGTCATCGTATTATAATCGTCTAATGAACCGGCTGTTACCAATGCCCAATCATCATGATACATATTAGCAGTTAATCTTTGCATTTTCATCATCTCCTCATAGTATATTATAGCATACATGATGCACTTTTCATGCCTTTTTTGTAGATACACCTTTATTATTTTCCATATCTTAAGCATACTAAAAGCACTTCGATATTGAAGTGCTCTATTGATTAACGGTGCATATCTTTCATAAATAAAACTAAGAACGGGAATAGTTCTAATCTTCCTACCAGCATATCAAAGGATAAAACCAATTTCGCTAAACCGCTTAAACTAGAGAAATTTCCTACCGGACCAACTACATTAAATCCCGGACCAACATTATTTAAACACGTAACAACAGATGAAAATGAAGAAGCAAAATCTAAATTATCCAAAGAAACAATTAGGAAGGAAATAAATAGAATTAAGAAATAGAAAATAAAATAAGCATGAATACTGTTTAAGACACTTGCGGAAAGTGGCTCTCCTTCTAATTTAACTGTTGATACACTATGAGGGTGAATCAATTGTTTTAATTCCTTTTTCGCATTTTTACATACAATCATAATCCGTGAAATCTTCATGCCACCACCGGTTGACCCCGCACAAGCACCTACAAACATCAAACAGAATAGGATTGCCTGTGAAAACATCGGCCACTGTCCGTAATCTGCCGTTATATAACCGGTTGTCGTAATCACACTGACGACTTGGAAAGAAGCATAACGTAAAGCCTGCAACATATTAGGGTAAAGGTGCAAAATATTCAATGTAATGAAAAGCGTTGCCCCTACAATAATCGTAATATACCAACGTAACTCGTGATTTTTATAAACATCTCTAAAATGCTTAAGTAGCATAAAGTAAAACAAGTTAAAGTTAATACCAAATAGCAACATAAAAATAGTAATAACAGCATCTATATACGCACTGTCGTAAGCAGCAATACTCGCATTTTTAATGGCAAAACCACCGGTTCCGGCAGTTCCAAAGGAATTAACCAAGCTATCAAATAAAGGCATACCCCCAAACATCAGCAATACAACTTCCATTAGGGTTAATCCTAGATAAATCTTATATAAAATTTGAGCTGTCACTTTAATTTTAGATACAAGCTTACCGACAATCGGACCTGGTATCTCAGCTCTTAAAATATGTAAGGAACTTCCATAGGAATCAGGTAAAATAGCCACGACAAAAACTAAGATTCCCATACCGCCAACCCAATGCGAGAAGCTTCGCCAAAATAATCCCGCATGGCTCATTCCTTCAATATTTGTCAAGATAGATGAACCGGTTGTCGTAAAACCGGAAACAGTTTCAAAGAAAGCATCAATATAAGAAGGAATTTCACGACTTAGATAAAATGGTAAAGCCCCAAATAACGATAAGACAGTCCAAGCTAAAGCAACAATCAAGAACCCTTCACGCGCATGAATTTTCGTTTTAAGTGGTCGTTTATAGCTTAAAAGATAACCTATCCCTAGTAATACCAAGGCAACTTCGCCAAAGATGAGGGCTACTTCTTTTTCTTGGTAAATCAAGCCAACCATAAATGGTAAGCCTAACATGATTCCCTCGAGCATAAGCATTCTGCCAAGTGTGTAAACAATCATTTTCTTATTCATAGTTACACCTCAAAAATATCGTTCAAATGGGCTATTTTACGATTTTTGACAACAATGACAATATGGTCGTTTAACTCAATAACAGTATCTCCTTTAGGTACGATAATATCTGTACCACGAAGAATTGCCGCAACCAATACACCATCTTTAATAGGAATTTGGCTTAGTGGCATACCGACGTATTTAATTTTAGAACCGACGATAAACTCTAATGCTTCAACTTGTTCGTCAACTAACTGATACATCGTTTGAACAGCACTGATTTCATCTCCGTTAACTTTAGCTCGCACATAACCTAGAATTTGGTTGGCGATAACTTGTTTTGGTGAAATTGTACTGTCAATATCTAGCTTAGAAACAGCATTATACATCGTCGTACTGTTGACCTTAGCAATAACCTTTTTAACATTCAACTGTTTGGCCAATAAAGATAAAATAATATTTTCTTCGTCCATACCTGTTAGGCAAACAAAGGCATCGGTTTTTTCAATATTTTCTTCAAGCAATAAATTTTCATCACTGCCATCGCCTTGAATAATGGTTGCTTCATGTAAAGCTTCAGCCAACTTCCAACAACTTTTCTGATCTCTTTCGATAATCTTAACGTGAATACCTTGAGCTAATAAAATTTTACTTAAGTAAAAGGCTACTCGGCTCCCACCGATAATCATCACATTTTTAATAGATTTTGATACAATACAAATATCTAAACTAAATAAAGCAATATCCCTATGTGTTCCGGTAACATAAACTTCATCTTCGTCTTGCACAACAAAATTTCCACTAGGAATAATAATTTCATTATCACGGCGAACCGCACAGACTAAGACATTTGAACGTTTTGAAACTTGAGATAGCTGATGCAAAGGCAAACCGTTAAGTTTTGAGCGTTTCGTCATACGTATGCCGACTAACTCTACTTTACCGCCGGCAAAACATTCAATACTGTTTGCGGTAGGAAATAAGATTAATCGAGAGGTTTCCTTAGCTATTTCCGCCTCTGGATTGGCAATCATTGAAAAGCCAAAGTTCTCTTTAAAGAAATGAGCCTGCGTTGAATAGTCCGGATTTCTGACACGGGCAATCACATATTTTACATCCAATCGCTTGCTGACCATGCCTACTAAAATATTTAATTCATCTTCGCTTGTAACCGCAATTAAAATATCGGCATTTTGAACATCGGCTTGAGTTAAAATATCAGATCGTGCCCCATTTCCGCAGATGCCATTGACATCAAAGTAATTAACAACATTATTAACCTTATCCTTATCTAAATCAATGACAATTAAATCATGATTTTCCGAAGCTAAAGCCTGAGCTAAAACCTGTCCGACTTTACCTAATCCAACGATGATAATTTTCATTTTTTTCCCTCAATTCCAAAATAATCATAGCGGAATTATTATATCATATTTTTTTAGAAGTTAAGAGAAAGTGTCAGGTTTTGTCGAATTACCTCATTATAAAAAGCAGGTTATCCCTGCTTCATCATCAAACGTGCCTTTTTGGCAGCTTTTAAAATAATATTTCTCGCTTCTATGGCCTCTTGCTTTGTTGCCGGATTGACATCTTTCAATGGATAATCCATCTTAAGATTCTCATATTTAACTACTCCCATCGTATGATACGGTAAAACATCTAGGGCTTTTAAATTACCTAACTTAGCAATAAATTCACCTAGTCTTTCTAAATGTTCTATTTTATCTGTCAACCCGGGAACTAAAACATGGCGAATCCATAAAGGGACATTTTTCTCATTCAAATAGGTTGCGAAATCTAAAATAGCTTCATTAGGTTGCTTAACTAAGTTTAGATGGACTTGAGGGTCGATATGTTTAATATCTAACATCACTAAATCCGTAACTTTCATCAATCTATCAAACTTCGCCAATTTCTCAGGTTGACGGCTAAATGTAATTCCTGATGTATCTAAACACGTATGGATATGTAATTCATGACACTTTTCAAATAATTCAATCACAAAATCAATTTGAAGCAAGGGTTCACCACCTGTACAAGTAATACCACCCTTCTTATAAAACTCGGCTTTTGTGTTATACATCTGTAATATCTCATCGACGCTCATTAACGTACCGCAATTAGGTTGCCACGTATCAGGATTGTGGCAATAGGCACAACGCATTGGACAGCCTTGAAAAAAAACCACAAATCTTATACCCGGCCCATCTACTGTTCCACAGCTCTCTGTTGAATGTATATAAGCTTTCATTCCAATCACCACCTACTATTATTTTATCACAAATTAAAAAAACATGAAATAAATTCATGTTTTTTAAACTATTTTTCCATTTCTGCCACAATGTCTGCGAAAATTTTAGCTGCATTGAAGTTTGCGAAATCTTCTTCGGAAACTAAAATAACTTTCTTATTAGGATCCATGGCTTTAATTTTGTCATAAGAACCTTTTAACTGTGGTGTTACTAACACAACATCAGCTAATTTAATTGAATGTTCAACCGCATGTTCAGAAGCTGACCATACCATAACATCATTTCTTTTACGAGATGCTGCATCTTTTAATTTTGAAGCGAATAGTGTAGATGTTACACCTGCTAAGCAACATAATAAAATTCTCATAAAATTTCCTCCCTTTGTTCTCTTGTTAATATTTTATCATAAAAGGCACAAGATGAAAAGGTGCCAAAGCACCTTTTTTCATCAAATCATTGCTTACATTGATTGGTGGAATGTACGTGCAATTACGTCATCTTGTTGTTCTTTTGTTAATTTAACAAAGTTAACTGCATAACCTGAAACACGAATAGTTAATTGAGGATATTTTTCAGGGTGTTTTTGAGCATCTAATAATGTATCTTTGTTTAATACATTAACATTTAAGTGATGTCCGCCTTTTTCAGCATAGGCATCTAACATTTCTACTAAATTTTCAACTTGTTGTTTACTTGTTGACATAAATCTCTCTCCTTTTCGTTAATATAAGTCATCGTCGTCCATTGGCAAATTTGGAATCTTACAAGCGGTATCTCCGCTATCACAATCCATTTTTGATACAATGTTGACTTCATCTACTTGTAGCTTGCCGGGGGTATTGACCTTAACATTGATATGTCCTGCACCCTGTGCCATATTTTGATCCATCATTTTGATGAATGCTTCAATATCATCTTTCTTTGTCATCTTAAGACTTCTTTCTATTCATCAATTTTAATTGAATCGATATCTAAATCACCGGCAAATACTTGGTCATCTTTACCTAAAGCATCCGGGATTACTGTAAATGTGTTTGAGATACCATCTTGTGCATCTTTGAATGGTAATTTAGCAACTGAAGCTAATGATGAAATAGCACCATGACTATCTCTACCATGCATTGGGTTTGCACCAGGAGCAAATGGCTGTCCGCCTTTTCTACCATCAGGTGTATTACCTGTTGCTTTACCATAAACAACGTTAGAAGTGATAGTTAAGATTGAAGTTGTAGGTAAGCTTTCTCTGTAAGTGTGGTGAGAACGTACCATATCCATGAATGTTTCAACTAACCAAGCAGCAATTTCATCTGCTCTATCATCATCGTTACCGTATTTAGGGAAATCGCCTTCTACTTCGTAATCAACAACAACGCCATCTTCATCTCTGATACATTTTACTTTAGCGTATTTGATTGCGGATAATGAGTCAGTTACAACTGATAAGCCGGCAATACCTGTAGCGAAATAACGTTTAACTTCTCTATCATGTAAAGCCATTTGAATTCTTTCGTAAGCATATTTATCATGCATATAATGAATGATGTTCAAAGCATTAACGTAAACGCCTGCTAACCAAGACATCATATCAACATATTTAGACTTAACATCTTCGAAATCTAAGTAGTCACCTTCTACCGGACGGTATTTAGGACCAACTTGTTTCTTAGTTTTTTCATCGATACCGCCGTTGATAGCGTATAATAAACATTTAGCTAAGTTAGCACGAGCTCCGAAGAATTGCATTTCTTTACCAACACGCATTGAAGATACACAACAAGCAATTGCATAGTCATCACCGTGTGTTACACGCATCAAATCATCGTTTTCATATTGAATTGATGAAGTTTCGATAGACATCTTTGCACAGTATGATTTGAATCCGATTGGTAAACGTGTAGACCATAAAACAGTCATATTAGGTTCCGGTGCAGTTCCTAAGTTTGTCAATGTATGCAAATATCTGAATGAAGTTTTGGTAATCATGTGTCTACCATCAACACCGACACCACCGATTGATTCAGTTACCCAAGTTGGATCGCCGGCAAAGATAGCATTGTAATCAGGTGTTCTCGCAAATTTAACGATTCTTAATTTCATGATGAAATGGTCGATAAATTCTTGAATTTGTTCTTCTGTGAAAACTCCGTTTTTCAAATCTCTTTCGACATAAATATCAATGAATGTTGACGTACGTCCTAAAGACATAGCCGCACCATTTTGCTCTTTAACAGCTCCTAAGTAACCGAAGTATAACCATTGGATAGCTTCTTGAGCATTAGTTGCAGGTTTAGAAATATCGCAGCCGTATTTTGCAGCCATTTCTTTTAATTCACCTAAAGCTCTGATTTGTTCACTTAATTCTTCACGTAAACGAATGTTAGCTGAAGTCATTCTGGTTTGTGAAGTTGCAAATTGATTCTTTTTATCTTCAATCAATTTATCAACACCGTATAAAGCGACACGACGGTAGTCACCGATAATACGACCACGTCCGTAACCATCTGGTAAACCGGTAATGATGTGGCTTGAACGACATGCTCTGATTTCCGGTGTATAAACATCAAATACACCTTGGTTATGAGTTTTTCTGTATTCTCTGAAAATATAAGAAATTTCAGGATCTACTTTATATCCGTTTGTTTCGCAAGCTTGTTCCGCAATACGAATACCGCCAAAAGGTTGTAATGATCTTTTAAAAGGTTTGTCTGTTTGTAACCCAACAATTTTTTCTTTACTGCTATCTAAGTACCCAGCATCATGGCTTGTCAAAGTAGATACAATTTTTGTATCCATGTCTAAGACACCGCCGGCTTCTCTTTCCTGCTTGGTCAAATTCATGATTTGATCCCATAAGTCTTTAGTTGCCTGTGTTGGTCCGGCTAAGAAAGCATCGTCCCCATCATAAGGCGTATAGTTTAATTGGATAAAGTCTCTGAGGTCAACATCTTTGTTCCATTTACCCGGGCGGAAGCCTTCCCAGGCGTCATTCCATTTTTCTCTAAAAGTCATTGCTTTTTCCCCCTGTAATATATTTTTATGCTTAGTATTGTACTTTTACTAGGCACACCTATTATAGCAAATTACTTTTAGACTTGCTAGGTTTTTGCACCTATCTTTTATAAAAAATTCACACGGGCATACTGTCGTTTCAATGTTATGCGTTTACATTGATGTCATTTTAAATACTTCGCCATAAAAAATATGAAATACGTCACATCAAACATTATAATATTATATTCTTACATGTTGATTTAACGGTCTTTATGGTGGACAAAAAAAGAAGGTTTACAACCTCCTTTGATTACTTATTAAATGTCTATTTTGCTTGTCTTAACTTAATTCCTGACTGATTTCGCTTGCCAATGCCTCACTGGCTTTTCCGAAAATCACCGTCAATTTATCTTTAGAAACAACAATCCCACTTGCACCTAAAACTTGCAGATTCTCACTACTTGCCTTTTGGACATTATCTAATATAAAAATAACCTTTGAACCATTGGCACTCACAGACTTAATGTTAGCTTTTCCTCCTAAAGCCTCACATAAGCGAACTAAATCAATCCCGCTTTTCACAACTTTTTTTCTTGACGTCTTGGCATGGGATAAATAATACCAAATGCTTAAAGCTATAATCACAACTGCAACAATACCTATGACAATATAATTATTCATGATTTTATCCTCCGAAATCTTTTCTTTTTTTAAACAAATATAGTATACTATATTTTGAGGTGATTTCCTATGAAAATTATCAAAGCCTATACACAAAAACACTTTTTTGAAGCTATGATGATTAGAGGCAGAGTCTTTGTCGATGAACAACATGTCCCTTCATCACTTGAAATAGATGAACTTGACCAAAGCTGCTTACATATTTTATTATACGATGACATGAATCTGCCTAAAGCTGTCTTACGTCTTATCGAATATGAAGATTATTTTAAAGTCGGACGCGTCGCTGTCTTAAAGGAAAACCGACAACAAGGCTATGGCAAAAAACTTATGTTAGGTATCGAAAATTTAGATACGGTTAAGGCAAAAGGTATGCTTAAGCTCGATGCTCAAGTAAGTGCAATTGATTTTTATCGAGCCCTCGGTTATACAATTGAAGAAGAACCGTTTGAAGAGGCCGGCATCATGCACTGCCATGCCTATAAAAAGCTATGAAAAAACACCCTTTAATTATCTTTTTACTCCTTTTTGCCTCCATCAGTATTTATGCCACAGCCGCAAGTGACCCTTTAATCAATGTCCGTCACTATCCGCTAGAATATTGTTTTAAACAAATTCAATGGTACATCTTAGCCTTTTTAGCTATCTACTGCATTGCTAAAATCAACAACCAAGATATCTTCAAATACGCTAAATGGCTTTTTGGGATATGTATAATTGCCGTTTATCTTTTAGCTTTGCAACATCAGATTACCCAATCGGGGAGCGATTTGAAGCTGATTCCATTTAGCCATAACGTCAATGGGGCAACCGCTTGGTTTGAGTTTCCCGGCATCGGTGCTATTCAACCTAGTGAATTTCTTAAAATGACTTATCTTCTGATGCTTGCCAATATCGTTTATCGCCATCACCAAAAATATTCTCATGCCCAATTAAAATCTGATTTGAAGCTCATCGGATCAATCCTATTGTTGACTATTCCGACTTGCCTTGGCATTTTGCTTCAAAATGATACGGGGGTCATGTTGATTGTTTTAGCCGGCACTATCGCTGTAATCTGTGTTAGCGGCATTCAAAAATATTGGTTTATCCTTGCTTTGATTATCTTAGGAATTAGCGGCTATTTTGCTTATCAATATATCCTACCCTATCTGCAAAATGTAGACAGCACAGCACTATCCTATCGCTTTGGCAGAATTTTAGGGTGGCTCGATCCGGAAACTTATTATGAAAGCTACGGCTATCAATTATATAATGCCTCGCTAAGCATGGCTACAGCCGGTTTGTTTGGACATGGCTTTCAAAGTATTGTCATGGCTTTTCCGGAGCCCCAAACCGATTTTATCTTTGCGGTGCTTGTTTCAAATGCCGGTTTAATCGCAGGCGCTATGCTTATTCTAATGATTATCGCTTTTGATCTTTACCTACTTAAACTTGTCAGCCAAACAAAAGACCAAGAACATTATCTAGTCGTTGGTCTTGTCGGCATCTTATTTTTTCAACAGTTTTGGAATATCGCCATGATTCTTGGCTTGGTACCTATCACCGGTATTACGCTACCTCTGATTTCTTATGGCGGTTCTTCCTTAATGAGTTATATGATGATGTTTGGTTTAGTCTACAACTTGGAAAAACGTTTCATCAAAGCATGAAGGTAAATCTTGAAAGACCATCTCTTGCTTGGTGGAAGGGTGCTTGAAAGCTAAATAATAACTATATAAAGCCTGCCCTTTAAATAAGGGGTGGGCTTTTCCGTATAAAACATCACCCAATAAAGCATGACCCAAATGACTGAAATGGACACGAATCTGATGGGTTCTACCCGTTTCCAATTTAGCTTCAACTAAGCTTTGTTTACCGTCGGTCCAAATCATACGATAATGCGTAATCGCCTTTTTACCCTTTGGCATAACCAAACGCTTAATTGAATCAGCTTTTCGTCCAATCGGTGCATCAATGATACCGACTTCCTTTGGCATTGCTCCCTCTATCCACAAACGGTAGCGGCGTTCAAAGTTATTTTCTAATAGATGATGCATTCGCCTATTTTTCGCAACCAAAATAATCCCTGCTGTATCCTTATCTAAACGACTGACTAAATGAACCGTGCTTGAAATATGTTGCATTTCATAGTAAGCGATAATGATATTCGCTAGTGTATGAAAAGGATAGCGCCGTGTCGGAATGCTTGGAATACCGGAAGGTTTACGTACAACCATCAAATCGTCATCTTCATATAAAATATGCAAAGGAAAATACCAAGGTTGTAGTTTTGTTTCCGCTCTTTCATCAGGATAAAACAGCTCTAAAATATCTCCTGCCTCAAGTTGATAACGCACCGTCCGATTTTGTCCGTTGACTTGAATCCCACCTTCATATTTTAGGGACTTTAAAGCTCTTTGAGAAATATGTTGTTCTAAAAAGGTACGAACAAGCATGGGCTTTGTAATCTCAAAACACTGATAATCACTCACTGATAAATGCCCTTCTTAAACGCTGACATAAGGTCACTTGATGAAAGTGGACAAAGGAAATAAACTGTTTTGCAACACTTATTTTAACGTAACTGTTATCTTGTCCAAAAGGAATCGTTTCTCTATCTACTCCTAAAATCATTCCCTGACTCATTTGAGGCTTTAAAGTAATGGTTACACTTTCATCTAAAACTAAACTAGACTGTAAAGAACGATAAGCATTATGATGGATACCGGCAATCTCCGATAATTGCAAACTGGGAATAGAAGCAGCAATGATACTGCCACCTAAAGAACGATTGTAGGCTGTCGAGCCGGAAGGGGTACTGACACATAAACCATTTCCTCTAAAGCATTCTAAAAATTCATCATTCAAATAAACATCGCAGACCATTGTCCGATGATTTTCTTCTAAACGCATCTCATTGAGAGCATACATTGTTTGATCATCTATTTCAATTTTTAATAAAGAACGGCGATCGATACGATAATTGCCTTGTTGAATATCAGTGACTAACTTTTGCCATTGATGATGATTATAATCGGCATAAAAGCCCAATGTCCCTGTATGAACACCGACAAAATAAATATGCTCAACTTGATCCATATACTGATGGCAAGCATCTAACATTGTCCCATCTCCGCCAATACTGATGACAAGCTCGGGATTTTTTTCATCATAGCACATTGTTTTTTCTAAAGCTTCTTTAATTTCGAGATAGCGCCGATAAGAAAGCTCATCATTTTTTTTGACAATCGCAAATCGTTCCATCTTATCTCCCCCTTATTTTTCATATTATAGGTGTTATTCATATTCTTTGTCAACACTTTACATATCGGGTATAATAAATATAGGAAAGAAGGAATGAATCTATGGAAACGAACTTAGAAATAGAATTTAAATGTTTAATTAACGCTCAACAATACAATCAAATTAAAAATGATTTATTTTCGAATAGCCAAGGCTTTACCCAAACAAATGAATATCTCATCGACAAAAAACAGTTGTTAAAAAAGCACCGCTGGTCGCTAAGGGTTAGACACATTCATAACCAACTCGAATTTACCCTCAAAAAGCCCGAAGGCTTTTCTAAGCTGGAAATCAATGAACAGCTCACCCCTATGCAATATCAACAGCTTTGCCGTCAAGAAAAATTTGAAAGTGGTATTTTACAAGAACTTAAGCAAATCGGTATTAGTATTGAGGATTTAACCATTGCGACAAGCCTCACAACAACACGATTAGAAAAAAGCTACAAACACGGTTTGCTTTGTTTAGATTTGAATACCTACCAAAACCTAACTGACTACGAAATCGAATATGAAGCTTTAAATGAAAAAGAAGGGCGTGAAATCTTTAAAGAACTTCTTGCCCCTTATCAAATTATCTATCAAGCAAATTGCCTTGGTAAAATGGCACGTGCCCTTAATGCGTCAACCATTTAACTAATTCATTATAGGCAATCGGACATAAACACAATCCGGTAACGACACCCCAACACGTATAATTGAGCGGTGTCGTTTTTAACAGCCAACTTAACGGTGCAAAATGAACACACGCAACCTGTAGTAAAACCAACGCCAACACAACTCCTAGCAATAAGCGATAGGGTTTAAAATCCACTTTCATTAAAGAATGCTTCATACTAATAAAATTAAGTGTATGGGTTAATTGGGCAATAGACAAAACCATAAAAGCCATTGTGGAAGCATGACCGGAAGAAAGCTCCAAGCCATAGCGATAAGCCACTAAACTTAAAATACCAATTAACGCTCCATTTGTTACCATGAAAACAAGTCCTCCATGGGCAAATAAACTTTCATTTGGATCACGAGGCGGATCTTGCATTAGATCATCGCCGCTTTTCATCATACCTAAGCATAATGCCGGAAAAGCATCTGTAACTAAGTTAATCCATAAAATCATTACCGGTGTTAAAACAACAGACATTTCGCTTAACAAAAGCATACCCACAAACAAAGTCATAATCTCCCCTAAATTACATGACAGTAAGTACCATATAGTTTGGCGAATATTCACATAGATTTGACGCCCTTGCCTAATCGCATCGACAATCGTTTTAAAATGATCGTCCATCAAAATAACGTCCGCTGCCCCTTTAGCCACATCTGTTCCGGTTAATCCCATCGCTACCCCAACATGAGCCTTTTTAAGTGCCGGAGCATCGTTAACTCCATCACCGCTCATAGCCACAATATGATGTTGCTTTTTCAAAGCCTCGACTATGCGGACTTTATCATTAGGCTTCGCTCGTGCCACAACTCGAATATTCTCTACTTGACGACTTAAAGTCTTATCATCTATTTCAGCTAAATCCTTAGATGTAACCACTTGTTTACGATACTGTGTCAACTGCAATTCTTTAGCGATGGCAAAGGCTGTATCCGGATTATCACCGGTAATCATCGTCACTTTGATACCGGCTTTGCGACAAGCTTCTAAAGCAGGTTTAACCTCCGGACGACAAGGATCCATCATACCGACTAAGCCGACAAAAATCATTTCCGAAACTTTGGTACTTGCGCTTGTCAAGGGCTGATAGGCTAAGCTTAAAACACGCAAAGCCTTTTCGCTCATACCTCTTTGAGCTTCCATGATTTTAGCCTTGAGCTTTTCATCTAAAAGCGTTACAACCCCATCGACCAATACCCGATCACATTGGGGCAAAATCACTTCTAAAGCGCCTTTCTCATAAGCGGTATAATGATCATCTTCTTTAACGATCACTTGCATTTTCTTTGATTTTGAATCAAAAGGAATTTCGCTTGAGCGAGGATATAACTCCCTTAGCACTTCAATATTTTCATATCTGATAAAATGTCTTGTCAAAGCTTTCTCTGTCGCATCACCTACCAAGATGCCATCTGCTTCATAGGTATTGTTTGCCAATAACATTCCTTTAGCTAATCTGCCATTATCATTAAAAGAAAAAATATCGACAACACGCATTTCATTTTGCGTTAATGTACCTGTCTTATCTGAGCAAATAATACTGACACACCCCAATGTTTCAATGGCGTGTAAATGTCTGACTACCGCTTTTTGCTTG
Source organism: uncultured Thomasclavelia sp. (assembly GCA_910588165.1). Lineage (GTDB taxonomy): Bacteria > Bacillota_I > Bacilli_A > Erysipelotrichales > Coprobacillaceae > CAJUOR01. The sequence continues at coordinate 43,637 of CAJUOR010000001.1, forward strand.
GCCATCTTGCTTGTCCCTAAAGCTAAAACAATGCTTACCACAGCTACTAAGCCCTCCGGAATAGCAGCCACAGCCAACGAAATAGATAAAAGCAGCATATCAAAGAAATCTCTTCCCTGAACGACACCGACAATAAACATACATAGACAAACCATTAAAGCAAGCAAACCCAATTTCTCACTTAACTTCTGTAAATTTTTTTGCAAGGGTGTTTTTTGTTCATCTTTCTGTTTTAAAACAGCTGCAATTTTCCCAATCTCTGTCGCCATACCGACCGCAAACACAAGCCCCTTTGCCTTGCCGTATGTAACACTTGTTGACATATAGGCTTTATCGCCATCTTCCTTCATGATAGCTACACTTTCTCCGGTCAAAACGGATTCATCAATTTGAATCGAAACATTGTCAAAAAGATAGACATCAGCAGGAACATACATCCCTGTCTTTAAATCAATAATATCTCCTACAACTAAATCAGAAGCTTTAATCGTTTGCCAATGTCCGTCACGAAAACATTCACAAGTCGGCAAATTCATCTGTTTTAAGCTCTCCAAAGCTTTTTCCGCTTTTAACTTTTGCGCCATTCCGATACTGGCATTAATCAAGACCACGACAATCATAATGAAAGCATCAATAAATTCGCCCATCAAACCTGAAATCAAGGTTGAAACTAACAAAATCAAAACTAACGGATCCTTCATTTCAGATATAAAGACTTGAATTAGACTTTCTTTTTGTTGCTTGTCTAACTCATTAGCCCCATAACGCTCTTTCATCAAGGGTATTTGACTGCTTTTTAAACCTGTTTGCCTATCTACATGATATTTTTCAAAAAATGCATCTATTTTGTTGTTCATCTTATCCCCTCCTAGCATACTGTATGTCCTAGAAATGAATATAGAACCAAAAAAATCCCGATGTGCCTAACACATCAGGAATCTATTATTGATATTTTTCCAAAAAGGCTTGTGAATCTGCGAAATACTCCTCTAAAATATCCAATTCGCCATCTTCTTCATTAGAATACCTGGCAACACGTCCAATGGCATCTTTCATCTCTTGAGTTCCGTTTGCCATCACAAAACCGTATTTAGCTAACTGTAACATTTCCAAATCATTTTTGGCATCGCCAAACGCCATCACTTCTTCTTTTTTTATATTCCAAATATTCATTAGGGTTTCTAAAGCGTGCCCTTTATGAACACCCGAAACAATTAAATCAATACAGCCATGCCCACTTGTCACAACGCTTAATTTCTCGTCGATAACCTCATTTAACTTAGCGGCAATCTCATCAACTTTTTCTTCGCTTGTCATTAAGGCAAATTTAATAATCTGATCATCAACATCATGCAAGTCCTTCACTCTTTGCATTACCGGAAAATAATTCAAGAAAATATTAAAGACCTTTTCAGGCATTTCTTCCGTAACGTAAGCCGATTTCTTACCACAGATAATATTCACGTTGATTTCCGGATATTGATTTAAAACATCAACAATTTGATGATAGGTTTCTTTGGCAATTTCAACCGAGAAAATCTCTTCACCTTCCTTGACAATATATCCCCCGTTTTCAGATACAAATGTCAATTTCTCAGGGTGATCGAAAAATGAGATCAACTGATAGTATTGGTTACCGCTTGCCACTACAAAGCGAATATCATTTTCTTCCATCTTTTGATACAAGGCATCAAAGCGAGCTTTATCATAGCTTAAATCCTTGTGATAAAAAGTCCCATCTAAATCTGTAACAATCATTTTAATACTCATAAAACTACCTCCTATTCCCATCATAACAGAAGCCCTATTTTTACGCAAATAAAAAAATGCCCATATTAAGCTAATACAGACATTTTTTCTAATTTCGCTTTTTCAAATTGCGGACAATCTTCTGTTTTACAGTCCACAAGCCTTCTTAACTCACGAGGAATAAAAGCTCTAATCTCCTCACTGTTATATCCTACTTGAAAACGGCGCTCATCTAACATAATCGGACGCTTTAAAACAGAAGGGTTTTCCTGAATAAAACTAATCAGTTCATTTAAAGACATATCCTCAACATCAACATCACTTTCTTTAATGACTTTTGAACGTTTGGAAATAATATCGTCTGTTCCATTTTCCGAGCGTTCTAATAATTCAACTAATTCCTCTTTGCGAAGAATCGTAGAAAAAATATTTTTTTCCATATACGGTATATCGTTATCTCTTAACCATGCCTTGGCTTTGCGACAAGAGGCGCAGCTGGGTGCTGTGTAGATTCTAATCATATCGACCGGCTCCTCTCTTTTATCTGATATATACATCTTATCCTCTTTTCTTTAACTGAATATGAATTTTTCAATATTTTAAGGATTGCCGCTTTTTTTATCTCTAATCAATATTTCTATGGTTAATCAAGAAATGATTGTTTTTAGTGTTAGAAAAGTTTATAATGAAAGCTACAAGGAGTGATTTTTATGGAAAGAATGTTAAGTGGTATCAAACCTACCGGGCGAATCACTTTAGGTAATTATATCGGTGCAATCAAACCATTTGTAGGCTATCAAGATGAACATGAAATGTTTATCTTTATTGCCAATTTGCATTCCATGACCGTTTATCAAGAACCTAAAGAACTTCGCCAAAATACTAAAGACCTTATTGCATTGTATATAGCTGCCGGACTTGATCCTGAAAAAGTAACTTTATTTCTTCAATCCGATGTGATGGAGCATTCTCAACTAGGCTGGTATTTAACTTGTTTATCAGGTATGGGCGAACTTTCAAGAATGACCCAATATAAAGATAAAGTTGCTAAAAATGAAACTATCGGTACGGGTATCTTTGTTTACCCAACCTTAATGGCTGCGGATATTTTAATCTATAATCCTAAATATGTCCCTGTGGGCGACGATCAAAAACAACACGTTGAATTGGCAAGAGATTTAGCTGAGCGTTTCAATAAACGCTATAGCGAAACCTTTACAATTCCCGAACCGGTCGTTAGAAAAGTAGGCAGTCGTATCATGGATTTACAAAATCCGGAAAAGAAAATGTCTAAGTCAGATAAGAGCGATAAAGGCTGTATCTATATTTTAGATGATATCAATATTTCTAAAAAGAAAATTATGTCTGCGGTAACAGACAGCGAAGGAAGTATTCGCTTTGACCCTAAAAATAAACCGGGTATTTCAAACCTATTAGAAATTTACAGTACGCTATCAGGTAAAAGCATCGCCGAATTGGAAGCTCAATACCAAGGTGTAGGCTATGGTACATTTAAAAAGGAATTAGCTGACCTTGTGGGTGATGAATTAGCTAAAATTCAAGCTCGCTATAATGAAATTATCCAAGGTGATTACATTGATCAGATTTTACATGAGGGTGCTAAAAAAGCTAAAGCAATCGCAGCTAAGACATTAGCGAAAGTTGAAAGAAAAATGGGTATCACAATCTATAAACGTTAAAAAAACAAAAAGCGATATTCTCAGTCTAAACACTGAAAATATCGTTTTTTAATTAAGATAATCTTTTTTGGGTAACAAACTGTTCATATAAATATTGATGCAACATATCATACCCATATTCCATACGCTTTAAAAGCCTAGCTCGACTTACTGTTTCATCTAACGGTAAAGCTAATTGATAAACACTTCTTAACTCGCTTTGATCCAATAGCTCAATGTGTTCAAAAAGCCACTGTTTCTTCTCTCTTTCTGTTCGACTTAAGCCGTATTCTTTAGCCTCTGCCCGAGCGACTAAATCATACTCAAGCTCTGTCAAAGGCAAGCACTTCGCCAGTTTTGCCATCGCACTGCGATATTCAAAAGGTAAAGCACTACGATAGACTAATTGCCCTTGTTCATCAATTTGTAAAGCAATAGTCATATTGCCGTCACTACACAGATAGTCCCCGGCTTCCAAGTTTTTAAAACGCATAATCCCATAATATAAATCACTCATCACATCATAACTCACACGAAGCAATTGTGCTGATTTTAAAACTTCTAAATCATCTTCTGCTTCCCATTCATAAGGTTCTAAAACTTCCTCATCATCTAACGACCAGTTAACTAATATATGTTCAATTTTCATAATAGCCTCCCATTCTCTTGTCTTTCCAGAATGACTAATAAACAACCGATAACCAAAGCAACAATTTCTTTAGATTGCCACATTTCAAGCCATGCGACTTGCTTGGTTGCTTTTGTTATACCTATCGTGAGTATTCCCTGTAAGATTAAGATTAAACTCATTAAACGAAGGATTGTTCTTTTCATATTTTATTCCCCCTAATTTAATCTATGACAAATCCCTATTTTTGAACCTGTTTTATTGTAAAACAGCATTAACCCATAGATCGTGTTTAGCTTTCTAATAATATAAAGGATAACCAAAAAAACCGCTATTAAGCGGTTTTAAATGTTTTTTCAATAGCATTTAACAGGGCATAGGCATATTCTCTTTCCCCAACTATTAAGGTCTTATAATCAGGACCATCGACATACCCATAATAAACTAAAACATTGCTTTTGGCTAATGAATTTTCTATCAATGGCTCATATGCTTGAACATTTTCGGCAGGCTTTTCCATCTTGCAACAACTTCTTACCATATAACCGAAATCTTCAAAAGCGCACTTCAAGTTATTCGCAAAGATCTTGTCATTATGTTTGGCATAACGAATCTCAATCCCCTTTTTTCTTCCGGCGTTTAGATGATTTGAGATCAATAAATCTACGCCTTTAGTTTGAGCCAATCTTTCAAAGTAACTGACATCTACATCTGAATAACGTGTTAACACAACATCATAATGATGCCTCTTTAATAAATCTTGTTGCAGCCTCGACAAAGAAAGCACATAATCTTTTTCGACAATATGGGCATATTTATCAAACGATTGATGTCCTAACTGTGTCCCGCCACCAGTTGGATCAATGACAATTTTGATCATAGTCTTGTCGTCCTTTCTCGAATATAGCATAGCGCAAGGCAATCCCGTCCGAAATATGCTTTTGCCAGCTTCTCTTGCTTAATTGCTCATAGCCATAACGATTAAACGCAGTCATCGGTTCACGCAGACAATAATCTAAGCTCATCCAAACACACTGTTTATTTCTTATCGATGAAGTTGGAATAAAAATTTGATTACAGCTTCCGCCGATATAAATCGGACGTTTATATGCACCTTTAAGCAAATATCCGCTCGATGCATAACTGCCGTCTAATGTCGTCCCATTTCTCAAACATAAATCTTCCATATACTGATTTGATGAAGCATAATGATTAGCGATATGTAACTGTCCATCTTGATACAGATGTACCTCCCCCGCCCGTTTTCCCGGTGCTACAAAGTCTATCTTCGGTACCATAAAACACAAAAAAGAGCTTGCGCTCTTTTAATCATACTTATCCGACATGAACGATAACTTCAACCTCAATTAGAGCGCCTTTTGGCAGTTTAGCAACTTCAACAGCGCTTCGTGCTGGGTAAGGTTCGACAAAATATTCCGCATAAATGCTATTCATCGTTGCAAAATCGTCCATTGAATCAAGGAAAACAGTTGTTTTAACGACATTGGCAAAAGTTAATCCTTGACTTTCTAATAAGCCTTTCACATTATCTAAAGATTGTCTAGTCTGGGCTTCAATTCCTTCAGGCATTTCACCTGTAGTTGGATTGATAGGGATTTGTCCCGAAAAGAAAATTAAATCGCCTATTTTCATTCCCTGACTATATGGTCCAATAGCTCCAGGTGCTTTATCTGTAACAATACGTTCTTTCATCATACATCGCCTCCACATATCTATTATAACAGTTTTTTCGTCTTAACTAAAGATATTTTGTTATTTTTTTGGTAATACTAAAGAAAAGGAGGTGCTTTATGAATAAAAAAAATCAATCCCCTCTCAAGAAGGATATAGCTCATCATTATGTTGAAGCTAAAAATCAACGTTTTCAAGATTCAATGGAGGTTGCCAATGAATTTTTCGCAGACGACTATGTAAGACCCTTAGAAGCCGAGGATATATTAGTTGATCAGCTTACCGAAAAAATAATAGACGAAAGTTAAAATAAAATCTGTAACCACAACAAATATTCTAACATATTGATTGAGGTTACAGCCTTTTTATTATCTTAAAATAAGCTCAAATATTCATTTTTAACGACTTTGACTAAAAAAACAAGATTGGCAACTAAAGCTAAAACATGGATAAAAACTAACATAATACTTGCAAGCTGGATTCCATTTAAAATAGCTGCTGCATTGTTTGTCGCTAAAACTTGAAGTAAATATGCCACAATGCCCCCAAGTAAAAGTAGACGGCCGCCAAAATAAGCACCTAAAATACACAACATGATTTTAGAGATGTGACTATGATGAGAAAGTATAAAAAAACATAGTCCCGCCATTAACAGCCAATCCCAAAAAGAAAAAGATTTGGCGATTAGACTAAGGTAAGTTAGCACAGTCGAAAAAGAAAATGATAGATAAGCTGCACCTGAACTTAAACAAGAATTAAAAAAATAAGCCAAGAACCCTCGTTGACTTTGTGTTTGAAGTTGAAGCAACTGGTTAAAAGAAGGGGCTTTTAAAACCTCGAACCCAAACATCAAATCCAGCAACAATACAATACTTAAACTAAACAAAAGAACTATCGCAACGCCATATACTCTTTTTTTAGGCGTATCTACTAATATATCAAACATTATGCTCTCCCCTTATATTAATCAATGGACCCATTGTACCATAAACTAAACCTATCTTCAATGATTGACATGATTTCACATCAGTTGCTTGTTGAAAAGAAGAAGTAATTTTGATATGATATAAAACAAGGAGGCAACGACTATGGATAAAATTAAAAAAATTTGGAAAGAATTAAGTGTTTTCGGTGTTGTTCTTGTCTGCATCTTAGGTTTATATATTTATCGCTTAATCGTAACAGTTGATATTCCTACGGTTTCCGGTGATAAAGTGGTGAGTATGATTGAAAATGATAAATCATTTGTCCTATATACAGGTAAAGAAAGTGTGGCTAATACATCTGTTTATGCTACGACCATTGAAACTTACTTAAAGAAAAATCGCTCAGATAAAATCTATTACTTAGATACTGAAAAACTCGATGAAGCTGAGGCTTTTGTGAAGAAATATTTTGGTGAGGAAGGTGTCGATTCAACTAACCCTCATACTTATGTCTTTATTAACGGCGACTTAACTACTAAATATACGAGTGCCTTAGGTTACTATGACCTAGACAAGTTAATGAACTCATTTAACGAAACAAAGTAAACATGACTAATGAAAAAAACTTTCTATAAAGAAAGTTTTTTTGTTTTATAACGATATAAGCCATAAAGAATCAATGCACATAAGACAACGATTAACACAATCGCAAAGAATCCATGCATAAAGAACTGCTCAGGCAATATGCTAATGACAGGATCGGTCCTGACATCAAATATCCAATAGTCATTGCGGAAAAAAAGACGATGAAAAGTAACAAAAGCCGCACTGAAATTAAGCGAAGCCGTAATACCGATAGCTAAAGGAACTAAAATCATCAACATAGCTGTTTTTTTCAAAAAAGTAAAATCCTGCTGCTTAATCTCAAAATAAGCCCCGATTCCTCCGCAAATGCCTGTTATTAACCAAAGAATCTGCAAAGCATCGACAATATTTTTAACCTCCGCAAAATGAACCACTCCATTTGTGGACATTACAAAACTTTCCAAAGTTAAAGGTTCACGATTAAAAATCCACAAATAATTAGCCAAACTTGAAAAGTTACGCGCAATTTCTTCCTTGCTTAAGCCACTGTATATATCTAAGCGATAGTGGTTAACATCTAAACGATGAATGAGCGGTGAAATTAAAATGGTTAACATAATCCCTGAAAGGATAAAAAACACCATCAAAGCCATCTTTAAATTTCTTCATCATAAAGGAAATCCTCTCCTTTTTGCACTTCTACTTTAGAAAGTGTCGGGAAATCCTGCTGTCTTAAAGCTTCATATAAAATCATCATAGCGCAGTTAGACAAATTCAAACTACGAACATTATCGCTCATGGGAATACGCATACATCTATCTAAATGGGCTTTAAGAATATCATGAGGAATCCCATCGTGCTCATGCCCTAACACAAAATAGTGGGCTTTTGAACTGTCGCTAAAATCAAAATCACTGTAACAGCGTTTTGAATAACGGGTTAAAAAATAATATTCGCCCGGATTTTTAGCACAAAATTCTTCCCAATTTTCATAAACATACATATTCAGGTATTTGACATAATCCAAACCCGAACGTTTCATATACTTATCATCTAATGAAAAACCCAAAGGCTTTATGAGATGAAGTGTCGCCTTACCGGCAACACAACTACGCATGATATTACCTGTATTTTGAGGAATAGCCGGATGAACTAAAACGATATGATTACTCACCTTGCTTCATCTCCTTAATCATTTCTAAAACATGGCGTGTCGCTTTGGCACGATGAGAATATAAGTTTTTCTCTTCTAAATTCATTTGAGCAGCGGTTTTCTTCACCAATGGGAAATAGAAAATCGGATCATAACCAAAACCGTTTGTCCCACTTGCCTTTAAAGCAATTTCACCTTCCATCGTTTCTCTGAAAACAACTGTTTCTTGATTCGGAATAGCGATTGCCATCGCACATACATAGCGTGCAGTACGCTGTGTTTGTCCTCTTAAAAGCTCCAATAAATAATTGTTTTTTATATCATAAGGTGTATCATGTCCTAAAAAACGTGCTGATTGAACACCCGGTTCTTTATTTAATGCATCAATCTCTAAACCTGAATCATCGGCAATGACCATCTTACCTGTCATTTCACAAATAGCTTCTGCCTTAATTTTAGCATTTTCTTCAAATGTAGTGCCTGTTTCTTCAATATCAATAGGTTGCTCAAAAACATCTTTTAAAGCCTTCACCTGAATATTCAACTCATCAAATAACATTTGCATTTCTTTGACTTTACCTTCATTATTTGTAGCCATGATAATTTCTTTCATGCGGGTACCTCCTTTAAACTCAACCACATCATTTTAACATATATAAATAAAAAGCAAAGTATTATTTTCATATTTTAAAAAAAAGCAATTCATCTAATCGCTTTCATGTATAATGAAAGATAAGAAAAGAGGGAAAAATATGAAATTAAAAAAATTGATTGTCAATGCCGATGATTTTGGTATGACAGAAGGAAACACTATTGCCACTATTATGTGTCATGAAACGGGGATTTTAACATCTACGACTTTAATGGTTAATATGCCATTTGCACCTCTAGCTGTCAATTTAGCTAAAAGACATCAAAACTTAGGTGTAGGTATTCACTTAGTTTTAACTGTGGGACGTCCTTTAGTTGAAGGGGCTACTAGCTATACAGATGAAGAGGGTAATTTCCGTCGTCCTAGCTCTTATGAAGATGGTAATCCACACGCTAACTTAGATGAACTTTATACAGAATGGAAAGCTCAAATTGAAAGATTCATTGAATTGATGGGAAAAAAACCAACACATATTGACTCTCATCACCATGTGCATTTATTGCCTTGGCACTTTGAAGTAACCAAACGCTTAGCCAACGAATATGATTTACCAATGCGTTTAGAGGAATTTGAAGATGACTATGCTTATCCCCACGCTTATCTTGCCCGTGGTTTTTATGAGGATACAGCTAATACTGACTACTTTACAAATGAAACTAATCCATTTGGCTTATTCGATCATGAAATTGCCGAAGTTATGTGTCACCCGGCTTTTATCGATCAAAGATTATTGGACATGAGCTCCTATGCTCTTCCTCGTGCTAAAGAAATGATGACTTTAAGATCTTCTTTATTGAAAGAATGGGTTCAACAAAACGGCATCGAACTTATTAACTTTAGTGATTTAAAAAAATAAACAAAGGAGAATAACGAAGTGAAATTAAAAAAATTAATTGTCAATGCGGACGATTTTGGCATAACCGAAGGTCATACCATCGCAACAATTATGTGTCATGAAAATGGTATCGTAACTTCCACAACCATGATGACTAATATGCCTTTTGCACCTCTAGCTGCAAAATTAGCGAAAAAACACCCGACTTTAGGTGTAGGGATTCACTTAGTTTTAACTGTGGGACGTCCTTTAGTTGAAGGGGCTACTAGTTATATAGATGAAGACGGTAATTTCCGTCGCCCTAGCTCTTATGAAGATGGTAATCCACACGCCAACTTAGATGAGCTTTATACAGAATGGAAAGCTCAAATTGAAAGATTCATTGAATTGATGGGAAAAAAACCAACACATATTGACTCCCATCACCACGTTCATATGTTACCTTGGCACTTTGAAGTAACAAAACGTTTAGCTAATGAATATGATATTCCTATGCGTTTAAAGGAATTTGATGAAGATTACAAATATCCGCACGCTTATTTAATAGGAGATTTTTACAAAGATAAAGCTGTTCCTGAATATTTCAGTGATGCAACTGCTTCTGATTTCTTAAATAAAGAATGTGCCGAGATTATGTGCCATCCGGCTTTTGTCGATCAAAGATTATTAGACATGAGCTCATATACTAAAGACAGAGCTAAGGAAATGGCGATTTTACGTGATCCCAAAGTCAAGGCTTGGATTGAAGAAAATCATATTGAATTGATTAGCTTTGCCGATTTTAAAAAATAACGACAATCCCTATGAGTAGCATTCATAGGGATTTTTATATTTCTCTTTACTTCCTTGTTATTTTTAGGTATCATTTTGAATAGAGAAAAATAAGGGGGAAATGCCATGGCAATTATTTTACCTAAAAACTATCATTCAAAATTAAATCTTCAAGAAACGGAAATTGCGATTAAATTGATTAAAGATACATTTGAAAGAAGATTAGCGGAGTCACTACGCTTAACCCGTGTTTCCGCACCTTTATTTGTGAATGCGAGCAGTGGCTTAAACGATGACTTAAATGATGTCGAGCGCCCTGTCAGCTTTGATATTCCCGATATTCACGAGGACAATATTCAAATTGTTCATTCATTGGCAAAATGGAAAAGACACGCCCTCCATCGTTACCATTTCGGCACTTTAGAGGGACTGTATACAGATATGAACGCGATTAGAAGAGATGAAACCTTAGATAACCTGCACTCTGTCTATGTCGATCAATGGGATTGGGAATTAGTCATTTCTAAGGAAGAGCGCTGTGAAAAATTCTTATATTATACCGTCAATAAAATTTATAGTGTGCTGCAAGAAATCGAATATTTAATGCATAAACGCTACCCACAATTAGAAGATAGTGCCGATTGCTTACCATCGACCATCTATTTTATTACAAGTCAGGAGTTAGAGAACCGTTATCCTAACTTAACCCCTAAACAAAGAGAGTACAAAATTACAAAACAACATAAAGCCGTCTTTATCTCAAAAATCGGTTATCCTCTAAGTTCCGGTCAAGCCCATGACAAACGAGCACCTGATTATGACGATTGGGAGCTTAACGGTGACATTTTAGTCTTCTATCCTTTACTAGACTGCGCTTTAGAGCTATCTAGTATGGGAATTCGGGTTGATGAGAACACCTTGAAAAAGCAATTGGAAGTGGCAAACGCAACGCACAAAATAGCTTTTCCTTATCACCAAGAAGTTTTAAATAAAGTCCTACCCTTAACAATCGGAGGAGGCATCGGTCAATCAAGACTTTGTATGTACTTCCTTAAAAAAGCCCATATCGGTGAAGTTCAGGCTTCAATATGGTCTGATGAAACCCTAGAGATTTGTGCTAAACATCATATTCATTTACTCTAAGTGACCGCTTGTGGTCACTTTTTTTAGTTCTTAGCATAACTTAAGATAGAGGTGACTGACTATGCAAATATTTAGATTTTTACTCATACCGTTTTTAACGTATGTTTTATCACTTGTCAAGGTTCAAAAAACGGTTTTCAAATTTCTCAATCCCCAAAATCATTGTCCCTATCAAAAAACAAAATGGTTATGGGTTCCTTTATTAATTCAAACTATTATTGAATATCCTACACATACCTATTTAGCTTATTTGCCCACCCGCCTATGTATGATAATCCTAACTTTATTGTCGATGTTTCTAACATCTAGCTTTCTCCAATATGTTTTACAGACAAATCATAAAACAATCGACATTCTTAGCTATATTACAGCTTTAACGCTCGGCTTTCTTTTTGAAAGCTATTATATCACCGCTTTGCTGACCTTTCACCCTTACGATCCGATTTTTGCCTTTTTAGGCTTGATTTTTCTATTATTGATTTATATCTTAAATGATTTTTATTTAGAAGATACTTCTTCGTAGTCATAGAAAAGCAGTAACCTTATAAATAAAAAGATGGAAGCTTAATGTTCCACCTTCATTTGACATCATCTATTCACAAGCGATTCGCACTTTTTCTAAAAGAATGGCACTTGGTACAACCGCATTGTTGTATTTTGATAATTCTTTTGAGAGAACCATCGTTTTTTCATTATCCTTAATATTGCCCGAAATACTGCCTTTGGATATAACTACTTTTTTCTCTCCATCAAAATAATAACCTAGACGAATTTCACCATTAAAATCCCCGGTAATCGGGTGACATAAGAAATCAGAAAACTGAACAATTTCAAGATAAGGCTCACTTTTCATCTTCTCAAGAGTTATTGAACCGGGAGCTATCTTAAAGTTATAAACCATCGTTGTATCCAAATTGTCCGTATAACTTGAAAAAATATGATCACCCCAGAAATTTTGAACTTGTCCCTTGTCGACTAGAGTCACTTGACGGCATGGTCGCCCTTCTCTATCATAGGCAAAGTTCATAGAAGAATGCTCTAAATAAGGCAAGCCTTCTAAATGAAAATCAGCTGGTCCTAGCTTATCGCCAATTGCAACAGTGCTATATTGTTGATAGAGTGCATCAACCCGTAACTGAAATAAGTAGTATCTGAAAATAGACAACACATTTTCCTGACTGATAATAATACGCTGACAGATATGTTGCTGTTTTAAAGGCTCTGCTTTGACACGATCTTTAGCCTGTCTAGTCGCTTTACCTAATTGATGTTTTAATTCCACAATATTCGGTTCTCCAAAATGAATATCTTGATAGATTTCTATTTCATGATCTTCATTTTTGGCGTTGATAATCACTTCTAATTCATGACTAGGATAACTGTAAGTAACATCAACCCCTTTAGAATTGACAATGCGTACCTCAGTCATACTTTCAAATAATTCATATGAGTTTAAAGCGATATCCTCGTCTTCATGGAAATCAGCCATGACATCAAAAACACCTTGAATCGTTCCTAAAGAAGAAGATGCTTTCCCTTCTATATCAGAAGATGGGGAAGGTAATTCATAATATGGGTTCTTGACATAACCGGCTTCTTTAACTAAATCACAAATACGCTCTTGAATGCGTTTAATATCCCATGCTTCACTTAATTTGCATGAGGCACTGCCTTTATAACGTTCATTGCATTCATAAATCGTTTGATAAACCGTTAAATAGAAATGCTTCACTTTTTTAGCTCTGGACATATCTAATTTTTTGCCTATGCAAAACCACTCTTTGCCGTAAACTGTTTCTTCCACAATTAAATATTCATTGATTTTTTCTTCCTTTAAAGCTTGTAGGATTTTTTCCATTTTAACCTAACCTCGCTTTCGCTTTTAAGTAAGGTCCGCCATCACTGACTTTAACCCATTCTTTATAGCCCTTGCCACAAGACCCGCCACCATGTAAGACAACTTCATCACTAACCATTGTAATAGATTTCAAAAGCTCAGGCACATAGCCGGTCAAAATCACCGGTGCAAAAATTCTACCTGTCAATTGTCCATCTACAATTTCTTTAGCTTTAGCTAAAACGCATTGAATCCCCCAATGCTTAGGATCTTCCATGCCCGAATTAACCCCATCTAACAAGAACCCATATCGAATAGAGGCAATCATATCTTCAACTTTCGATTCACCTTTTTCAAAATAAGTATTTGTCATACGGCTGTACGCCTTACGTTCAAAGGATTCACGACGTCCATTACCTGTCAACTTTGACTTTAAACGAAGTCCCGAAGCCTCATCACAAATGCCTTGTTGCAAAATACCTTTTTCAATCAAAACCGTTTCTTGTCCTAGGTTTCCTTCATCATCAAATAAGTAGCTTGCAACTTCTTCTTTTGGAAGAGCCCCGTCTACCATCGTCACCAAAGGACTAGCTACGACTTCGCCGATATGATTTTTAGCTAAGGCACGATTTTTCACAAACATATCCATTTCAACCCCATGACCGAAAGCTTCGTGGGCGATAACGCCACTGACAAGCGGTGTACAAATAACATCATAGACACCCGGTGTCAGAGGTTCACTTTTTAGAAGTTCCAACGCTTCTTTAGCAACTAACTCTATTTTTTCATCTATACACTCTAAAATTTCAAGACCTTTAAGCCCTGTTGCAAATTGATATTCCGAGAAAACTTTATCACCTTCACGAACAGTGGCATTAACCATTAGTTCGGAGTACATATAACCCTGATATAATTCTTTACATGAAGCGATAAACGCTTTAGAAACATGAACATTATTTAACGTAATAACTGCATTAACAATTCTCTCATCAAAAGCTAAAAGCTTATCTTTAGCTTTGGTAAGTATTCCAATAACAGCAGCTACACCTATTTCATCTAAAGAAGTTTGAATTGTCTTTTCGTCACTTTCATAAATCATCGCATCACTGCACATGATTTCATCAAAATTTTCCAAATGGGATTCTCTTTGAATTTGTAAATCTTCTAAATACAGTTTTTTCACAAGCTCGAATATCACTGCCGGTTCATCCCACTCATTAAACGAATATTCAAAATAACGCCCGGCTTTTAAAACACGCACAACAAAGCCACATTCATTACCTGAAAAATCCTGAATGCTTGTCGCTTTGGCAGTAACTGAAAATGTCTTTCCTTTTGTATCACTGCCTAAGATACTCGCATAATCAAAATAATTCATTAATAATGCCACTAATTCTGTCATTACATCTATTTTATCTCTTAAATAACTTGAACACTTTATTTTAGCCATGCTGACCTCCTTCTACCATAAATAAAAAAGAGATATGGTATCCATATCTCTATTATAATTAATTCATCTAACAAATTGAAGCGAAATATGCTATAAATGCCTATTTTTTCATATAATTGCCGACTTTTTTCAATCATTAAACCCGTTTTCTATGAAAAAGCTTCAATATCTCATTAAAGATAATTGTTGTCATGGAAATACCGAAGACAAAAATCCAATCTCTGACACTTAACAAGAAGGTATCAAAGATACTACTAATCAACGGCACAATCGCCACGACCATCTGTAAAGCTAAGCCTAACACAAAAGCCCCTAACAGATATTTATTTTTGAAAACACCTGTTGTGAAAATAGAATGTTTTAAACTATGCAAGTTAAACGCATGGAATAACTGACTGATTGAAAGGACCATAAATGCCATCGTTTGAGCGTGTTGCAATGATTCCGGATAATGATGTGTTCCATAATAAAAACTAACTAATGTTATCAAACCGATAAATAAACCATTCGCAATCACAAAGAAAGTTCCGCCGTCCGCAAAGATAGATTGATCTCTTGGTTGTGGTTTCATTTTCATTAAATCTCCGTCATCACCATCTACCCCTAAGGCTAAAGCCGGAAGCGTATCAGTAATTAAGTTTACCCACAAAATATGAATAGCTCGAAGCGGTGTCGCCCAATTCAAAACAATCGCCGTAAATAGCGCTACTGCCTCACCGATATTACATGATAATAAGAATAAAATCGCTTTTTTGATATTTTGGAAAATACCCCGACCTTCTTTAACAGCCGTAACGATAGTGGCAAAGTTATCATCGGCTAAAATCATATCGCCGGCTTCTTTGGAAACATCACTGCCGGTAATGCCCATAGCTACACCGATATCAGCGGCTTTTAAACTCGGCGCATCATTGACACCATCGCCGGTCATTGACACCACATAGCCTTTAGACTGTAAAGCTTGAACAACCATCACTTTATGCTCAGGCTGAACACGAGCAAAAACACGATATTTATCGATGGTCGTATTTAAATCTTCCTGCGTCATAGTACTTAAGGTTTGTCCATTCATAACTTGACTAGCATCATCGGCAATACCTACTTCCTGAGCGATTGCCAAAGCTGTATCTTGATGATCACCTGTAATCATGACTGTTCGAATACCTGCCCCTTTAGCGACTTGAATCGCTTCTTTCACCTCAGTACGAGCAGGGTCAATCATTCCCACTAATCCGATAAAGCATAAATCACTTTCCATGGGAGCATCTTTTTGGTACTTGCGATAAGCTAAAGCTAAAACCCGCATTGCTTTTTGTGCCATGAGTTTACTAGCTTCACTAATTTCAGCTAACACTGTATCTATGGCCACTTTTTCATGATTGATATAGGCGAAATCACAATGTTCCAATAAACAGTCCAAAGCCCCTTTGGTATAAACAATCTTCTCGCCATTGATATGATGAGCAGTACTCATCAACTTTCGATCAGAGTCAAATGGTAACTCATCAAAACGAGGATAGGCTTGATCCAAAGCTTTTTTAGAGAGCTGAAGTTGACTTCCCATATCCAATAAAGCAATTTCAGTCGGATCGCCTGTCAAAGAATCTTCATTGCTTGCATCATTACATAACATCATACCTTCAATTAAAAGACGATGTTCTTCTTGTTCTAGTTTATCTATTTCATCTAAGATGCCATTCATATAAAACATTTTAACTGTCATCTTATTTTGTGTAATTGTTCCTGTCTTGTCTGAGCAGATAACATTGACACTACCTAAAGTTTCAACAGCAGGTAACTTCTTGACAATAGATTGACGCTTAGCCATTTTTTCCACACCTAGAGCCAAAACAATAGTTACGACGGCTGTCAAGCCTTCCGGAATAATCGCAACAGCTAAAGAGATAGAAGTGATGAGCATTTCCATTGCATCTCGTCCTTGAAGTAAACCGACAATAAACATTAAAACACAGATACCCACGCATAATTTGCCGAGTTGTTTACTTAAAGCAGCCAACTTTAACTGTAAAGGTGTCAAACGATTGTCCTCTTTATCTAACATTTTGGCAATTTTACCGATTTGCGTATCCATGCCAATCGCCCCTACAATACCCTCACCTCGACCATAAGTGACAAAAGTTGACATGAATGCCTGATTGACACGTTCAGCTAAAGGCGTATCTTCGTTGATTTCCTTGGCTTCTTTTTCAACCGGCACCGATTCACCGGTTAAAGCAGATTCGTCAATTTTCAAATTAGCTGTTGTTGTTAAATATAAATCAGCCGGAATATAGCGCCCCGCCTCTAAGCTAACAACATCTCCCACAACTAAGTCGCTGACATTAACGGTTTCTAAAACCCCATTTCTTTTTACGACAGTCATTGGACTTGCCATTTTCTGTAAAGCCTCCAATGACTTTTGAGCTTTATTTTCCTGTGCAATCCCAATAGCTGCATTTAATATGATAACCACAAGGATAATGAGGGCATCAATAGCCTCACCAATCACCATTGAAATAATAGCTGCTGCCATTAAAATATAAATCATAGGATCTTTTAATTGATCTTTAAGCTTGGCAAACAACGTTTTTTTAGGTTCACCTTTTAATTCATTCTTACCTAAAGCTTGACGCTTCTTCACTTCAGTGGCATCTAAACCTCGCATAAGATTTGTGTTAAACTTTCGTTCCAAATTTTCTTGGTACATTGTCCTATCTCCTTTCATAAACAGAAAAGACTTATGATTGTCCTTTCTGTGTCCAACCATAAGTCTTGCAATTTCATTCTTTACCAGGCAATATGTCCGAAATGATGATAAAGAAACCAAATCTATTGGTTTGCTACTCCCCTATGTATTTTTATTATATGCAATATTTAAAAGAATAGCAAGAATTTTAATAAAAATAAACTTTTCAAAGAAACTTATCGCATAACTTCAATAAATGTTTCTTGGTTTAGCATTTCACCTTTTTCCAAAATCGCATTTTGTTCCTTTTCATCTAACTCCAAAATCTGATTGATTTCCTGTGGTGAAAATCCCATTAAAGATAACCTTACTGTTTGATAGTTAAAGCCCAGCATCATAATCAACATTCCGATAACAACCATCACTAATGCCAGTAAATCTGCAAATGTTCTATTTTCGTTTTCCATCTTCATCACCTTCAACGACATTTTATATGCTAAGACTTAACAAAATAGAAGCATAATCCTTAACAATTCCTTAATTCATAGCTTTATATTCTTCTAAAGCCCAATTGTTTTCCTTCATTATTTGAGCCGCTTTCTTGCCCACATATCTAAAGTGCCAAGGTTCATTGGCAACATTGGTGATTTCCGTTTTATCTTCGGGATAACGTAATATAAAACCATAATCTACACAATGTGCGACAACCCAATCGTAATCGGGACTATCACCAAAAACAAAGTATGTGCCATCTTGAACGGACTCACTGCTTAAGTCAATTGCCAAACCTGATTGATGTTCGCTATAGCCCGGATCCCCGACATACATATCGCAATAAGCTTGCCCATATTCACCTAGATAATAATCATAAATATCCTCTTGATCAAAATAACTACGATAACTGCTGTTGTTTAAAAGGATATATCCTTCTTCTCCTGCATCATCAGCCATAGCTTTTAAAGCCTCATTAGCCTCTTGACGTAAATATTGTAAAGGCTCATTGTCCTCGGAACTGGGAATAGCACATTTTTCCAAATCCGATGGAACATAACTCATACTAAAATGCGCCTTGTTTGTGACTAATAATTCAATATCTGTTGGATTTGACATCAACTCATTGGCATTCGTATCTTCTATATAATCTTCAATCTTATCTTGTTTCACTTTTGCATAAAAGGACTTTTTTGTATCAGGGCTAGTAAAGATAAAAATATTTGGGTTCTCCAAAATTAAATCAACGGTCGTTTTCACTTCTTCACTATCCATGTCTGTATGCAACGACTGATAATCTACATAATCTTGATATCTTTCGATATTTGGCGATAACCTTAGCCAAGTCATAACATCATCTATTTTTTCTGTTTCAAAAAATAACGCACGTTGCTCTTTATCCACGTCCATAATCGCTTGAATTTCCTGCTTCTCATATCCCTTTTGACTAAGCTGTATGCGAGGAACTAAATAACCGGCACCAATTCCGGATAAACCCGCTATAGCAACAACGCTTATTTTTAATTTTGTTAAGCGTTTCATATGCTCCCCCTCTCATACGTCTATTATAGGAACTAAAATTTAAGATATACTGTTCAAAGTATTAAAATATTCTTAACTTTGGCAAGATGCTAAATAATGCTCCCTACCTAATGTATATAAATTGTTTCCCTCATCATCAATAATGACAACTAAAGGCAAGTCTTCTACTTCAAGACGACGAATAGCTTCCGGTCCTAAATCTTCAAACGCAATCACTTCAGCTTTTTTGACTGTATTTCCGATTATTGCTCCTGCTCCGCCAATCGCTCCGAAATAAACCGCATGGTTTTCTTTCATCGCTTCAATCACTTCCTTGTTACGATAACCTTTACCAATCATGCCACTTAAACCTAAACCTAGCAATGTCGGTGTATAAGCGTCCATGCGTCCTGAAGTTGTAGGTCCGCCACTACCGAAAACTTGCTTAGGAGGAGTTGGAGTTGGTCCTACATAATAAATCACACTATCCTTCACTTCAAAAGGTAAAAGTTCTCCTTTTTGCACCAAGGCTACTAAACGCTTATGAGCGGCATCTCTTCCGGTATAGATAGTTCCGGATAATAAAATCTCGTCACCGGCTTTTAAATCTTTCACCTTATCCTTTGTCAAAGGCGTTGTTAATCTTTTCCTCATATAATCACCTTCTTATGTCTAGCTACATGACAACAAATCGCAACGGCAACAGGCATTCCGGCAATATGTGTCGGTAATGTTTCAATATGTAAAGCAAGTGCTGTCGTCTTGCCACCAAAACCTGCCGGACCAATGCCCAACTGATTGATGGCTTCTAATAATTCTTGTTCTAAGGCAGCATATCTTTGATCTTGATGGTGGCTGTCTAAAGGCTTTAACATCGCCTTTTTAGCACTTAGCGCAACCGTTTCAAAATTACCGCCAATCCCTACACCGATAACCATTGGCGGACAAGCATTCGCTCCGGCACTTTCTACAGTTTTCAAGACAAAATCTTTAACACCCTCTACCCCGTCACTTGGCTTTAACATTTTTATCTGCGACATATTCTCAGACCCAAAGCCTTTAGGCGCCAAAGTAATGGCAACCTTATCTCCTTGAACGATCGATACATGAATGGTTGCCGGCGTGTTGTTTTTCGTATTAACTCGATCAAATAATGGATCATCGACAATTGATTTACGTAAATAACCCTTTTCATATCCTTGCGCCACACCTTGATGGATAGCTTCATACAAATCTCCGCCCACAAAATGAACATCTTGTCCTATTTCCAGCATTACCACCGCCATACCTGTATCCTGACAAATCGGAATATGAGTCTTGGCGGCAATCTTAGCATTATCCACAATGACTTGAAGTGTTTCCTTAGCCATCGCAAATGGTTCATTTTCTAAACATTCTTCTAATCTACCTAATACGTCAAAAGGCAGCTGCACACACGCCTTTAACGCTAAATCACAAATAGCTTGTGTGATTTCACAAACATCAATCTCTCTCATTTTTTCACCCTCTTAGCGATATTTTACCATATTTTACTTCATCTTGGAAAGATTTATGTTACAATTATGAAGAGGTGACTATAGATGCATAAAACACAATATGTTATTTTCGATATGGACGGTTTAATGTTCGATACGGAACGTTTAGCTATGATAGCGATGCAAAAGGTTTACGCCAAATACGGTTATCAATTAACCGAAGAAATCTATCTGAAATTAGTTGGGACAAACGGCGTGGTTTCTTTAAATATTCTACATGAACATTTTGGCAAAGATCTTCCGTTTGAAATACTTGAACAAGAAACAAGAGCTTTAATGGATATAGAAATTCAACAGAACGGTCTACCTTTCAAGCCAGGTTTAGAAACTTTGTTAAAATATTTAAAAGCGAACAATATTCCTTGTGCTGTTGCTTCTTCGACTAACCATCGCTATGTAGAGCAGTATCTTACAATTGCCAAGCTAAAAGATTATTTCACATTTATTATCGGTGGTGATGAAGTAACTAAAACCAAACCTTTCCCTGATATTTTCTTAAAAGCTTTACAAAAGGCAAATGTTGAGGCTTCCCACGCTTTAGTATTAGAAGATTCCGAAAATGGTATTTTAGCTTCTTGTCGAGCTGAAATACCGGTCATCTGTATCCCCGATATGAAAATACATGGCAAAGAAATTAACGATTTATGCCTAGCTGTTTTGCCTAGCTTAGATAAAGTGATAGACTATTTACCTACTTATTAAAATACAATATTGATATTAAGAAATACATTATTACTTGCCTATACAAAACATATATTTTGTATAGGCTTTTTTCTAAGAAGAAAACAGAACGGAAATTATCCGTTCTGTTTAAGCTTAAGCTTCTTTATTCTCATGTGAATATAGAGCAAAATAACGACAAGACAATAATTCAATTGCTGTTAGTAGCGTATGTTTCCCGATTTTCATTTGTTCATGATTGCCTAAGACAATTAAATGATCGACTTGACTAGCTAAACTCAATGTAGGATTTTGCGTAATTAAAATAGTTTTTACGCCATTTTTCTTAATGTAACTCAATGCCTTAGATCCCGTACCTAAGTAATTGCCGTTGACAGAAATAATGACAGCCACAGAGTCGCTATCTAGTTTTTTCGCACATTCCAATTGCCTTTCTGCGTCCATATATGCAATTGAGAATTTATCTAACATCATCAAATCTGTTTGGAAATGTAAAGCGGCACTATGCGAAAACTGTGTTCCAAAAAAAGCCACATTTTTCTTATCATGAATTAAACGTAATGCCCCATCAATTTCGTCCCAATCTAAGTACTCTGTCAAATTCATAATCTGATTAGCTACCCGTTTTACATAATCAGCCGTTGCCATTTTAGGATCATTTAAAATCAATTGTTCAGACACGCTTGCCAAGTTACTTGACCGGGTTAAATTCATCTGAAATAACCCACATTCCTGTTTTAAATGAGCAAAATTTTCATAACCTAAAGTTCGACAAAAACGGCTGATAGTCGCCGGACTGACATAACAGGCTTTAGCTAATTCGCTAATCCCCATACGTGATACCTTTTTAAAATTATTCGCCATATACCAAGCAATATTATAATTCGTGTCACTTTCATTAGCTGTATCTAAAAAAATAATCAATCGATAAAATAGGTATTTCACATAACTCACCCCATGCCTATTATACTATAAAATAACATTTTTGGCATTCTTTTTTTTCAAATTCTGAAACTAACTTGACAATTAAGATGTTTTCGCTTGCGAAATTAACTAAGTATATAGACATAATCAATCCAAATAATCAACGGATTTAACGTTATTGAATAGCTCAATTCAGATGAGCCTTTTTGACTTGAAGCTGATAATACCGCATTCCCAAAAGGGCAAGCACCGCTGTCAAAACAAAGGTTATAATAGCTAAATGATAATCCTGACTTGCTACCAAATCTCCGCCAACCGTGCTTGTAATGATTGACGGAATCCTCGCAACTGTTGTAATGATTAAAAACTGAGTTAAATTTAAACTTGTCAAGGGCATCATATAGGTTAATAAATCTTTAGGTACACCCGGAATCAAGAAAATAAAAAATAAAATCGAAAATAATTTTTGTTCATTCTTCAAAAAATGCAACTGTGATATTTGTTCCTCTTTAAAAAACTTTGCGACCAACGGTAGTCCTAACTTTTTAACTAAAATATAAATAATAATCGAACCTAGCAGTGCCCCGATTAAACATAATAATAAACCTAACCAAGAACCGTAAAGCACCCTTGCCATAATTTCCAAAGGCTCGCCCGGAAGAAATGCAATCACTATTTGCAACACAACTGCAAAAATAAGCATTAATGCGCCACTAAAGCCAGCCTCTTTTAAACTGGCACTGTTTGTCAACCACTGACTGAACGGCTCATACAATAAGCAAGTCAACCCACCAAAGATTAAACAAACAAGACCGATCATCAACCACGAATTTCTTTTTTTAAACATAAACGCCACCTCTTTACATCATGTAGTATAGCCTTGTTTTCCAAAGAAAAAACGTGCATTCAAATTAACTGTTTCTTAACAAACATTATTTTTTTCTTAACGTTGGGCTGTGCTTCTAAATAAAAAAAGAATTGGTCATTTTTCACCAACTCTATCTTGATCTATTTTTTTAATAACTTTAGCCGGAACGCCGGCTACTAAACTATAATCCGGGACATCTTTTGTCACAACAGAGCCGGCTGCAATCACACAGCCTTGACCAATCGTAACACCGGGCATGATAGAAACGTTAGCGCCAAACCAACAATCATCACCTACTGTAATAGGCAAGGCTTGTTCCAAACCTTCGTTTCTTCTTTTGGCATCTAAAGGGTGCGAAGCTGTATAAAAACCACAGTATGGTCCTATGAAAACATGATTACCGATAGTAATATTTGCCCCATCCATCAAATAACAATAACAGTTAATAAAAACATCATTTCCTAAGTGGATATTTTTCCCATAATCACAAGTAAAGGGTGGAACAATTTCCAAACCTTGAGGTAAGTAACCCAATATTTCGGAAATAATCTCATATCTTTTTTTGTCGCTTGGTCTAAGCTGATTCAATTCAAAACATAAATCAAAGCAGTCATATCTTTTTTTAACCAATTCTTGATCATGGTTTGCATCATACCACATACCTAATTGCATTTTTTCCGATTCTCTCATTTTCTACCCTACCTCCTTCTATTGAAACATTCTTTTGCATTCTATTCTGTAATATTTTGATTATACAACTCGACTAATGTGAAAATGCCATTTTCGTATTCGAACTTTAAGATACAGCAGTTATAGAATCTTTCTTTTTTCAACACTTTGGCATATTGTTCCCAAGCACGATAAAACTGAGCACAAGCCGCACCATGCGATACTGCCAAAACAGTTTGATGTCCTTCTTTATTCATAATTTCCGTCAAGGTCTGATTCATGCGCTCTCTTAATTCCATTTCCGTATCGCCACCATAAGCTTTAAAGAAATCACCGTAAGGCAGCTTAGGATTTAAACATTCATCTTTGCCTTCAAAAGCCCCGAAATTCCATTCTTTTAATCCTTTTAAACGCGTATAGGGCATCTTGCCCTCGGTTACAATCTCCAAAGTATCACAAGCTCTTTCCGATGTTGAACTATACGCATAATCAAATATAATGTTGTTGTTTTTAAAGTATTCGCCCGCTATTTTTGCCTGCTTGATGCCAAGCGGGGTCAAAGGCGCATCGCACCAACCTTGAATTTTATGTTGCAAATTAAATAAAGTTTGTCCATGGCGCATTAAATACAATGTCTTTTTCATTCTCATCAATCCTTTCTTTGCAAGCTTATTATACTAAAACTTTTTTTAAAAGTATAATAATGGTATAGAAATCTGCTATAATGAAATAGAATAATGAAAGGAGATGCCTATGATTGAATTTGAAACATTACAACACTTAATTGCCTTTGAAAAGTATAAAACCCTCTCAAACGCAGCGAAAGCTCTCCATGTTTCCCAACCGGTTTTAACACGGTCGATGCAAAAACTTGAAGAGGCTTTAGAAGTCCAATTATTTGACCGAGCAAAAAATCGCATTGCTTTAAACGAAACCGGTCTAATAGCTGTCGAATATGCTAAGCGAATCGTGTCTGATACAAACAATATGAAAAATCAAATCAAAGCCTTTGACCGCAAACAGCACACCTTTTCCATCGGTTCATGTGCCCCTGCCCCTAATATTCTTCTATCGCAAAAGGCTTCCACCTTTTTCCCTGAAAAAACAATCTCAAGTGAAATTAAAGATATGGAAATTTTAAGTGCCGGTTTAGCTGATAAAACCTACAGTGTCATTATCATGCCTTATGATATTGAAGATGACGACATTGAAAGTATTCCTTTTATGGACGAAGCACTTTATTTCTCTTTACCCTATGACCACCCCTTAGCTAAAGCCGAAAGTCTGTATCTTAAGGATTTAGACGGTCAAAGGATGCTACTGATGTCAAACATTGGTTTTTGGCATAGCATTCACCAAAACAGTATGCCTAACACTAAATTTCTGATTCAAGAAGATCGTGGTAACTTTTATGATTTGATTGAACTATCATCACTACCGTCATTTACATCTAGTTTCACTATGCACCATGACGGTATGCCACCCAATCGTAAAATTATTCCTATCAAAGATAAAGAGGCGCAAGCGACCTTTTACTGTTGGTATCGAAAAGAAGATGAGAAAAAATTTGCCTCTTTCCTCTATCATTTAAATGAAGATAAATAAAGAAGAAAAAAGCGTTGTAAAACGCTTTTTTATGATACTGTTTTGGTTTCCGCTGTTAAATCTTTCAACCACTTGCCTTGTTTATATCTAACTAAACCTATCAATAATCTAGCTAACTGTTCAACTTGAATAATGATAAACAGGAGTGCATAAGATTCAATCCCGAAGACTAAAATGGAAAGATAGGCAATCGGAAGTCCGACAAGCCACATTACACCGCCATCTAAGAACATCAAGAATAAAGAATCGCCTCCGGCTCTAAGGCTTGACATAATGATAACATTGAACATTCTAAACGCAATCCTTATTGCAAATAAACGAACAATTAAAATAGCCCCTTCATGAATAACCGGATCTGTTAAACCAAATAAACTAACTAACGGTTCAGCAAAGAAAATAACCCCGGTTGCTGCCACAACCGCAAAAATAACTGCTAATAAGACAAAATAATTACTGTATTCCTTTGCCTTTTCCATATCTTGCTTACCTAGCTGTTCCCCGATAATTAAACCGGTCGCATTATTCAATCCCATAGCAAAGATAAAGAAGAAGTTAGCCACTGTATTCCCAATCTTATAAATCTCTAAAGCATTTTTCCCAAGCATTCCAAAGGCTTTAACATATAAGCTCATTCCAAAGCCAAAGAAAGCTTCATTACAAATCAACGGCATCATACGTTTAACTACGGGCTTCACAAAGCTTAATGACTGATGGAACATTTCATTAAACGTACCTAAAAATGGTTGATGCGTTTTATACGCATATACTACATGAATTGTAGCACCTGTCATCGTTGCGATTAAGGTTGCCAAAGCCGCCCCGGCAACGCCCATTTCAGGTAAACCGAATTTACCGAAAATCAAAAGATAATTAAAAACAATATTGACAACAGTTACAACCATACCGATATACATCGGAATATGTGTTTTTTGAATAGCTCGATAAATAAAACTATAAACATTAGTTAAACTAGAAAATATATAAGCGAAACATGAGATAGATAAATAACTCATTCCCAGTTTCACAACTTCATCATCACCGCTGTAAAAACCTAAAATAGCATTTCCAAATAAAAGTGCTAAGGCCATAAAAATAGCAGCATTGATAAAGTTAATGATAATTTTTAAACCGAAGATTTTTCTTAAACTTTTATAATCTCTCGCTCCATAAAACTGCGCAGCGTACATTCCGGCACCTGAATTGATACCAAAACCGACATTCATCATAATCGTATCTAATTGCGTTGCCACGGCAACTGCCCCAACGCCATTGATTTGCGATACCATAATCGTATCAACAAAACCGGCAGCCTGATTTAAAATCTGTTGCAAGGCTAACGGTATGGCAATATGGGCAATACGTTGATAAAAGAATTTTGGTCCGATATATTTTTTTAAGATTCCCTCTTTCATATTTTCTCCCCTCCCTCACAAAGGTATATACTAATCTAAAAATAATAAAAAAGCAATAAATAAAGAAAAATTTATTCATTGCTTTTAGGTTTTTTATAAAGAATTAGCTATTTTCCTCCAAAATATCCTCTACCACCTCATATAGATAATCTACAAGATGACTAGCTTTTTTCTGTACCACTTCATCACTGCGTCTAAACGTATAGCCGTGTTGTGCTGATTCTATCATCGAAATATCGTTGTAAGAATCACCGATAGCATAAATATTTTCATGTTCAATACCTAAATATTCGGCAAGCTTTTTCATGCCCAATCCTTTAGAACTATTTGGTCCCATAATATCAATAAAAGCTGTATTGTAAGACCATGAAATATCCTTCTCAAATAGAGGCATCGTTTTTTTCACATAACCATCTAAAAAATCTGTTTTCTCATCTTCTTGGTTAATGCCAAAAATAGTATAGAATTTAGCTTCATGCATCTTTGTTTCAAACATTGAGAAATCCTGATAACTTGTAATATCCCCTTTTTCATCTATGATATGAATGCCATCTTTTTTCTTGACAACACAGCTTTTGCCATCACAGAAGTAAACCATCAAACGATCTTCTTTGATAAAAGTAAATAACATCTTTTCACCTAAATCTTTTGGAATATTGTTCTGATAAATAATCTTACCCCCTCTATCCACAATATACGCCCCATTGCATAACACCATATAATCATAAGGTATCTGCACTGCTTTAAGTGTCGGTAAAATATCTATATTGTTTCTTCCCGTACATAGTGCAACGATATGCCCTTGCTCTCTTAGCGTCTTTAAAGCACTGATATTTTTTTCATGTAAAGGTACACCTTTTTTACCAATAATTGTCCCATCTAAATCTGAAAATAAAATTTTTGCCATATTTCTCACACCCCTGCAAACATTATATCAATTTTATGCTTAAATACAAACAAAAATATGATAGAATAAGGTTGGAGGGATAAACTATGAAAAATATTAAACTAATATTATGTGATTTAGACGGGACTTTACTATCAGATGATAAAAAAATTTCAGAACATACCATCAGTACCATTCAAAAAGCCAGAGAACAAGGTATTCGTTTTGGCTTGGCAACCGGACGCAGTTTATATGCCGTAGATGTTCTATTAGACGAGTGGAAAATTCGTGACCAATGCGATGTGCTATTAGGCTTCAATGGTGCGCAAATTATTATGCCTAACGAAAATATCAGTGAGTTAAACGATCCTATTAAAGGTAGCTGCTGTATTGATATCATTCATCATTTTGAAGATTTACCGATTAACTTCAGCGTCTATGACAAACGCAATTTGCACGCTTATCGCCACGATGATTTAAGCATCGCAATTTCCAGAGATAATCGTTTCACTGAAATGGAGATGGGAGATATTCACGAGTTTTTCAAAAGAGATTTTCCTAAATTAGTTATCATGTGCCACCCACAAGATATGGAGGCTGTGATTGAAAGATCTAAATCCATTTCAAGTCCGGATTTTAACTGTTTCAAGACAACACCTACATTATTTGAATTTGTCAATCCTAAGGTTTGTAAAAGCAACGGAATTAAAAGAATCTGTGATATTTTAAATATCACCATGGACGAGGTCTGTGTTTTCGGTGATGCTCAAAACGATCATGATATGCTAAAACATGCAGGACTTGGCGTATGTATGATCAACGGTGATGATAAAACCAAGTCTCTTAGCGATGACATTACTGACTTAGATAATAATCATGATGGCGTAGCTAACTACATTCTTAAACATTTTCTTTAATATTTCGCTTGACTAAAGTTCGCTCAAATGTGTTATAATAAAGAGTATACTTGATGCGTGAAAAAAGCACTGAACATACAAGTTATCAGGTGCTTTTTTATATAACATAAAAAGAGAGGAGTTTTATTTATGCCAAATGACGATAAAGTTTACTTATTTGAAAAAATGCCCATTTCCAAGGCTATCATTAAGTTAGCTATTCCAACCGTCTTAAGTTCACTTGTCATGGTCATCTATAACTTAGCAGATACTTATTTTGTCGGTATGCTTAATGATGCCATTCAAAATGCTGCGGTAACTTTAGCCGCACCTATCTTATTATCACTTACAGCTGTAACTAACCTTTTTGGTGTCGGTTCTTCGAGTTTGATGAGCCGTTCTTTAGGGAGTAAAGATTACAAGCGTGTCAGTCAAAGTTCGGCGATTGGTTTCTATTGTGCTTTATTCTTAGGGATTACCATATCGGTTCTTTGTTTTACGTTTAATCGTCCTTTATTACAGATATTAGGTGTAACAGCCGAAACTTCAAGTGCGACCTATAACTATTTGAAATGGACCATTATGTGTGGTGCCGCACCGGCTATTTTAAATGTTGTCTTAGCTTTCCTTGTACGTGCCGAAGGTGCAAGCTTACACGCCAGCATCGGAACGATGAGTGGCTGTATTTTAAACATTATTCTCGATCCTATCTTCATCTTACCTTGGGGATTGGATATGGGAGCTTCCGGTGCCGGCTTAGCAACTTTCCTATCTAACTGTGTTGCCTGCCTATACTTTATTGTACTCATCAATAAGAAAAAAGAAAATACTTACATATCCATTAAATTTTCGCAATTCAGTTTAGACAAAGCTGTTTTATTCTCTATTTTTGCTGTCGGTATTCCGGCTGCCATTCAAAACTTATTGAATGTAACCGGTATGACAATTCTCAACAACTTAACCGCAAGCTATGGAACAGATGCTGTAGCTGCTATGGGGATTGCCCAAAAAATCAATATGGTGCCCGTTCAAATCGCCTTAGGTATGTCGCAAGGGATTATGCCATTAATTAGCTATAACTATTCTGCAAGAAATATCGAACGTATGAAAAATACCTTAACAACAACATTGAAAATTGCCTTAGCTTTCATCGTCGTTGTGGTGGCAGGCTATTATTTCCAATCACGTTTTTTCATTTCGATGTTCATGTCTAATCAAACCATCGTCGACTATGGCTCCGCCTTCTTAAGAAACTTCTGCCTAGGTCTACCGTTCCTTTGTATCGACTTTGTGGCTGTGGGTGTTTTCCAAGCTGTCGGCATGGGAAAAGAATCTTTATTCTTTGCCATTATGCGTAAGATTATCTTAGAGATTCCGGCTTTAATTATCTTAAATCAGCTCATACCTTTATATGGTTTATCTTTAGCTCAATTCACATCGGAAATCATCTTAGCTAGTTTGGCTTTCGTTGTCTTATCTAAATTATTTAAAAAGCTTTCTAATGAGAAAACTGTCGCAACAGCCTAACAAAAAAAGCAACTCGGTTCTTATACTGCGTTGCTTTTTTTACTGATAAAAAGATGCCCTATTCAATGGCACCTTCATTTATTATCCCATTTGTTCAATAGCTTCGGTAATGGCAGGGATAACTTGCTTCTTGCGTGAAATAATCCCCGGTAGAAAGGCTTCGCTATTTTTTATGGTTACCTTAAAGGCACGAGCTGCAATTTCGGCTTTAGGTCCTGCCACAAATAACTGGCTGGCAGCATTAATGACATCTGTCAATAAGACAAAAGCAGCATCGAGGTGCTGAGCCTCTACTTGCGTATTCATATATGCCAACATCTCATCACGATATTCCTCAAAGCCCTCAATATCCATCGTATTAACTTGAGCAACCCCGATTTGACGCTTACCAATAGTGAAGCGTTTGTAATCCTGATAGAAAATCTGATCCATTGTCTTACCTTTTAGAGAAGTTCCGGCTTTAAACATTTCTTTACCTAACTCCACTAAATCCACACCGGCAATCTTGGCTAAACGCTTGGCAATTTTCGTATCCACAGGTGTACATGTCGGACTTTTAAACAATAAAGTATCTGAGATAATAGCTGATAACAAAGCCCCGGCAATATTAGCAGGTATATCTATCCCTTCTTCAAAATAAGCTTTAGATACAATCGTAGCAGTTGAACCCAATGGTTCACAACGGAAATAAACCGGTCCGACTGTTTGAATATCTGCCACGCGGTGATGGTCGATAATCTCTAAAATATCAGCTTCCTCAATCCCCGGAATTGACTGCGCACGCTCATTATGGTCAACCTGAATAACTTTTTTACGTAAACCGGACAATAACTGATATCTTGATAAACTTCCGACAACACGTCCGTTTAAATCTACCACAGGATAGCTGCGATAACGTGTTTCGGTCATGACCTCTTTCATGTAGTCCACTGTATCATCTGTCGAGAAGGTTCTGATAGCACCCTTTTGCATAACAAAATCAACCGGTACAGACTGAATAATCAACTGCGTTGTCGCAAATGTATTATAAGGTGTTGAAATTGTCGTAATATTAGCTTCTTCAATTCTCTTAGCCATTTCTTCTGTCAAAGATAATGAACCGGTCAAAATAATCAAAGAAACACCCTGTTCTGTCAACATACGAATCGTATCTTCACGATCGCCACCCACAATGACAATATCATCTTTTTTAATTCGCTTTTGAGCCTCTTCCTTCAACATTGCGGCAACATGGATTTCGCCTTTAAAAACTTTAGTTTTACGATTCAAATGCAAGACTCTTGCATCTAATGTATCAACAATATTTTCAATTGAAGTCCCACTTTTAGCTAAAATTTCACTGTCCCACTCGTCCATATAACCCGCAATAATATTAGATGTCGACAACAAACCTATCAATTGCGAATTTTCATCTAAAATAGGAGCTGACTTTAAATTACCTTGCTTCATTAAAGACCAAGCGGTTTTCAATGTCAACTCTTTAGCAAAAAGCGTTACCTTGTCATAATCTAAATCTTCTACCTTCTGCTTAACTGTTTTAAGCAAAAGAGGTGTTTCCAATGCAAAGCGATCCAAAACATACTGTGTTTCTTGACTCACTGTTCCTAAACGAACGGGAACAGCATGATATTTTCCAAGTTTATTTAATAAATGTGCATAAGCAATAGCACTGATAATTGAATCTGTATCAGGATTTTGATGTCCGCTGACATAAACTGTATCATTCATGACTAAAACCTCCTATATATTTTTCAAATAACGATAAATGGTTGGTTCTGAAGCAGAGAGTTCCTTCGCTACTAAACTGATTGCACCTTTCATATTAAAAACCCCTTTATCATGCAAAACCTTAATGACACTGGCTTTTTCCTTGGCTTTTAAACGTCCCTTAGCAACATAATCGGGATAACCTAATTCTTTCAATGTATCTAAAACACATTGTTTAATTGAAGCCTCCAAAGAATTAGGCAAAATCTCAATCGGGTGATCCATCTGATATTCAATTTCCGGCTGCTCTTTTATCCCTAAAATACGTTGCAGCGTTTTTTGAAGATAATCATAATCCGAAATATTGACATTAATGCAAAGCATACCAATCAGATGTTTTTTTTCGTCCTTGATGAAATAAGAAGCTGCTCTTACTAATTTCCCGGAATCTGTCAATGACTTATAATTCATGACAAAGTCTTTATGCTCATATTGTTTTTGTTTAAGAATATGTTGTCCTAAATCCGTTAAAGAATCGCCAATCATTCTGCCACTCATCTCATTATTGGCAATAGCGATAATGGGTGCTTCCTCTTTAGTTAAATCATGTAAAGCAATTTCAACATTATCCCCAAAAGCAGTAGCCAAAAAGGGTACTAAGCCTTGATAAGTCTTTAGTAAATGATGCATAGAACCATTCCTCTCATACTTTTATTATAACCCTTTTCATTATTGAAAACAATCATGAAATCTCTAGAATCCCCCTCATAGTTCACATACTTGTGTCGCAATTTCATGACAAAAAGCTCTATCATGTTCCACGAAAACACAAGTCATCTCTGTTTTTTGTAGAAGGGCTTCGATTTGCATCCGACTATCTAAATCAATATAGTTCATCGGCTCGTCAAATAAATATAAATGACAAGATTTGGAAAGCGTCGAAGCTAAGACGACCTTCTTTTTTTGTCCTTGACTTAAATTCTCTAACCTTTTCTCAAACAACTGTTTATGAAAACCTAATTTGTGTAAAATCGCTCGACATAAAACACCATCAACTTCTTGACTATCCAAATAGCTTTGAAATGTTCCGGATAAATTTGAAGTATCCTGAAAAGCATAGGCAATTTTCAAATCATGTTGCGAAGTAATTTTACCTGC
Source organism: uncultured Thomasclavelia sp. (assembly GCA_910588165.1). Lineage (GTDB taxonomy): Bacteria > Bacillota_I > Bacilli_A > Erysipelotrichales > Coprobacillaceae > CAJUOR01. The sequence goes on from CAJUOR010000001.1 coordinate 76,803, forward strand.
CTGTACTTGAAGCTCTCCACTCATCAATTTTAAAATCGTCGATTTCCCGCTCCCGTTTCTTCCTTTTAGACACAATTTAGTTCCTTTTTCCACAACTAAGCTAAAATCCTCTAAAATCTTTTTGTTGCCGTAACTAAATGAAACATGATCTAAACTTATCACTTTTCGACTTGCCACAGGTAAAGGGTGAAGCTTTAAATCTTCGATTTCCTCGAAATCTTGTAGCAAAGATCGCTTTTCTTCAATATAATTCTCATAACGCTTCTCGATATTTTTTGAACGCTGCATCATCTTAGCGGCTTTATGTCCCACAAAGCCCTTATCATAAGCACCGATTTTAGATTTTTCAACTTGACAGGACCAATTAGAAGTTCTGGCACTGGCTTTTTTTAAACGCTTAATATCTTTTTTTAAATGAATGTTTCGCATCTGTTCATCATGCTCCAAGCGTTTTCTATTCTCCATATACATACTCATATTGCCTTGGACTAGGGCAATTGATTTTTTGTTGATGGAAAGAACGTGGTCGATACATTCATCTAAGAAATTACGATCATGGCTCACTAAAATAAAGCCTTGCTTACTTTTGAGATAACGGCTAACCAATCTTCGTCCCTCTTCATCAAGGTGGTTTGTCGGCTCGTCAATTAAAACAAAATCATCATCGTTAATAAACAAGCACGCTAAAAGCACCTTCGTTCTTTCACCCGGGCTTAATGTCGCAAAGGGCTGAAAGAGCACCTTTGCATCTACTTCTAATAAATTTAACTCTTTATAGATATGCCAATCCAATTCTCCTAACATTTCTTCAATAATCTCACTTGTATCCTTTTGCATATCCGTAACCGGATAAGGAAAATAGCGCATCGTAACGTCTTTTTGAATCGTTCCATTGGCATCTAACTCACCTAAAATCAATTTTAATAGCGTTGTTTTACCTCTGCCATTCCTACCGACTAACCCTAAACGCCAGCGGCTATCTAAATTTAAGGTAACGTCTTCAAAAATCGTATCAGCGTGTCCTTCATAATGAAAACTTAAATGTGAAATGTGTATATAACCCATAATATCAAACCTCCAATCAAAAAAATGACCACAAGAATAACATTATCCCTACGGTCATGAAAAGTTTAATCATGGAAAAGTTAAGCGATGGATAAAATCATTCTTGCCTAAAAAGTGCATAATCATCCCATGATTTGTGTTTGGAATGATTAAAATTTAGAAACAAGAATTATTATACATCTTCTCAACTCCTTTCAAATATGTTTTTATTATACCATCTTTATCACAAAACACAAACTGTTTTTCCACTTAGCAAAAAAGAACATCGTTAGTAGATGTTCTTATTGATAGACAAGTCGCTATCTCTAAATTGTAAGCTATATAAATGAGCATAAACGCCATTCTTTTCAATTAAAGCTTCGTGATTACCTTGTTCAATAATTTTACCTTCTGAAATAACGGCGATTTCATCGGCATTTTTTATGGTAGATAAACGGTGCGCAACGACTAAGGTTGTACGTCCTTTACATAACTCATCAAGGGCTTGTTGGATAAGAATTTCGGTTGTGTTATCCAAGGCACTTGTCGCTTCATCTAAAATTAAGATTGGCGGATTTTTCAAGAACACACGGGCAATACTCAAACGCTGTTTTTGACCACCTGATAAACGCACACCTCTTTCACCGATGACTGTATCATAACCTTCCGGCATAGATAAAATATAATCATGGATATTAGCTCGCTTAGCAGCTTCAATAACTTCCTCATCGGTCGCATCTAAACGTCCGTATAAAATATTGTCCTTAATACTTGCATTGAATAAATAGATATCCTGTTGCACAATCCCAATATTTTTTCTTAAAGATTCATTTGTAATATCGTGAATTTCATGACCGTCAATTTTAATTGTACCTGAAGTAATATCATAGAAATGAGGAATCAGATGACAAATCGTCGTCTTGCCGCCACCGCTTGGACCAACTAAAGCGAAAGTCTTACCTTTTTCAATGTCTAAGCTGATGTTGTTTAAGACATGACGGTCTTTTTCATAACCGTAAGTAACATTATTAAATTCAATATGACCTTCAACTCGACCGACATCTTGGGCATTCGGCTGATCCATTTCCGGTTCTTGATCAATGATTTCGATAAAACGTTCAAACCCGGTTACACCATTCTGATACATTTCCATAAAGTTAATTAAAGTCGTGATTGGTGTAATAAACATACCAATGGATACAATGAAAGCTGAGTAATCGGCAAAATTGATTTGCCCCTCATACAAGAACAATCCTCCGGCAACTAGAACAATAACATTAAACACATCAGTTACGAAAGCCGTTGACGAATGAAATTGTCCCATCGCTTTATAAGCATCTTTTCTGGCATTAATAAATTGGCGATTCCCTTCTTCAAATTTATCGGCTTCCTTCTTAGCGTTCGTGAAAGCCTTAGTTACACGTATACCGGAAATACTACTTTCCAAAGCTGCGTTAATTTGGGCAATAGACTGACGGCTTCTTGTGAAGGCATCTCGCATTTTGCCACGCATAACTAATGAAACAATCACCAAAATAGGCACACAGGCAAAATAATCAGAGTTAACCATAAATTAATCATCGCTAAATAAACAAAAGAAGTTACAATTGAAATAACTGAAATAATAATATTTTCCGGTCCATGATGGGCTAATTCACTGATATCCATCAAATCATTTGTCAAGCGGGACATAATTTTCCCGGTTTCATGGTTATCATAAAAACTGTAAGGCAATTTTTCTAAGTGATTAAACATATCACTTCGCATTTGAGCTTGCATCTTAACGCCCATCATATGCCCTTGATATTGGATAAAATACCTTAACAACATTCGTACAAAGTATAGTAATAAAACAGTCAAACCGGCAAAAATAATCATTTGGTAATTTTTATTTGGAATGTATTCATTCAACATACTTCTAGTTACAATAGGATAAACAATTCCAATAACCGAAACAATGAATGAAGCCCCCATATCTAACCAAAAAAGCTTTTTATGGGGTTTATAATACTCAATAAATCTTTTAAACATCTTTTTCTCTCCCTTTCTCACACAAACGGCATGATTTAAAATCAGCCCAATCTAGCAACAATACACCTAACAGTGCTTCCAGCTCATCTTTTTGTTGAGCGGATAAACGTTGAAATAACCCTTCAGCCATCTCCATCTGATGATTTTCAAAACGGTCAGCTTGATTTTTTCCCTCATCAGTTAAAGTAACTTCATAGTTACGTCGATCATTTTCACAGCGTTTTTTTTGAATATAACCTGCTTGTTCAACTTTGCCAAGCACTTCACTTAAGCTACCTGATTGAATATGCATAGCTTTCATCAAATCCTTTTGCGTCATCGCTCCCTGATTTTTTAAAAGCACTAAAATCCTATTTTGCGACTGATTTAAACATCGGCGATGATACAGCACATGACCGCATTGCCTTAATTGTTTCATCAAGGTTAAGTCTTGTTCCATCGCAAGCCCTCCTTTTGATTTGTCCGTACTTATTTTAGCACTATTCCGTAAATTGTCAAGGTACCTTACTATTTTTTTGTTAACTGAATTGACCACCTTTACACCCACAATAAATTGTGAAAGTAATCTATGAGCGTAATTTAGAACAAAAAAAGAAAGTGCCTAAAACAAGCACCTTCTATCATATTATTTGGGAGAAAATATGATTTTTTTGATTGCATCTATATCATAACCTAACTAGATGAATTGAATATGAATTTTCTTTAATATTTCTAAATTTTATTGATTTTATAAATAAAAATTACATTTTAACTTTAATGTGCAGAAAGCTGATGCCATCAAAAAATTTAAGCAATTTATTTTAATACTTCTTTATCGTAATAAGGTATGTTGAGTGCTTTTGCAATCCTTGTACTATCTCCTGTTCTCCGTTTCTAGACGCTTTGCTAATAATGATAATTTTATTCATGGATATATTCTTTCTCTACTGGTAACTTTTTTGTATATCGAAGCATAGTAACAACTGCAAAAATCGCAACTATCACTTCTGTAAAAGACATTGTAAGCCAGATATTGTTGCTATTTGTTAATGGCAGTATGAAAATCAAAACACTACTTATCACTAATCCTTTGGATACTGAAATAATAAATGACACTTTTGGCTTTAATAATGCCTAAAAATAATAAGTAGAAAAAATAGAGCCTGCAAACCTTATGATACTCCTCTGTAGATTGGTGTCAAGTATGTTTCCAAGGAATGTAAGGCTATTTCTCTTTCTAAAGATAAGAAGTATTATCAGTATACCTGCATTGGTGAAAATATTTAGCATCAGAAGATAAAACCAAGAACTCCAAGACATAATGGAAAAGTAAAAAGAAGTCATGGGAATGATAATAAAAGATTCTCAAATTATCTGATATTCTATTCATTAGAAAATCTTAGAAAACAGGCAAAAGCTTATTTAAAAAGATCAAATAATATACCTATGCAAGTATTAAAGTATCTAACACCAATTGAAAAACGTAAACAATTAACGGAAACTAAATCTAATTTTTGTTTTCTATCATTTACAAATGTATACTTCTCGTACTATACTATTATAAAACCTGACTTTGGTATCCAGCATTAAAATATAGTGATAGTTAAAAAAGCA
>CAJUOR010000002.1:0-28867 GCA_910588165.1 uncultured Thomasclavelia sp.
GGTAGAAATTATAGTATAGATGATTTAACACGAATAAAAGATGAAACAGAGCATTTTTTAGAAAATATTTTAGTTGGAATAAAGGATTATTATGATAATCGTTTATATTTAAAGGTGGACGAAAATGGCATGAATTTGATGCAATCTTAAGATAATTTCAAGCAGAATGAAATTTCTTTTAAATTAACAATATGGTAATGCGCTTTTATGCGTGAATATAAATTGTTTTAGCAATGCAACAAGTAAGCGACAAAAAGGCTTTAAAACCCTTATTTTATAAGATTTTGGAGTTCTCTAAACGTTAGTAATAATTGTTGTGAGAGTAGTAAAGAAGTGTTTTGACTTTTTAGATACTTCTTTTTTCTTTTAAAATGAAATCTATTTAACAGATTATGTAAATAGTTATTTATTAAATTGCTTAGGTTTTAAATATAATTTTAAAAGTTAACATTTTAGATAATATGTCTAGGCAAATAATAATTGAGAACATTTTAGAATTAACAAGATTTTGATAGTCTGCTACTTCCAATATCTCTATTGGTTTTCTTGTTTTTTTGGTAGATACTTTCATATCATAATTTTTCAAGTTTATCGTTTTTATCATTTTCTTATTTTAAAGTACATAGTGTGACAATTTCTGCATCGTTAAAACAAATAGATGTATAGAGTCAAAATTAGCAGAAATGTAAGCGTATCAATTTTTTTAAAAAAAACAAACATTATAATCTTTACAAACTAACATTATTATATTATAATGAAATCAGATAAAAAAAGAATCAAAAAGGATTCGGAAAAGAGGGAGATTTTATGGACAATTTCATGAAATTCATGGAAGAAAAAGTTGCACCTGTATTTGGGAAGGTTGCAACTAACCCTTACTTAAAGGGGATTCGTGATGGTATGATTGCCACTGTTCCATTCACGATTATTGGTAGTATCTTTATCATTATCTGCCAATTCCCAAATGATGCATGGAAAGCAATGGTAGAACCGTATGCGGCTATGTTAAATGTACCAAATGCTATGACAATTGGTATTATCGCTTTAATTGTTGCCTTCTCAGTTGGTGCATCTTTAGCTAGTGAGTTGAAACAAGATGCTATCACAGGTGGAACATTGTCATTTGTAGGTTTCATGTTCTTGCAAGTTGATGCAGAATTCAACATGGTTACAAAGTACTTTGGTTCAAAAGGTATCTTTACTGCTTTAGTTGTAGCTATCTTTGCTGTTAAAGTATTGCAAATCTTTACAGAACGTAAATGGGTCATTCGTTTCCCAGAAGGCGTACCACCAGCAGTTGCAAAATCATTCTCAGCATTAATTCCTGGTATCGTTATTTTAACCACTTTATTCGTAATTAGATGTGTATTCGGTATTGAAATTCCGGAATTAGTTATTAAAATGTTCTCACCATTAGTATTCGCCTTAAATTCATATCCGGGTATTTTGGTATACATGGTGGTTTCTCAGTTATTGTGGTGTGTTGGTATTCATGGACAATCAGTTTTAAATACTGTAGGTACACCTATCTTCTTAACTTACATTACTGCTAATACAGAAGCATTCAATGCAGGACAACCTATTCCTTATATTACAGCTACAGGTTTCATTCCTTGGTTCATTAGTTTAGGTGGTGCAGGTGCAACATTATCATTAGTTATCATCATGTGCTTCTCTAAAGAAAAATCTTTAAGAACATTAGGTCGTTTGGCATTACCGGCAGGTATCTTCGAAATTAACGAACCTATTACATTCGGTTTACCGATCGTTATGAACCCAACAATGATGATCCCATTTGTATTGGTAGATGTTGTCTTATTAACAGGAACATATTTCTTGATGTATTTTGATATCATTGGTCGTTGTGTTGTTCAGGTACCTTGGATTATGCCACCAGTTATTGGCGCATATTTAGCTACGGGAGCTAATATTCCAGCTGCTATCTGGGCATTCTGCGGTATCTTTATCTCAGCAGCTATCTACTATCCATTTATCAAAATGGAAGAACGTTCACGTTTAAAAGCACAGGCTGAACAAGATTAATAGTCGAGATATTATAGAGATAGCTTGGTGTTCTTCCTAGCTATCTCTTATTATTTAATATATAGGAGGTTATGTATATGAAACATAGAGGAATCGTTATGGGACGTAAAGGAATGGTTGCCTCAGCACATACTTTAATTTCATCTTCAGGATTAAAAGTTTTACAAAGTGGCGGAAATGCCGTTGATTCGGCAATTGCCATGGCCTTAACAAGTGGTTTGGTCTTACCTGATATGTGTGGACTTGGCGGTGACGCTTTTGCTTTATATTACGATGCAAAAACAAAGAAAGTTACAGCCATTAACGGTTCAGGCGGAGCACCAAAAGCCGCAACTTTAGAAAAATATCGTGAATTAGGTCATACAAAAATGCCTAATGACGGAATGCTTTCAGTAACTGTACCGGGAGCAGTTGATGTATATTTCGCTATGCTTGAAAAATGGGGGACAAAATCATTTACAGAACTAGCTCAAGATGCAATTGAATTAGCACGTGATGGGGTGCCTGCTAGTGAGAAAGTGGTACGTCATATGCATACAGATTACAACAAATTAACACGTTATAAAAATATGTGTAATCTATATCTTAATGACGGTAAACCAATGATGCCAGGAGATATCATTAAAAATCCCGATTATGCTAAAAGCTTAGAATATTTATGTGAAAACGGGAAAGACGGTTTTTATAAAGGCGAAATTGCCGATGCCATTGTTGCTCATTCAAAGAAATATGGCGGATTATTTGAGAAAGAAGATTTCGCAGACTATCAATGTGAATTCTTAGAACCAATCTCTGTTGATTATCGTGGTATGAAAGTTTTCCAAACACCACCTGTATCACAAGGTATTATTCATTTGGAAGAATTGAATATCTTAAATCAAATTGATATGTCACAATATCAGCCTGATAGTGCCGAAGCGATTCATACGATGGTTGAAGCTAAAAAAATTGCTTTCTTTGACCGCAAAACTTATTTCGGTGATCCTGATTATGTTAAGAACCCAACTTGTGAAATCTTAACAGAAGAATACGCTAAAAAGATGGCAGCAAAAATTAAAATGGATAGTTGCTTAAATGAGAAAGATGTTTTAGGTAACGATTTATCTCATACAACAAGTATGGTTGTTGTGGATAAGGAAGGTAATGCCGTATCATTTATTCACAGCGTTGCAGGTACTTGGGGTTCATGTGAAGTGGTAGAAGGTACAGGTATTCTTTTGAACAACCGTGCTTCACAATTCCATTTCAATCCTAGTCACCCAAATGCTTTGAAACCAACCAAAAGAACGATCCACACTTTAAATACTTATTTAATTACCGACCAAGAAGGTAAGTTGAAATATGTCGGCAATACTCCGGGTGGAGATAATCAGCCACAATGGAATATGCAAACTGTTGTCAACTTACTAGACTTTGGCATGGACGTCCAAACAGCTGTTGAACATGGTAAATGGACAGATAATGCTACAATCAATGAAGATGGCAGTGTTGACCATGTATTAAAGATTGAATCGCAAGTAGGCGAAGAGGTTTTAAATAAATTAAGAGAAATGGGGCATCAATTACAAGTGATTGAGCCGTTTACTTGTTCAGGGGCAAGTCAAATTATTGAAGTTAAAGAAAATGGTTTGCTGTTTGGCGGCAGTGATCCCCGTGCTGACGGCGCAGCTATGCCTGAGATTTAAGCCCTTTGAGTATGAAAGCTATGATATATGTGATGGTATATCATAGCTTTTTACTTTGTCCTTCATATCTATTATTAGGGCTAGGTTAGGGACATACTTTTAAAATTTTGAAGTTTTCTCAAGTTTACCCCTCGTCAAGGCGTTGTTCTTAGCACAAGTGGTCTTGCTTAAAAATAATTAAAAATAGGCTTAAAAAAAGCTTTGCTTTTAGGTATAATGGAAGCGAGGTGGAAAAGTGGATAAGAAAAGCAAAATCAAGGAAATTATTGTGGTCGAAGGGCACAGCGATACCGCAAAGTTAAAGAATTTAATTGAGTGCGATACAATTGAAACAAGCGGTAGTGCAATTGACGAAAAGACGTTAGATTTAATTGAAGAAGCAAGCAAAGTCAGGGGTGTAATCGTTTTTACCGACCCAGATTATCCCGGTATGCAAATCAGACAAAAAATTACCAATCGTATTCCTAATTGTAAACACGCTTTTGTAGATAAAAAAGATGCAATAGGTAGAGGAAAGGTAGGCATTGCGGAAGCTAAACCCCAAGCTATCATTGAGGCACTACAAAAAGCCGCTAGTTTTGATGTGTCTTTAGAAACATTAACATGGCAAGAATATATTTCTTTAGATATTATCGGCAATCAGACTAGACGCCTATTTTTATATGATTACTTCAAACTAGGTTACGGCAATGCGAAAACACTCTTTAAGCGTTTGAATATGATTGGTGTCACTAAAAAAGATATTATAGAAGCACTAAGGGAGGAATGTGCATGAAGCCAATTGCAACCCCGACTAGAACCCAAGAAATTTTGCGTCAGTACGGTTTGCACGCTAAAAAGAAATTTGGACAGAATTTTATTATTGAGCCTAGTATTATTCAAAAGATTGTTCAGGCGGCAAGACTTGATAAAGATACTTCGGTGATTGAAGTAGGACCTGGGATTGGTGCTTTATCGGAGCAGTTATGCGAGGTCGCTAAATATGTTAAGGCTTTTGATATTGATGAAGATATGGTGCAAATTCTAAGTCAAACCTTAGCTGATAAAGATAATTTTGAAGTTGTTTGGCAAGATTTTTTAAAAGTAGATTTAGCTAAGGAAGTTTGCTCAATGCCTACTCAGCACATTAAAATTGTAGCTAATTTGCCTTATTACATTACCACAAAGCTACTTGAAAAAATTGCCTTAGAAGGTCAGGGGATTGATGAGGTTATCGTTATGGTACAAAAAGATGTAGCAGTTAAAATGGCGTGTAGCCATGATTTAAGAGATCGTTTGCCTTTAACTTTATTATTAGAAAATATCGGTACGGTCAAGATGCTTTTTGAGGTGCCTCGTTCGGTTTTTTTACCAAGTCCCAATGTCGATTCTGCTATTTTAAAAATCAGCTTTCATAAACATGAAGATATTCAAGGGTTTTATGAATTTTTAAAATTAGCTTTTGCTTCTAGGCGCAAGACACTTCATAATAATTTAAAGAAGGTATCATTTAAAACACCGTTGGAAAAACAGCTGGCGGATTTAGGTTATGCTTACGATGTTCGAGCGGAAGCGATGAAGGTTGAAGACTTAAAAGTATTGTATCAAAGCACGTTAGTTTAGTCTTGTGCATAAGCTAAATTGGGTGATATGTAATGAATATAGGAGATTTAGTTGTCCGTAAAAAATATCAAAGAGATATTGTTTTTGAAATTTATCGCATTGAAAAAGATTTAGCTTATCTAAAAGGGGTCGAAGTTAGATTAGTAGCTGACAGTCCATTAGATGATTTAGAAGTGGTTGATTATCATTATCAGCCGGTCATCAATGAGGAAAGGCTGTGTTTAGATGAGAAGGTATTGAAAGGGAAAATTTTGCATTTAGACGGAGATGAGCGTTATTTGGAAATGTGCTTAGACAAATACCGAGAGCTTGGTATTAGAGTTAGCGGTCATTACGTGAAAGAGAAAAATATGCCTTTGGTTGTTGGGGATTTATTGGAGCATTATCAGCCTGATTTATTAGTTATTACAGGACACGATGCTAAAAATGAGGAGGACCGTTATTCGCATTCAGAGGATTTTGCTCAAGCGGTAAGAGTTGCCAGAAAGTTTCAAAATGATAAGGATCGCCTCATTATTTTTGCAGGTGCGTGTCAGTCTAATTACGAAAGCTTAATTGCCGCAGGAGCAAATTTTGCTTCCTCCCCTGCCAGAGTCAATATCCATGCTTTAGATCCTGTTTATCTAATGAGTCAAGTTGCCAGTGTTAATGTCAAAAATTATGTTGATATAGAAAGGATTGTGGAAAATACTTCCGGAAAAGTTCAAGGAATAGGAGGCATCGATACCAAAGGTGTCGCTAGGAAGATTTATCCATGTAAGGAAAGTATATGAAGATAAGAGCTTATGCCAAAATCAATCTGGCACTAGATGTTGTGCAAAGAAGGGAAGATGGCTTCCATGATTTAGAAATGATCATGGCGCCTATCTTTCTTCATGATTTAGTGTTAGTTGATGTGATTGATGAAGGGATTGAAATCACAACCAATAATCGAATTATCCCAACAGATGAAAGAAATATTGTTTATAAGGTTGCCGCTTTGATGATTGAAAGATTTCAATTGAAAAAAGGCGTGCGCATTCAAATTTACAAACACATTCCGATGCAAGCCGGGCTAGCCGGTGGAAGTGCCGATGGTGCTGCTGTTTTAAGAGCGATGAATCGTTTATTTCATTTGAATTTGTCGATGGAAACGTTAGCTCAAATCGGTGATGAAATCGGTTCGGATATACCGTTTTGCATCTATCAACAATTCGCTTTTGTTACAGGTAAAGGGGAAGGCTTAGATTTCTTTGAAGCAAGTCCCGATTATGCGATTTTATTAGTTAAACCGAAAAAAGGTGTATCAACGAAATTAGCTTTTCAAAAATTACATATCAATCAATGTGATCACCCAAATTGTCGTCAAATGCGTTTTGCGATGGAAAACGGTGATGATCAAACGATGGTTTCATGTTTAGGAAATAGCTTAGAAGAGCCTTCTTTCAAGCTCGTGCCTGAAATTCAAACGATTAAGGAAAAACTGATTGCTTTAGGCTTTGACGGTGCTTTGATGTCAGGAAGTGGTTCTTGTGTTTTTGCTTTGACAAAAGATCCTAAAATTTTGCAAAAAGGATATGAAGTCATGCGAAATGACTACCCATTTGTCTTAAGAACTCGTTTTAAGACAAATGAAGATTATTAAAAGCCCTTTCATGCTCCATTCTTTCCAAATTATGAAAAAAGGCTTTTTATTTCAATACAATTTTGGTAAAATAGAGGCGGCAAAGGAGTGAAATTATGGATATTTATGCAGTTATTCTTGCCGCTGGTAAAGGTACAAGAATGAAATCAGATAAGCCTAAAGTGCTTCATGAAGTACTTTATAAGCCAATGGTTCAACACGTTGTAGATGAATTAAGAAAAGTAGGCGTTCAAAAGATTGTAGCTGTTATTGGTCATGGTGCCAAAATGGTTCAATCATGTTTAGTTGGCCAAGATGATGTGGCATTCGCCTTGCAACAAGAACAGCTAGGTACCGGACATGCGGTTTTACAGGCAGCCGATTTACTTGAAGGTAAACAAGGCTTGACACTCGTTCTTAATGGCGACGCACCGCTTATTCAGGCAAGTACATTAGAAGCTCTGATTAAGACACATCAAGCAAATGGGCATCAAGCAACAATGATGACTTGCATATTGCCTGAAAATACACCGTTTGGACGAATTATTCGTGATGAAAACGGACAGGTTGTCTGCATTACAGAATATAAAGATGCGACACCGGAACAAAGAAAGAATATCTTAGAAATGAATGCCGGTGAGTATTGTTTTGATAACGAATATTTATTCGAAGCTTTAAGAAAATTAACACCAAACAATGCCCAACATGAATACTATATTACTGATTTAGCTAAAATCATGGGTGATATGGGCTTAAAGGTTGGAACACATATCATTGATGATTTTAATGAAGTAGGTGGGATTAACGATAGAGTTAATCTTGCTCAGGCAAATGCTATCTTGCAGGAAAGAATCAATCGTGAGCATTTATTAAATGGTGTTACTATTATTGATCCTAAGACAACATACATCGCAAGAGATGTTAAGATTGGACAGGATACTGTTATAGAACCGGGCTGTATTTTAAAGGGAAATACAGAAATCGGTGCTAACTGTCATATTGGACCTTATTGCGAATTTGATAACGTTGTGATTAAAGACAATGTGGAAATTAAATTTTCTGTTTTAAGCGATTCGATTGTGGAAAGTGGTACTGATATCGGACCGTATGCACGTTTGCGTACCAATTGTCATATTCATGAAAATGTTCATATCGGAAATTTCGTGGAAATGAAAAAAGCAGAATTTGGGGTTGGCTCTAAATCAGCCCATTTAAGCTACATCGGAGATGCGATTGTCGGTAAAGACGTCAATATTGGTTGCGGTACGATTACAAGCAACTATGATGGTGCTAATAAATTTCAGACAATTATTGAAGATCAAGCCTTTATTGGCTGCAATTCAAATCTTGTAGCACCTGTTAAAGTTGGAAAAGGCGGTTTTGTTGGGGCCGGCTCAACGGTAACAGATGAAGTGCCAAGTGATGCTTTTGCTATCGCTAGAGCACGTCAAGTAAACAAGGAAGGATATGCGAAGGTTTTAGAAGAAAAACGTATGAAGATTAAAAATTCTAAGAAATAAATAGGGGGAAATAGACATGAAGTCTGATAACATTACAATTTTTGCACTTTCAAGCAGTAAGCAATTAGCAGGAAAAATCGCAGATCAATTAGGTGTTGGGCTAGGTGACTGCGTTGTTCATCATTTTGCCGATGGTGAAATCTTAGTTGAAATCAATGAATCAGTACGTGGGAAACACGTTTATATCATACAGTCAACATCTGCACCTGTTTCTGAAAATTTAATGGAATTATTGATTATGACTGATGCTTTAAAAAGAGCTTCTGCAAGAGAAATCACAGCAGTTGTGCCTTATTACGGTTATGCAAGACAAGATCGTAAAGCAAAGCCAAGACAACCGATTACTTCTAAATTAGTGGCAGATATGTTGACAACAGCCGGTGTTGATCGCGTTGTTACAATTGATTTACACGCAGCTCAAATTCAAGGCTTCTTCAATGTGCCTATTGACGATATGAATGCTTTACCTATCTTATGTCAATATTTCAAATCATTAAATCTTGAAGATATTTGTGTTGTTTCACCAGACCATGGTGGAGCAACACGTGCTCGTAAATTAGCTAATGCTTTACATTCTGAGATTGCGATTATTGACAAACGTCGTCCAAAACCAAACGTTGCCGAAGTTATGGGAATTATTGGTGATGTTAAGGATAAAAACTGTATTATGATTGATGATATGATTGATACAGGCGGAACAATTGCAGCTGGTGCAGCAGTTCTAAAAGAAAAAGGCGCTAAAGATATTTATATTGCTTGCTCACACGCTGTTTTCTCAGGATCTGCTTGCGAACGTCTTCAAAACAGTGCCGCTAAACAAGTTGTTGTTACTGACACGATTGAATTGCCTGAAGAAAAGAAATTCGAAAAACTACATATTGTATCAGTTTCTGAAATGTTAGCTAGAACAATTCAAAATATTGAGGAAACTAAACCGGTAAGTGAAGTGTTCAGAATTTACGGCGAAGACTTCATGTAAGATGATTATCTAAAAATTAAGTACAGTATTCAAAACAATCAATTGAGAAGGTGGAAAACCACATCAAAGTGGAACCACCTTTTTATGTTAATGCTATTTTTAATATGGACTATATTGAAAGAAGGTTACTTTATATTGTCCAATAAATTCATTTAGTTTATAGTGTCTTGAACATTTTGATAGTTCTAATCTAGTAAGTAGGTTAATTTATTAGAGTAGATAAATTTTATTGCACAAAAAATATCCTTAGTATAAAATAGCTGTACAAGGAGTTGATGGTATGATTATTAAGGAAAAGGTTTATATTACTCCCTACAATTGTGAAAGAATGTTGCATATTTATTTACCGGACAATCTACAAGAAAATGAGAGAGTTCCCGTTTTATATATGTTTGATGGGCATAATCTTTATTTTGATCACGAGGCTACTTACGGTAAAAGTTGGGGTATTAAAGAATATTTAGATCAAAAAAATGCACGCCTTATGGTTGTCGGTCTAGAGTGCAATCATGAAGGAAATGAGCGTTTAAGCGAGTTTACGCCCTATGATTTTTATGAAGATGAATGGGGGACTATACATCAAAAAGGACGTGCTTTGATTGATTGGATGATTCATGAATTAAAGCCTTATATTGATTCTAAATATCCCACATTGCCTTGGCGTGAGCATACTTATATCGGCGGTTCTTCTATGGGGGGATTGATGGCTTTATATATGATTGTTATGCATAGTGATATTTATTCTAAAGCCGCTTGTATTTCACCCCATCTTTATCCGATGTATAAAGCTTTCAGAGAAGATTGGGGACATGAGATGCATCCTGATACAAAGGTTTATATTAGTTGGGGTGGCTATGAATATGATACACATGATTTGTTTGCCAAGGTTACCGATCAGAATTTGCAAGTAATTCGTGCTTTATTAAAAAAGCCAGGAGTAGATGTTTGGCCTCATGTTTTTAAAAATGATAATCATTCGGAAGCTGCATGGGAAAAAGAGTTACATGTGTGGTTAAATGAATTAGAGATTGCTTAAGTTTAATAGAAACTAAAAAGAAGAAGCAGAGATATGGTGAATTATACCTATTCTGCTTTTTTTGATTTAAAGGCTTGAAATAAAAGGTTATGTGCTTTCAGCAATCCCAACATCTAGTTTTAATTAGCTAAAATCATATTCATGTAATGAAAAATCCTTTACCCATACTGCTTATCAAAATAAATAGAGATATGTCAAAAGGATGAGTAAATTCTCAGCCTATCAGTGCATGACATAAAATTTTAAAGTTCCAACGTTGAATTATCCTATTTTCTTTTTACGCAATTACAAACAACCAATCAAATTTTTTAATTATCCCGTTTTTTTATTTCTTCTAAAAGTTCATTAAGTTTATGCCTAATCAAAACTGTGCATGAAACACAAACTGCAATAACGGCGGCTTCTGATGGAAAAAAATAGATATTGGTAAAAAAGCTAGTGAAAATAAATGTAAAAATACCAAGCACAAGAACCTTAAGATGAAAAAGTCTTTTGTTAATGGTTGTGTCATCATATTGTTTTTTCATATCTATACAGCCTTCCTAATGTTTACTTAAATATATTTGGAAATATTTTTAAAATCGTAATATAGTTCATCAAATCCACTTTCAATGCCAAACGAAATTCCACATCCCGAAATGTCTTTTCCACTGAAATCTATACCAAAACCTGTATTAAACGTTATCGTGTCTTGAAATCTTATCAATGGACTTTCAGATCATTTTCCAATGAGTTTAATTGCTAAATAAATTCTATTTGATGATGAATAGTATTTAAACTTAGTTCCACTAAACGTTGCACTTACTGTTGCAAAGGCTAACGGAATTAAACTCTCATCACCATTAAAGGTATGAATTGTAATAATTTGATTATCAGTATAACATTGCAATTTTAATTTCTCGACGCTTAGCTTTTGTTGTGCATATATAAAATTAGGATAGTCCGTAATTGTTTTTTGCTTTTTGTAGTAGCATTGAGTATTCATCATTAACTATTGTTTTCTCCCATTATGTTTTTTTAGAGTTTAGCCATATTGAAATTCAATATATAAAACATTGTGTCATCACTCCTAATTTCACGTTAGTTTGTAAGTGCTTTCTATACTAATTACACTTTACCATAATGTGCATAGTTTGTCAATATTTCTAAACATAACCAAGTAGAGCAGTAAATGAATATTAGGAATTGATTCCTAAAAATTAATTTATCATCAACCATGTCTTTAAAAATTAGCGCTATATACTTTTAGAGGGGAATCAGATTAGAAACATTTATCCTTTACCTATTGCAAATAGTCTGAAATCAGACTATAATAGTCAATGTCCGAAATCGGACAAAGGAGATGACATGATGAAAGAAGCGTTACGTACCTACAACAGTATTATTAAAGAAGACAATAAGATTTATCATCAGTTAGCTAAAAGATTTGGGTTATCTGATTGTGCTTTTTGGATTATTTATGATTTGCGAGAAAGTGATAAACCTCTAACACAAAGCGACTTGTGTCAGACATTATGTCAACCGAAACAAACGATCAATTCGGCTTTGAAAAAGTTAGAAAAAGACGGCTATATTGTTTTGACACATACCAAAGACCAACGCAGTAAAGAAATCACTTTAACAAGTCAGGGTATAACTTTTGCCCAAAGAACAATCGATGTGGTTTATGATATAGAGTTATCGGTCATGGCTAGTTTAAGTGAACAGGAGCAAAAGCAGTTTATTGATATTTTAAAGCGTTATTCAAATACATTAAAAGAATATACACAAGAGATTTTGAAGGGGGGAGATGTATGATGAGAATTCAATTATCCGATCATTTCACATATCAGAAATTATTAAGATTTTGTTTTCCAAGTATGGTGATGATGATTTTTACTTCTATTTATGGTGTTGTCGATGGCTTTTTTGTATCTAATTTTGTGGGAAAGACTTCCTTTGCGGCAATCAATCTGATTTACCCGTTCTTGATGATTTTAGGCGGGCTTGGTTTTATGATTGGTACTGGAGGAAGTGCTTTAGTTGCGAAAGTCTTAGGAGAAGGTAAGCAAGAAAAAGCACAACAATATTTTTCGATGATGATTATGGTGACATTGTTACTAGGCGTATCTACCACTGTTTTCGGAATAGCTTTTATTCGCCCTATCGCTCATTTATTAGGTGCGACAGGTTCAATGATAGAAGAATGTGTTATTTATGGTCGTTGGATTTTATTCTTTAATACAGCTTTTATGTTGCAAAATGTTTTTCAAAGTTTCTTGATAACAGCCGAGAAGCCTAAATTAGGATTAGCGGCTACGGTTGTAGCAGGACTTACCAATATGATATTAGATGCTCTTTTTATTGTCTACTTTAATATGGGGATTGAAGGAGCGGCATTAGCGACAGGCATAAGTCAGTGTGTTGGTGGCATTTTACCTTTAATTTACTTCATGCGTCCTAATATAAGTTTATTAGAATTAAAGAAAACAAGTTTAGATATGCGTATTATTTTGAAGGCTTGCAGTAACGGAGCTTCTGAGTTAATGACTAATATTTCATCTTCATTAGTCAGTATGTTATACAATTTCCAATTGTTGAAATTTGCCGGGGAAGATGGTGTTGCAGCGTACGGTGTGTTGATGTATGTGCAATTTGTCTTTGTTGCGATTTATATAGGCTATGCCATCGGTACAGCGCCTATTATTAGTTATCATTTTGGGGCAAAGCACCATGATGAATTAAAGAGCTTGCTTAAAAAGAGTATGTTGATGCTAGCTGTTGCCGGCTTGATAATGTTTGGTTTAGCTAATATTTTAGCTGAACGGTTAGCTCGTGTTTTTGTCGGTTATGACAAAGGACTATTAGACATGACAGTTCATGCCTTTAGAATTTTTGCTTATTCTTTTATCTTGGCAGGCATCAACATTTTTACCTCTTCATTTTTTACAGCTTTAAACAATGGTGGGGTTTCGGCAGCTGTTTCATTTATGCGTACGTTAATTTTCCAGCTAATCAGTATCATTTTGTTGCCATTGGTACTAGGATTGGATGGTATTTGGTTTGCGACAACAATTTCCGAAGTATGTGCCTTTGTTATTTCTTTAGGTTTTATTTGGTGGGAAAAAGATCAATATCATTATATGTAAGTTAGGCAATCGATAAATTAAAAACGTTAGAGATTAAAGTTAAATTTTCACTTCTCTAACGTTTTTATTGTTTAATACGCTGATTGTTGTTTATAAGGTTGGAGAAATCATAGCGTAATATAGGACTTTCAAATCTGAAACACCTACTAGAATAGATAAGGGAACTTCATTATGCAATGTGAAGGTGGCTTGGCTTTTGTCTTTTTCGTTAAGGTATTGAAGTTGAAATCCTAAATCACTGACAAGGGCTAACCATTTTGCTTTTTGGGCATAGACGACTTTGACTTCTTGCCCATGGCGCTGAATACGCAAGTGATTGGGATCGATTTTTTCAGGTTCAACAGCAACGACATAACGACTGTTTAATTCTTGATTTGATATTTGATACAATAGATTTTTTTTGTGTCGATAGATTTTCAAAAAACATCACTCCTCTTATATTTTAACCAAGAGAAATGATGTTTAAACGCTAGATAATACCTGCGACAGTAATTGTTGAAGTTCCCGGATGGGTAGTGACACTACCGTCTTTAGCTGTTGTGAATGAAGCTGACGGAACAGTTAAGTTATTGATTGTTAATAAGCCGTTTTCATAAGTGTAGCTTGTAGCAGGTAGTGTATGACCGTCAACATGAACGACAATATTCATAGGCGCCGGATTGAATGTGTCAGTCAACACAACGTGTGTCGCCGCAATATTGCCGGTGTTTGTTAGATTAAACGTATAAGTGAGTGTTGAACCTGATGTTACAGGGTCGGGATTCATAGATTTCACAATACTTACAGAAGCATGATTAGCGACTGTTATGGTATTTGAATCGCTTGTTGTATCGCTAATTAAATCAGCTGTCCAGCTTGCGCTATTGGTGATTGAGCCGTTTAAGCCAAGTGGAGCATAGCGATTAGGTTTCGCACGATATACGATTATCGCATGAGCGTTCGCAGCCAAGGTTGGAATGGTAAAAATCACCCCGTTTGATATTTGACTAATGTCTAATGAATTATCAAGGATACCGTTGATATACAATAAGGCAGGGCCCGTATAAGTCAAAGGAGCATTCGTCAAATTTCTTTTGCCTAAATCATCTGTAATGCGAACATTGGTCAACGCTACTTGAGAATTGTTGGTAGTGGTTAAAATATAAGTGATGTCACTTGTTTGTCCGTAGACGTTGCTAAGTGAAGTTTTAGAAACAGAGAACGGACCTTCCAAAGTAGTTGTCGCTAGGTTAGAAGTTGCGCTTTTTTCGTCACGCCCGGACTGATAGGTGATTGTCGCCTGATTAGTAATTTGAATTGCCATATAGTTTCCTCCTTTCCGGATTTCTTATCCACTTTATCTTATGCAGTTATTAAAAAAATGTTAATTGTTCAAATTTTTATGTTGAAACATAAAGTTTTAAAACTTTCTAAGAAGGAAGTTGGCTATTTAACGCATATGAATTGAAAAGATAAGCTTTAGCCTTTTGAAGCTGATGAGAAAAACTTGAATTATTAAGAAATAATTGATTACTTTACTCAAATTTTTTCCAAATTTGTGGTAGAATAGAAGCATTGAGGTGAGAGTATGGAGAATAAGAATGATATGAATGAAAAACAACCAAAAAACAAGAAGGTTAAACATATTTTACAATTAGTCGCAATGTTAGGTTTAGGCATTTGGCTAGGCTGTTTTGTACGCTTTAGTTCGACTCATCAACAAGCCCCACAAGAGAATACGGGGCTAAGTCGTTTTCAGACTGTTTATGATACGATTTCGCAAATGTGGGTGGATACGAATGAAGAACCTGTGGATTTGGAAACAGCGGCAATCAAAGGCTTTTTAGAAAATATTGGTGATCCACATACAATGTATTTCACAAATGAACAGCTAAATGATTTCACATCTGCGGTTGAAGGTAGTTTTGCGGGTATTGGTGTAACTTATTCTATGGGTGAAGCAGGTGGCTATGTTTCCAGTGTAATGGAAGGAACACCGGCAAGTGTTGCGGGTATTTTAGCGGGTGATGTTTTCACCAAGGTTGATGGCAAATCAATTATAGGTATGACAAGTAGTGAAGTGAAGCAATTAGTAACAGGGGACGAAGGTACCAAGGTGACCTTGACGATTTTGCGAAACGGTCAGACTTTAGATATTGAGGTTACACGTCAGGTAATTGACAGTAGTGTAACTTATGAAAAACGTGAAAGTGATGGGAAAGTCATCGGTTATTTAGACATTAATACATTTGGCAACTTAACTGACCAATCTGTGAAAAAGGCTTTAGATTTCTTTACGGAAAATCAAATCGAAACGATTGTCATTGATTTGCGTGATAATACCGGCGGATATTTGAGTTCTGTGCAGGCGATTTTAAGTCTGTTTGTCCAAAAGGATACAGTTTTATTTAGTATGCAAGAGAAAAACGGACCGGCACAAGAATTTAAGGCATTGAATGATAAGTATTATAGCTTTAAACAAGGTTACATTTTGACAAATGAGGAAACCGCAAGTGCATCAGAAGTGATGGCAGGAGCTTTAAGTCAGATTTTAGATTATCAATTAGTGGGTAAAACAACTTACGGTAAAGGAACAGCTCAAACGCAGATGATGCTTTCAGATATGAGTTCAATTAAATATACGTATGCAAGGTGGTTATTACCTAGCGGAGAATGTATCAATGGTATAGGGATTCAACCTGATATTGAAGTCGAAGCAGTAGCTTTAAGCGATTTTTATAATATTACTTTAGAAAAAGATGAGGTTTTAAAATATGATATGGTCGGTCAAAGAATAGCTGATATGCAACATATGTTGATAACTTTAGGCTTTGATACAGGGCGTAGCGATGGTTATTTCGATGCTAAGACCAAAGATGCTTTAATGGCATTTGAAAATGAGCATCGCTTAGAGGTAGATGGACTTTATAACAAGCAAGATAATGATGAGTTAATCAGCGCTTTAATTAATTACTTTGCTGATCCTAGTCACGATGCGTGTTACCAAAAAGTATTAGAGGAAATGAGATGATGGCATGAAATTTGAATTAGTATCTAAATACCAACCGACAGGTGATCAGCCTGTGGCGATTGAAACGCTTGTTGCCGGGATTAACGCAGGTAAAAAGGAGCAAGTGCTTTTAGGAGGAACCGGAACGGGAAAGACTTTTACGGTTTCTAACGTAATTGCTAAGGTCAATAAACCAACCCTTGTTCTTTCTCACAATAAGACTTTAGCCGGACAGCTCTATTCCGAATTAAAGGAATTTTTCCCCAATAACCGTGTGGAATATTTTGTGTCAAACTTCGATTTTTATCAACCCGAAGCCTATATTCCCGGAAGTGATACGTATATTGATAAATCTACTAAGACAAACTATGAAATAGAGATGTTGCGAAGCTCCGCCATGAATTCTTTGCTAGATAGAGAAGATGTCATTGTCGTTGCTTCTGTAGCCTCTATATACGGTTTAGGAAATCCGGATAAATACCGTGAAATGATTTTTGCGGTGCGTGTCGGGCAGATTTTAGATCGTAAAGAATTATTGACTTATTTAGTTGATCGCCAATATCATCGCAATGATTTGGAACAGACCAAAGGAACGTTTAGAGTACGTGGGGATACGATTGAAATTGTGCCGGGGCATACGGATTCATGGTTAATTCGTATCGAGTTGTTTGGTGATGAAGTTGAAAGAATTACCGAGGTCGATCCTTTGAACGGGCATATTTTAAATGCCTATTCACAATATACCATCTATCCTGCCACCGGCTATGTTACTACTAAGGAACAAATGGATATTGCCGCCAACAACATTGAAAAAGAATTAGAGGAACGTTTAGAGTTTTTCTTGGCAGAAAATAAACTCTTAGAACATCAGCGCTTGGAACAAAGAACACGCCACGATATTGAGATGCTGCGTGAAGTCGGTATGTGTCCGGGGATAGAGAATTATTCTATGCACATTGACGGTCGAGCACGTGGCGAAAGACCTTATACTTTGATAGATTATTTCCCAAAAGATTTCTTATTGGTAGTAGATGAATCCCATGTTATGCTACCACAGGTACGAGGAATGTATAATGGTGATAGATCAAGAAAAGAAACGCTAGTAGAGTACGGCTTTCGTTTGCCAAGTGCCTTAGATAACCGCCCTTTACAATTTAATGAATTTGAAAATATTCTTCATCAGGCGATTTATGTTTCCGCCACACCGGGCGATTACGAATTAGAGCGTGTTCATGGTGATGTTGTGCAACAGATTATTCGTCCAACCGGACTTTTGGATCCGTTGATTGAAGTTCGTTCTTCTAAAGGACAAATTGATGATTTAATCAGTGAAATTTATGAGCGTCAAAAGAAAAACGAGCGTGTTTTAATCACAACGCTAACCATTCGTATGGCTGAAGATTTAACCGGTTATTTAAAAGAGTTAGGTATTAAAGTTGCCTATTTACATACTGAAACAAAAACCTTGGAGAGAACGGAAATTCTTCGGGATTTGCGTTTAGGAAAATACGATGTCTTAGTCGGTATTAACTTACTAAGAGAAGGGTTGGATTTACCGGAGGTTTCTTTAGTCGCAATTTTAGATGCCGACAAGGAAGGTTTCTTAAGAAATTATCGTTCTTTAATTCAGACCATCGGACGTGCTGCCCGTAATGCCAGTGGGCAAGTTATCATGTATGCCGATAAAATGACTGATTCAATGGAAAGAGCGATTGAAGAAACTAAAAGACGCCGTGCTATTCAAGATGAATATAACCAAGTTCATGGGATTATTCCGCAAACGATTCAAAAAGAAATCCGTGAGGCTATTCACGGTAAAGAAACCATGGACAACGTCAGCGATTTAGTGAAGAAAGGTAAGAAAGCACCGAAGAAAGCTAAGAAACAGCTGATTGCGGATTTAGAAAAAGAGATGAAAGCAGCTGCCAAAGCGCTTGATTTTGAAAGAGCGATGGAGCTTCGTGATATGATTATTGAATTACGTGGAGAAAATGATAATTAAAGGAGTTTAGATCAATGGAACTTAGAGAGGCTTGCAGTCCACAATTAAATCAAGTGATTGAAACGCTCGCCTCTTTGGGTGCTAAGGTCTATTTTGTAGGAGGGTGTGTCCGAGATGCCCTTTTAGGATTACCTATTAAAGATTTCGATATTGAAATCTATCATTTGAATGCCAAGCAACTGGAAGATTGCCTAAGTCAGTTTGGGCATTGTTGCTTGATGGGAAAAAGTTTTGGAGTCTATAAAATTTATGAGATACCCGAAGCAGATTTCACTTTGCCTAGAAAAGAAAAGAAGATAGCCGAAGGGCATCAAGGGTTTGAGATAGAAATAGATATTGATGCGTCGATTGCCACAGCCGCAAAGCGTCGTGACTTGACTGTCAATGCGATTTATTACGATGCTTTAAATCATACCTATCTCGATCCGTATCATGGCATTGAAGATTTGAAAAAAGGTATTTTAAGAGTCGTAGATTCACAGCACTTTGCAGAGGATCCTTTAAGAGTGTTAAGACTAGCTCAGTTTTTAAGTCGCTTAGACTTTGAAGTAGATAAGCAAAGTCAAGCGATTTGTCATAGGCTTGTCCAAGAAAAAGCGTTAGAAACTTTAAGCAAGGAGCGAATTGCTCAAGAGTATGATAAAATGTTATTAGGTAAGAAACCTTCTAAAGGGTTGACCTTCCTAATGGATATTCATGCTTTGCCAAATATTTTTGAACAGTTGGCACAAACACATCAACGAGCTGATTATCACCCGGAAGGTAGTGCTTGGATACATACGCTTTGTGTGGTAGATGAAGCAAGTCTTGTCAAAGACCAAACAGACAATCCACTGGGCTTTATGTATAGCGCTTTGTTGCATGACATCGGAAAGCCACTGACAACTGATGCATTTGGGCATGCCTATCGTCATGATGAAGTCGGGAGTGCTATGGTTAAAGATGTCTTGAGCCAAATCACTAATCGCAAGGATTTTATCCCTTATTGTGAAGTGATGGTTGCTTGCCATATGAAGTTAATGATTTACGCAAGAAACAAGGCGAAAGATAAAACTTTTTTAAAACTCTTATGGAAAATAGATGGAAAAACGACATTAAATGACTTATACTATTTAACACGTTGTGATAGTTTAGGTAGAGGTATTGACAGCACCTTGTCCTTACAAGCACTAGGTACCTATTTAAAAGATAAGGTAGAAAGGCTTGGTTCAAAAGCGCCATTGCCATTAGTTAGTGGTAAAGACTTATTGGCACTTGGTGAGCTACCCGGACCAAATATGAAAGCACGTTTAAATGAAGCATATTTATTGCAGTTAAGTGGGTTAGATAAAACGACAATTTTAAAACAGTTAAGAAAGGGGATAAAAGATGGAACAAGAAAACCTCGTCATTAAAGGCGCTCGTGTGAATAATTTGAAAAATGTAGATTTAACGATTCCGCGAGGTAAGTTAGTGATTATGACCGGACTTTCAGGCTCAGGCAAAACGTCTTTGGCATTTGATACGATTTATGCTGAGGGGCAACGACGTTATGTGGAATCATTAAGCTCTTATGCTCGCCAATTTTTAGGTAATATGGAAAAACCTGATGTCGATAGTATCGAAGGGTTAAGTCCGGCGATTGCCATTGACCAGAAAACGACAAGTCACAATCCACGTTCAACAGTCGGAACAGTGACAGAGATTTATGATTATTTGCGTTTGTTATATGCAAGGGTAGGTGTGGCTTATTGTCCTGAACACAATATGCCTATCCAATCGCAAACGATTAAACAAATGTGTGATATTATTGATGAATACGAAGACGGTACACGCCTTCAAGTGTTAGCACCTTTGGTGAAACATAAAAAAGGGACACACAAAGACTTATTGGAAAGTCTTTTAAAGGACGGTTATGTCAGAGTCAGAATAGACGGAGATGTTCGCTTATTAGAAGAAGAAATCAACTTAGATAAAAATCAACGTCATGATATTGAAGTTGTGGTAGATAGAATTATTAAGCGTGATGGTGAGCATTCACGTTTAGCCGATTCTTTAGAAACGGCAACTAAGTTAGCTGATGGCGAAGTAGTTGTTCAGAACTTAAATCTTAACGAAGAAACACTATTTTCGGAAAACCACGCCTGCAAGATTTGTGGTTTCTCGGTTCCTAAGCTAGAACCACGCTTATTTTCCTTCAACTCACCATTAGGTGCGTGTCCTGATTGTAATGGGTTAGGGATTAAGAATGAAGTGGATATTGATTTGTTGATTCCGGATTTTGAGTTAAGTATCAATCAAGGTGGGATTCGCTTCTTTAAAACATCTGTCGGCACAGATCGTATCGAATGGCAAAGATTCCAAATTTTATGTAACGCTTATAAGATTGATATGGATAAACCTTTAAAGAATTTTACCAAAAAAGAAATGCGTATTATTTTAGAGGGTTCAGATCGTCCTATCAGCTATGAAATTGTTTCAAGCTCAGGGAATGTCAATCGGACAACTAAATATATTGAGGGTGTTAAAACGCTTATCGAAAGAAGATATCAAGAAACAAGCTCGAGCTGGTCAAAAGAATGGTATGCTTCATTTATGGCCGAACACGTATGTCCAACTTGTCAGGGCAAACGTTTAAATGATCAAGTTTTAAGCGTGCGTGTCGGTGGCTTAAATATTGCACAGTTAACTGATTTATCTATTGAAAAGGCCTTAACCTTCTTTAATGAATTACAATTAACTGAAATGCAACAAAAGATTGCCGAACTGATTTTAAAAGAAATCAAAGACCGTTTAGGCTTCTTGGTCAATGTCGGTTTAGGATATTTAACTTTGTCAAGAAAAGCCGGTGGTTTATCAGGTGGTGAAGCTCAGCGTATTCGTTTAGCAACACAGATTGGTTCACGCTTAACAGGTGTTTTATATGTCTTAGATGAGCCTTCAATTGGGCTTCACCAAAGAGATAATGATAAATTGATTAAAACCTTGCAGTCTATTCGTGATTTAGGCAACAGTGTACTAGTCGTTGAACACGATGAAGATACGATGAGAGCTTCTGATTATATTGTGGATATCGGACCGGGAGCCGGCGTTCATGGTGGAACTGTTGTGGCACAGGGAACACCAGAGCAACTTGCTCTAGATCCAAATTCCATTACAGGACAGTATTTATCAGGTAAACGCACAATTGCCGTACCTGAAAAGCGTCGTAAAGGTAACGGCTTGTATTTAGAAGTTAAAGGTGCTAAAGCCAATAACTTAAAAAATATCAATGTGAAATTCCCATTAGGCACGATGACAATTGTGACGGGGGTTTCCGGTAGTGGAAAATCTTCATTAGTCAACGAGGTTTTATATAAAGCAATTGCCACTAAACTTTATAAATCAAAAGAAAAACCGGGACCTCATAAAGAGATTAAGGGTTTAGACAATATCGATAAAGTTATTAGTGTTTCCCAAGATCCGATTGGACGAACACCACGTTCTAATCCGGCGACTTATACGGGAGTTTTCGATGACATACGTGAGTTGTTTGCGTCTACTAAAGAAGCGAAGATGCGAGGCTATGACCGAGGACGTTTTTCGTTTAATGTCAAAGGCGGAAGATGCGAGGCTTGTCAGGGCGATGGTGTCAAGCGAATTTCAATGCATTTCTTACCTGATGTGTTTGTGCCTTGTGAGGAATGTCATGGTAAACGTTATAATGAAGAAACTTTAGCTGTAACTTATCGAGATAAAAATATCTTTGATGTCTTAGATATGACCGTTGAAGATGCTGTTGACTTTTTCTCTAATATTCCAAGAATTCAAAGCAAAATGCAAACTTTAAAAGATGTCGGTTTAGGTTATATTAAGTTAGGGCAAAGTGCTACAACTTTATCGGGTGGAGAAGCTCAACGTGTTAAATTAGCCAGTGAGCTTCAAAAGAAGGCTACCGGTAAAACTGTTTACATCTTAGATGAACCGACAACCGGATTACATAGTTATGACGTATCTATTTTGATTTCGGTTTTACAGCGTATTGTGGATAATGGCGATACAGTTATTATTATCGAACATAATTTAGATATGATTAAAGTTGCTGACCACATCATTGACTTAGGACCTGAAGGGGGCGACAATGGCGGAACGATTGTTGTTGCGGGAACTCCGGAAAAAGTCGCTGCTTGCAAGGAAAGTCACACAGGTCAATTCTTGGCTAAGATGTTGAAAGATGGACATTAAATATATTTCGCCACGTTACCTTTTATTAAGGTTCGTTGCAAGTTTAACCGTTCTTTTAGCCTTATCTAATACCGATATAGGCTTTAGAACTTTAGAAATACGTCAGATTTTTATCTTTACACTTTTAGAAATTGCTTTTTTTGCCATATTGATGATGCTTTTTTACATGATAATGGTACAATATCTATTAGATAAAGAAAAAATAGCTTTAATGCAAGCTTTGGGATACCGTTTGGGAGCCTACTTAGTAAGTGGATTAAGTTTTTGGCTAACTTCATTTATATTTAAACAAAAGATTATTTGGATATTGTGGTTGATCATGGAAATAGGCACCAAATTGACACAATGGTTATTTGCGCCAAAACAAAGGAGGAATCAGCATGGCAGATAGTAAAACAAAGGCCATAAGTGTGGCAACTTTAATCGATCATTTTGATTTTGTACAGGAAACAGGTGATAAAGAGGCTTTGAATCGTATGATTCGAACGACTGAAATCAGTCGTCCCGGTTTTGAATTAGCCGGGTTCTTCCAACATAGCGATATGCATCGCATCATTGTTTTCGGTGAAAAAGAAATAGCCTTTATTGCGCAATTAGACCAAAAGACACAAGAAGAGCGTTTTAATGGGTTGACTCATGAAAATACACCGGCGATTATTATTTGTAAAAGCTATGCTTGTCCGCCTGTTTTAAAGAAAATCGCTAAAAAGAAAAACTTTCCGATTTTCCTCACAGAAAGACCGACAGGGCGAGTTTCCATTGCGATTAGTGCATTTTTAGATGAACAGCTTGCCGAGGAAACGTTAATGCATGGGGTATTTATGAATATTCATGGGAAAGGCGTTATCATTCGTGGTGACAGCGGAATCGGTAAAAGCGAAATTGCTTTGGAATTGATTAAAAGAGGACATTTATTGATTGCCGATGACTGTGTGGAGTTATATCATATCGGAAGTACCATTATCGGTAAATCACCGGCAGTCTTAGCTAATTTATTGGAAATTCGTGGTATCGGTGTTATTGATGTCGTGAAGATGTTTGGTGTCAGTGCCATTTTAGATAAAGATGTTGTGGACTTAGTTGTGCAATTAGAACGCTGGGTACCAAGTAAAGAATATACACGTATCGGGACAGAAGAAAACCAACTATCCGAGGATATTTTAGGGGTATCAATACCGAAGGCGATTGTTCCGGTTACAGGTGGACGTAGTATGTCAGCTGTCATTGAAGCAGCTGTCATGAATATGCGTTTAAAAGAATTAGGTTATGACAGCTCAAAAGAATTTGTGAATCGTATTTTAGAAAACATCAATAAAAATCGTCAGGAATAAGGGGGCATATAAAATGGAAATTTTTCCTAATCGACAAACTTTCCTGCAAATAGGCGGGGTACATATTCAATGGTATGCGGTTTTGATTATTATCGGGGCATTGTTGTGCTTAGAGCTGTGTATCCGCAATTTTAAAAAGCTAGGTGTAGATCGAGCAACTTGTGAGGATTTCTTTATGGGGGCTCTTGGCTTAGGGATTATCGGTGCAAGAATCTGGTATGTGATTTTTACTTATCAGGAAATATATGCACATCGACCTTTCTTTGATATGTTTAAAGTTTGGGAGGGTGGATTAGCTATTCATGGTGGTGTTTTGGCAGCCACAGCTTATGGTTTTTATTATTTTCATCGCCGAAACGTTAATTTAATGCGAGCTGCCGATTGCATTATGCCTAATTTATTATTAGCCCAAGCTATTGGACGTTGGGGAAATTTTGTCAATCAAGAAGCGCATGGAACAGAAGTAACACGTGCCTTTTTAGAAGGTTTGCATTTGCCTAGCTTTGTGATTGAAGGTATGAATATTAACGGAACTTATTACCACCCGACTTTCCTTTATGAATCAGTTGGCAATATATTAGTTTTCTTATTGATTACATTAGTGCTTTACCGCTTTTATAATCGTCATGGGGAACTGTTCTTTAGCTATTTTATCGGTTATGGCATTGTACGCTTTTTTGTCGAAGGTCTACGTACAGACTCACTGATGTTTATGGGGTTGAGAACGGCTCAGCTTATATCTTTAGCTAGTGTTGCGATAGGGGTAATCGGTATTGTTGTACTTTTGAAAAAGGGTGAAAAAGTAACCGATGAAACAAGATTAAGTTTATTGCCCGGGAAATAATGGATATAAAATATAAAGCAGTGGTTGAATGTGGTTTATAACCTAGTTCTTAAACACTGTTTTTTTGTTATTAAATAGCTGTCTTTCATTTTAAGCTTGGCAACTATTAAAAGATGGCTTTTAGAGAGAAGAAATTGCTTTAAAAGCCTTAAATTTAATATTGAAAAGCCCATGAGCAAGGACTATAATATGGTTAGACCTTTAAGTTTATGAATTGAGGAGAGTGAAGTTTAAATGAAAAGAATGTTAAGCACATTGTTGACCGCTTGTATGCTTATGACATCAATAGTTATGCCTGTTTTGGCAAAAGATGAAAATCAATTAGCAAAGAATACAGCGGTAAGCCTAA
The DNA here is from genome assembly GCA_910588165.1 of uncultured Thomasclavelia sp. Taxonomy (GTDB): domain Bacteria; phylum Bacillota_I; class Bacilli_A; order Erysipelotrichales; family Coprobacillaceae; genus CAJUOR01. The sequence continues at coordinate 25,315 of CAJUOR010000002.1, forward strand.
AAGAAAATACAGTGCAGACAAATACATCAGATGAGAGTTCAGATGAATATGTACCGCCAAAGTTTGAAGAAGGGAAAATCAATGTCAATGGTTACTATGTTGTGGCAAATGACGGTCAATTGTCAGAATATTTAGAGTGGAGTTTTCCTTATCGCAACCCTTTGCAGGAGGAAGATGATTATCCGGATCCCGGTAGACCCTATCGCTATGTAATGTGGCAAGCGAAGAAAAATACTGATGGTACATGGGGGAATTGGGAAACCCGTTCTCCTGTAGATGTTGATGCCAAGGACGGTAGTGTTTGGGTTTTAAATGTTGCTCCTGATTCAATTGCAGGTTCAAGAAATCTAGAGAATTGGATGAATACGCCAATAAAAGATTATGATGGAACAAATACGACTATCGGACGTAATGTCATTAAAGTTAGAACTATCAATATGAGTACTTTTAATGCAAATCCGGTCGAACAATTAAAAATAAATCCGACAGATGGCAGTGCAACCAATGAATATCAATATAGTGTTATTGTTTTCGGAACTTGTGACAGTAACGGTGGCCAGGATATTTCCACGGCGGCTGTTGCAGAAACAGAGAAATTTTATAAAGCCGGTGGCGGTGTGATGTTTGGCCATGACACCATTCGAACTGATTTTGCCGGGTTTAAACGTTTTGCGACAAAGGAGTATATGAATATCTCTACTCCTGAAGCTAAAGTGACAGTCGGACATTCTAGTACTGGGAATGCACATGTGAAAGTTGTGGATACCGGCTTCTTAACAAGCCGCCCATGGAACTTAGAAGGAAGAACCTTGGAAATTCCGAATACCCATGTTTTAGGACAGCAAGTAGGAGGGAGAAATTCCGATGCATCAGGTGCCCAACCACGTGTTTGGATGCAACTTTCCGATGCAAGCGGAAATGTTAATACCGTTCCGGGCTCAACAACCGCACCATATACTAACTATTTGGATAATGGTTACTTGGAAACAAATAACTATTATTTAATTACTAATGGTCGTATGGCTATGATTCAAACAGGTCATAGTAATGGACAAGCTACAACAGATGAACAAATGGTTATTGCCAATACGTTGATTTATCTAGCACAGTCTACGACAACAACTACGGCAAAAGATGCATCATTTATTGATGAAGCTAAGCCTTCAAAGGCACAAGGAAAAGTAAGTGCTATTACACCAACACCTGATTTAGTTAATTACACGGCAACTATTGAATTAACCGGTTCTGTTGATTATGGTACAGAATATGCTTATCGTATTCAAGCTTTACCTCAGACTACGATTTCCGATGGTTCAGATTATAATGAAATTTGGTCAAGTACAGCGACAGACCCAACAGACTCTTCTGTTTATCGCGATACAGCTTTATCCGGATTAAAGGGCTACTATATCGGGGAAGTGAATGATTCCCCAACACCAATCAATTTAAAAACTGTCGATCAGAAAAAGATTATTCCGGCTTCCGGTTCAGAAGATAAGATTACTGTGGAAACAGGAACACTACTTCCGGGTAAAACATATTATGTTCATACATATGCAGTAGATTATCAAGGAAATGTCAGTGAAGATTTAGTTTTGGAAATTGCTGTAAGTGCAAGAGCGGTAAACTTTAATTATATGGACGAAACTAAACAAGTTAAACAGACATTGTTGAAAAGTGATGGCACTTGTGCCACAATGCCTAGCAATATGACTAGAGAAGGCTATCGTTTTGTAGGCTGGTACACAGAAAACGAAGCGATGGAAGTCAATGCGAAAACGCAATTTGATGAGAGTTATGGAGATAACATAGATGTTTATGCTAAATGGATTAAGACATGGCCTGTTATGTTAGGTCAGCGAGGAGAAGGAGAGGTTAGTGTATCTTCTTCTAAAGGTGAAAAAAATCCATTCAATGAAGGTAGCGATGTTACAGTCAGCTATGAGGCAGCAGAAGGTTATCAAGTTAAAGCTATTTGGTTAGATGGTGTGGAATATCAACCTGATGGTAGTGGAAAATTGATGATTGAAGCAATTGATCAAGAACACTATGTGCTAGTTGAATTTGAAGTAAAAGAAGAACCGATTGAAACCATATATGAGTATTATAATATCGAAACAGTGCTTCAAGGGGGAGGCTCTAGTAAGATTACCCCAAGCGTTCGATTAGAGAAAAAAGATCCAAAATGTTCAAATTATGAAGTAAAATGGGAAATAGCAGAGGGTTATGAGGTAAAACAGGTTCAAGTAGATGGCATTGATCGAAGAGATTTGATTGATCAAAACCAAATTTGTTTCACTCAAGTAAATGCCGATCATCAAATCATAGTTGTAGTGGAGAAAAAGACAAAGCAACCAACAGAATTTACTGTCCAAACAGAATTGATTGGAGGACCAGGTCAAATTACTCCAAGTAGTCGTGTGAAGGCGGGGACTACAATGAATGTAGAAAGCCAAGTAAGCGATGAAAAAAACTATGAGATTGTCAGCACGAAAGTATATGATAAGGCCGGAAATGATGTTAGTGATCGTTACACTATCAATTTAGGCGATGTCATGCTAAATGATATTGCGGAAGACTTGCGAGTTGTGGTTCAATTGCAAGCAAAGAAGCAAGCAGGGACAGTCGTTATTCCACAAAATGATTTATTAAGATTAACAACCTCAAAAAGTGGAGAGGGGGAAATCAGTGAATCAAAAATCTTGAAACGTGGCGATAGTGAAACGGTTGAGTGGCAAGCTATGGACGGCTGGGCTGTATCAGAGGTTATCGTAGATGGCGAAAAAATTTATTATCGTGAAAATGACAACGAGTTAATCCGTTCTTATAGTTTAAGAGTAGAGGAAAATGGTAATATGCCATTTGATGAAATCGAAGAGAACCATTCTGTTCATATTACTTTTGAAAAAATAGAAGAAGAAAGAGAAGCGGATACTTACACCGTAATTACTTCTTTAGTAGGCGATGGTGTCGGAACAATTACTTCAGGTAATCAAGCATTAGAAGCCGGAGAAGATTATCCGATTCAATGGGAAACAGAGAAAAATCATACAGTCGTAGAAGTATGGGTAAATGGTGAGTTAAGAGAAGATTTAAAGGAAATGAATAGTTTCAATATCGAGAATATTGATCAGGATTACGAAGTTATTGTTGTTGTTAAACGTGTCATCAATATTGATACTGACGGTGATGGCAAACCAGACATTAACATTGATACAGATGATGATGGTAAACCTGATGTCAACATTGATACCGACGGCGATGATAAACCAAACATCAATATTGATACAAATGATGATGGAAAACCGGACATCAACATTGATACCGATGGCGATGATAAACCGGACATCAATATTGATACCGACGGCGATGATAAACCAAACATCAATATTGATACAGATGATGATGGAAAACCTGACATCAACATTGATACCGATGGCGATGATAAACCGGACATCAATATTGACACAGACAATGATGGTAAACCGGACATCAATGTTGACACAGACAATGATGGTAAACCGGACATCAATGTTGACACAGACAATGATGG
>CAJUOR010000002.1:28967-63006 GCA_910588165.1 uncultured Thomasclavelia sp.
TTGACACAGACAATGATGGTAAACCGGACATCAATGTTGACACAGACAATGATGGTAAACCGGACATCAATGTTGATACAGATGATGATGGAAAACCTGACATCAACGTTGACACAGATAACGATGGTAAACCTGATGTCAATGTTGATACCGATAATGATGGTAAACCGAATATCAATATCGATACCGATAACGATGGAAAAGCCGATATCAATGTCGATACCGATGGTGATGGCAAGGCTGATATCAATATTGATACCGATGGCGATGGCAAACCTAACCTAAATCTTGATATGGATAATGACGGTGTAGCAGACACCAATATTGATACGGACGGTGATGGTATTGCGGACAAGAATATTCTTGATTTAAATACATCAGATGATGCAAATATTTTAGGATATGTTACTTCTATGGTCTTGTCATTTGGTATTATGCTACTTGTATTAAGAAAAAGATATAGATATATGTAAAATGAGAAAATGAGTAAAAAAAGGCATAACTTGCAGTCTTGTAGGTTATGCTTTTTTATGTTATATGAGAAATATTTGCGGGTTAACTAGAGGGTAGAAGTTACTTAAATATAGTGATAGAGTTATGCGTATTTTACACCTCTAACTCTTGTTTGAAGTGTTTAAAAGATAGTTTCATAGTTAAAAATTGTCAGCATTATAAGGAAATAATTCCTTTTTAAAGAATAATTGATATTTTTGTGAAAAATCAATTGACGAAGGTAATGGATAGGGATATTATTAGATTGTGAATAATCTTTTTTAGTAAATAAGGAGGAAACAGTTAAGTTATGAAACCAAGCATAAAAAAGGGGATTATCTTAACTGAAGTGCACCCCATAATTTGGACAAAAATTATGGAGGTGCATTTTTATATGGCAAAATTAACAAGAGAACAGAAAATAGAAATATATGAAAAGAGAAAAAAAGGCATAAGTTTCTCAAAACTTTCAAAAGAATATAATATAAGAAAAGATAATATTCAATATTTATGTAGACTCATTGATAGGCATGGTATAGATATTTTAAGAAAAGATAAGAATATTAAGTATTCGAAAACATTAAAAGAAGAAATAATTAATCAGGTGTTAATTCATCATCAGTCAAGAACATCTACTGCTATTCAATATGGATTATCAAGTGATGGACAACTTTTCAATTGGATTAAATCTTATCAAGAAAACAAATGTGTTATAATAGAGAAAAAACGAGGAAGGACGCCTATTATGAAAACACAATCAAAACAAGAAAAGAAATATGAAGATATGACAGCAGAAGAAAAAGTGAAATATCTTGAAGAAAAGAATTTATATTTAGAAGCGGAGAATGAAGCACTAAAAAAATTGAGAGCCTTGGTTCTACAAAGGAACAAGCAACAACCAAAGAAAAAACGATAGTTATATTAGAACTAAGGCAGAAATATCCTTTAAGAATTTTACTTAAAGTATTAGAACTATCAAAATCAACTTATTATTATACGGTTTCTAAAATAGATAAAGATATGAAAAATGATGATGTAATGAATACGATTATTGATATCTATTATCAACATAAAGAACGTTATGGATATCGCAGAATCACTTTAGAACTACACAATAGAGGATTTAAGATTAATCACAAAAAAGTAAAACGATTAATGAGCAGAATGGGATTATATGGGATTACTCCAAAAGCAAAATATAAATCATATAAAGGAGATATGAATGGCATCGTTAAGAATCAATTATTAAATAAAGCAGTTGACGAAAAAAATCATAGAACATATTATAAAAGAAATTTTAAGACAAGTAGATGTAATGAGAAATGGACAACAGATGTATCTGAATTTCAAATAGCAGCTGGAAAATTATATTTATCACCAATATTAGATATGCATAATCGAGAAATCGTTTCATATTCTATATCTAAAACGCCAAATTATGAGCAAACAAAAAAGATGCTTATGAAAGCATTTGATAAGTATCATGAATTAAAGGGACTTATCTTTCATTCTGATCAAGGATGGCAATATCAGATGAGTGCATATCATATAGAATTAAATGAAAAAGAAATTATACAATCTATGTCAAGAAAAGGGAACTGTTACGATAATTCGCCAATGGAAAACTTTTTTGGAATTATGAAACGAGAAATGTTTTATGGACATGAATATGAGTTTCAAACATTAGAAGAATTAGAGATTGCGATGAAAGAATATATTGAGTATTATAATACTCAAAGAATTACAAGTATATTAAAAGGACTGACTCCTATTCAATATAGAAATCAATCCTTAGCTTAGATTGTATTAACGCTTAGTTTTTACAGTGTCCAATTTTTTGGGTTCACTTCAAACTACTTGTTTTTCAATGTTGGTAGGTTATGCCACATTTTCAAATACGAGTGCATTAGAAGATGATTCTCCAATAGAAGCTCAATCGGAAATAGATGAGATAAGTGACTTAGACTCAAATGTAACGATTGGTGGACTGACTTTTTTGGCAGAAGACGGACAGCCCTTAGTCCAAGGTGTTGACTATGAAGAAATCAGTGAAAGCATTAAATATCTCAATGCCTCAGGAAGTCTTACAGGACCTATTACCAATAAGATGATTGGTATTAAAACGTCACGTTCGATTACAGTGTCCGGTAATTCAACGACATATGGCATTCGTATCATGCCCGGTACAAAAGGAAATTTAACCTTAGATGGTGTAACAATTACGGCACCATTACCAATTGATGTGGCAACGAACTTGACAGGTACAGCTACAGGAAGTACAGCAACAAAAGGAACAGATATTATCAATCGTACGACGCTTTATTTGACTTTAGCTGACGGTAGTAAGAATACCTTAACGGCAAATCAGTCATATAGTTTTGCGGGGATTCACTGTGGTGAAGGTTCAGAATTAGTCATTGATGATTCAATTCACAACCTAACAAATGATGGTAGAGAAATAGTACCTCTACAAGGAAGAATTCCATTTGATTGTACATTATCTGATAATGCGACAACATTAAAGGAACATGATCCGGCTTGGATGATGGATAGTCAAAATCCGGGAACATTAACTGTCAAAGGTGGAACATTTGCTGCCGGAATTGGCGGAGAAAACGGTGAAGAAAGCGGTAAGATGACGATTAATGGTGGTATTATCAACGCTTCTACTTGGGCATCAGGCGATGGTATCGCATCAGCCGGTACCGGTATTGGCGGAGGCTGTAACGGTGGTGTTGGTTATGCCAGCGAAGACAGCGGCTTAACATTTAATGGTGGACAAATTAACGCAGTCGGCAGTTATCATGGTGCTGCTATTGGGGCAGGTTATGGTAATAGTACAGCAACTAAAAATACGAATGTCAGAGGAGCAATCCTAATCAATAAGCATAGAGGAGATCGAAGTGGGTGTGCCGGTACACCGATTCCGGGCGATATTACAGTCAATGGTGGATATATTGAAGCCAAAGGCGGTGCCCACGGAAATGCGGTTGGTGGTGCTTGTGTAAGCTCTACAAATGCGGGACATTTTATTACAGTTAACGGAGGTACATTAAAACCTACTTCACAGAAAACAACAACATCTTACAATATCGGAGCGTATGGCGGAAACGTTATTGTAACAGGTGGATCTTTCCCAATTGAAGCACAAGGCAGCGGTGGTTACGATGGCTTAAGCTTTGAAGGTAGTGGTGTTTATGCTGCCGATGGTAAGACAAAACTGATGATGGTTAAAATTGACTTATCAAGTTACGAAGGGTTAGAAGCCGGCGACAAATTATATAGTTATAATGTAATGATCGACGGAAAACCATTATCATCTGAGTATGGTTTGGCTAATCGTGTTGATACAGATAAGCAGTTATACTTCTGGATTCCGGCATCAGCTAAAGGACAGGAAGTATCTATTGCCAATGTAAAACTTATGAATAAAGACGGTGATATTGTCGATACAGAATATCCATTTACATTGCCTGATGCAGGTAACGGTTCTGGTGGTAACGTCACAAAGAGATACGTTTTATTTGAAGTAGATACTGACAAATTCTCAGATGAGCTAAAGAAATTGATTAACAAACGTTATGATGGTTTAGCTTTCGATTATGATTTATTGAAAGATGAAATTGTAAAACAAGAAATTGTTGTTCCTCAGCCAAAAGATGAGGTTATTGATAAAATTGATGAGTTGGATATTAACTCTGTTCGTGTAAGTGATAAAGACGGTAAACCTGTTACTGACGTAAGTAGTAAAGATGAGTTCAGTAAAACAGGAAACTACAATATCACAGTTAACTACAATGAGTTTAGTAAAGATGCGAACTTCTCTAAAACATTCTGGGGACATCAAACAGTTTTAAGTTCAACGATTACTTCTGCTGATTCTTATATTTTTAACGCAGACTATGATGTGACTTATTATACGGATAGTGAAGGTAAAAAGCAGGTTGACAAGATGAATTTACGTGCTTCTGTTCGTCCAAAAGATGGAGAAGCACTAACCTGTGAAGCACCTGAAGGCTATGTTCAATTTTATATCAATGGTGTAAAAGTCGGTGCTCCGCAAGCCTTAACCAAGGTAACATCAAGAGCAACTGAAGATAGCAATGGTTATCAGTATAGTAATGCAAGTGTAGAATTACAATTCCAAGGTAATGACCAATATCCGAAAGTTCCGGATATGACAGTGTACGATGAGGATACTGAAGATCCATTTGTTGTTACAGCTCGTTATTATGATGGAACAAATTATACAGATGCTAAAGGTAGAGTAACGGCTGTAGATGAAGAAGATCAAGAACCAGAAAACTTCCCATATGTAACACCTCCTATTACAGTTGTTACACCAAAGGATCCAAACGAACTTGAACCAGATGAAGAATTAGATGGCGATTATCGTAAACCGGATCGTGTAGAACTTGAAGAAAAAGAAGATGGCGATACAATTTTGCATAGTTATGTCAAAGATGCTTTAAATGCTTATGTTGAAGATGGAATGACTAAGGAAAAATCTGAATTAATTGATATGATGAATAGTCGCTATGGATTTGCGAATTCAAACAATACAGTTGTTCAGATTGGTGATAAAGCTTTAACAATCAGTGATATTAAGATAACTGATGAAGATGGAAATGAAACAGATGTGATTGACTTATCTTCCGAAAATAATTATGTGATTGAAACAACAGTTGAAGATGCTAATGGTAATAAAACAACTATTCATCTAAATTATGCTATCCATGATTTAGGAAAAGATGGTCCGATTATTGAAGATGTTGACACAGATGGTGATGGCTTCCCTGATATTAACATCGATACCGACGGTGATGGTAAGCCTGATATTAATGTCGATACAGATGGTGACGGCAAACCTGATGTGAATATTGATACCGATGATGATGGACAACCTGACGTCAATATCGTTGATAAAGACGGTGATGGCAAACCGGATAGTGTCGATGAAAAGGATACTGACCCTGATGTGAATATTGATACCGATGGTGATGGACAACCTGATATTAACATCGATACCGATGGCGATGGACAACCTGATATTGATATCGATACAGATGGCGATGGCAAACCTGATGTGAATATCGATACAGATGATGATGGCAAACCTGATGTCAACATTGACACAGATGACGATGGTAAACCTGATATTAACATCGATACCGATGGTGACAATAAACCCGATATTGATATTGTCGACAAAGACGGTGATGGTAAGCCTGATGATCTTGATGATTTAACAAAGGAAGAAATCAAAGATTTAGAACCTGATATTAACATTGACAGTGATGGCGATGGTAAACCTGATGTGAATGTCGATACAGACGGTGATGGCAAACCTGATGTGAATATTGATACTGATGGCGATGGTAAACCTGATATCAATATTGTGGATAAAGATAAAGATGGACAACCGGACAATATCGATCCGAAAGATCCAAATCAAGATACAAAACCTGATGTGAATATTGACACTGATGGTGATGGTAAGCCTGATATTAACATCGATATCGATGGTGATGGCAAACCGGATATTGATATTGATACAGATGATGATGGTAAACCGGACATCAACATCGATACAGATGACGATGGAAAACCGGACATTAACATCGATACTAATGATGATGGTAAACCAGATGTCGATATTGTCGATAAAGACGGCGATGGCAAACCTGATGACCTTGATGATTTAACCAAAGAGGAAATCAAAGATTTAGAGCCTAACGTGAATGTCGACACCGATGGTGACGGAAAACCTGATATCAATGTTGATACAGATAAAGACGGTAAACCTGATATCAATATCGACACCGATGGTGACGGAAAACCTGATATTAACATTGATACAGATAAAGATGGTAAACCGAATATTGATATCGACACCGATGGCGATGGTAAACCTGATGTCAACCTTGATACAGATGGCGATGGTAAAGCCGATATCAACATCGATACCGATGGTGATGGCAAGCCTGATGTGAATATTGATACAGATGATGATGGCAAAGCTGACATCAATCTTGATACCGATGGTGACGGTAAAGCTGATGCCAATATTGATACCGATGGTGATGGTATTGCGGATACAAATCTTCTTGATGTAGTTACCGCAGACAATGTAAATCTCATGAGTTATGTCATGATGATGTTGTTGTCAGGTGCTACAATGTTGATAACTTTAAGAAAAAAATATATCCGTCTATAAAATGATGAGTATTGTTTAAATGCTTTAATTCTATAAAAATGAGCATAACTTACAGTTTTGTAGGTTATGCTTTTTTGTATGATAGATTTGTGATGTGAATACATAGATTTAGTTGGGGGCTTATTAAAATGGGATAAAATAAAAATACCTGCTGATAAATGCAGGTAGAAAGATTGTTATAATGGGACTTTATTAAAGTTGGCTTTCCACATATATGGTGAGGGCATCTCTATCTAAAATCGAAATTGCCTTATATTTGAGAGCGATTAGTCCTTCATCTTGAAATTCGTTTAATAGTCTTGTAACGGTTACTCATTGGAGGTTAGCACATTCAGCGACCTCTTGATGAGTGTAGAATAAAGTGGTGTGATTAGCGGCAATCTCAGGTCCTGGCTCTTCGGTCATCCACAATAAAAAATCGGCAATACGAGCCTTAGCATCTAAAAAACATAAACGTCTTACTTGGTGAGAAAGGTTTTTAGATGTTTTAGCTAGAAGGAAAAAGACAGTTGTCAATAATTGCGGAGATTGTGCTAGGTAAGGTAAAAGAGCTTCGTAATCACAAGCAACTAGTTCAACTTGGGTAATGGCTTCGATTGATGTCAAACGTTGGGAGTGGCTGAAGAAAGAAGATTCACCGAAAATGCGCCCTCTGTCTACGATTTCAATGGTTAATTCGTGTCCATGGCGATTGAGTAAATAAACACGGACTTTACCTTTTTTGATAAAGTAAAAATCTTTAGCGTAATCGCCTTGAAAATAAATTTGTTCCTTCTCCTTAAAGCGTAATAATATACCGGCTTTTTCAAAGTAAGGAAATAATGAATCTGAAATGTAATCACGCATCGATATTCTCCTTTAAAAGTTATTTTTTCTATTCAATTGTAACATAGATTACATTTTATATCATGTTTTTTCTTTATAATTGGTACTATAAAGAGGAGGAAGGAATATGAAGCAGTATATATTGATTGTAAAGATTGTTTTGGGAAATATTTTTATTGCTTTGGCAGTTAATTTACTTATCATTCCAAATGGTTTAGTTTCAGGTGGCTCAACGGGATTAGTTTTGACCTTACAATATTTCACTCACATGGATTTTTCTTTATTAACGGCAATAGTCAATATTGGCGCTTTTGGTTTTGGCTTTATCTTTTTAGGAAAGATTTTTGCCTTAACGACTTTGCTTTCAACTTTTATTTATCCGGTAATTGTACGTATAACAATGCCTTTAACAAGTATGCTCCACATGACAAATGAACCATTGTTAGCGGCTATTTGTGCCGGTGTTTTAATGGGACTGGGTTTAGGTTTGGTGATTGGAGCCGGGGCTTCAACCGGCGGTATGGATATTCCGGTCATTATTGCTAATCGCAAGTTGGGTATTTCGGTTAGTGTTGCCATGTATATTATGGACACTTGCATTTTGATGTCGCAGATGTTATTTAGTGATATTTCCGCTTTAGCATATGGAATTGTCTTAATTGCCACAACAACTTTTACAATCAATCAAGTCATTACGGTGGGGAAAAGTGAATGTCAGGTTTTGACTATTTCAAATGAAGTTGAAAAAATATGCCAAGCAATTATCGAAGATTTAGACCATGGGGCAACTTTAATCAAGATTGAAACAGGATACCGAAGAAATGATACAAAAGCGGTACTATGTATTATTCCTAATCGTGAATTGCATATACTTCAAAAAACAATTTTAGAAATAGATCCACTTGCTTTTATGACAATTTCAAAAATTCAAGAAGTGAGAGGACGAGGGTTTAGTTTAGATAAACACCTAAATGCTTAATATAGAGATAAACAAAAGAAGCTACAATATTTATAAGTAGCTTCTTTTTTTGGGGGTATGAAATAAACTTGTCTACAGCCATAGTATATGCAAGATATCTAAATAAAAGGTTCATAAATTTCTAAACTTTTTCTTAAAATGATGAAATAGTAAAAAAGTTTGTATTAAATAAGGAGTAGAACATAACGGTTTTAAAAATACTAAAAGCACAAAAAATAAAGATTACTAAATTTCTTAAAAAGTATGGGAACGACGATGATAAAATTTATAGGTTCTTGTTTAAGAATATGATAGAATAAATAATAGATATAGAATTCGCTAATCTATAAGTAAATAAATATTTGATGATAAAGAAGGTGCTGAAAATGAAAAATTCCACAACTTATGAAACAAAGTATGAAAATGTAGAAGATTCTACCCAAAAAAAGAAGTCGGGGATTGTTTTGGAATCTTTGAAATCAATCCGTTATACTAAAAATTATAAGATTTTTAATTATTCAAAAGATGTCGCACTTATATGCAATGAAACGGAACCGGGATTCAGAGTGGAAAGTCACTTTCATGATTGGATTGAATTTTCTTATGTTCTTGATGGAGAACAAGATTTTATGATTAAAGATCAAACGTTTAAGATTTGCACCGGTGATTTCTTAATGGTTAACTTAGGTGAAATGCATGGTTCAGTCAATAAAACGGCGTGCAAGAAGATTGCTTTGCAAATTAAAAGCAGTTTTATAAAAAAATATTTGCCGGAAGTAGATACATCTATATTATTTTGTAATTCAACGACTTTAAAAACAAAAGAGGAATTTATCATTTATAATGATATTGTGACAGAGTTTAAAAAAATAGTTGATCTTTTTCTATTAGAAAAGCGCCATAAGTATATTTTGATAAGAGCAGAAATATTTATTATTTTTTATAAACTTATAGAAATTTTAGAGAAAAATGAAAATCATCGAAAGAAAAATGAACCCATAACCAAGATAGATATCAATGATTTAATTGCCTATATCAATAATAATTATCAGACAGGCATTACAATGAATGAGGTTGCTCGTCAATTTAATTACTCACCCTCTTTTATCTCTAAATTTTTTAAAGAGAGAGTTGGTATGAATTTTATAGACTATGTCAATGAGCTTAAATTAAGTCAAGCAGTGTATGAAATTGTACATTCTGATCTTAAGATTTCAGATATCTGTTATTCGTGTGGCTTTAATAACAGTAAATCATTTTTTAAAGCATTTAAAAACAAATATAATGTAACACCTAAACAATATCGAGAATTTCATAAAAAAAGTATTTGATGTCTTTTTGGAAAAAAAAGACATCTTTTTGTGTAAAATAGCGTATCATCATTCTTCTTTATAAATTACAATAAGCACATAGGGATATTTCTATAAATAAGTTTATAAAAAATAATAAAGAAAAGGAGAAAAATTATGTCTGTACTTAATTCAATGAAAGACAGCCTTGAAAAAATTCTATTGCCCCTTACGGCTAAAATTACCGAAAACAAAACGATGAAGGCATTGCAAAGCGGTATGATGCTGACAATGCCAATTTCATTGGGGGTTTCAATTATCGCTATTTTATCTAATTTACCATTCCCGGGTTGGATCGACTTTTTAAGACAAATAGGGATTTATGGTGTTGCACAGGAAGTTGTATCATCGACGATTAGTATGTTAGCTATTTATATTACTTTTGCAATAAGCTATAATTATGCGAAAAACGAAAAGGAAAATGCAGTTATTGTTGCCCTTATTGCAGTTGCTTCATTTATTACTATGATGCCCCAAAGTATTCAAGTGGGAGAAACAAGTGTATCAGCACTTTTATCTTCATACTTAGGGTCAGAAGGTATCTTTGTGTCCATGATTGTCGCTGTTGTAACAGCTAAAGCATATTGTTGGTTATCTAAAAAGAACTTGCGTATTAAATTGCCGGACTCTGTTCCTCCAATGGTTTCAGATTCACTAGGCTCAGTTGTTGTGGCTATGATTTGGTTTACAGTTATTTTAATTGCTAAATATGCGTTTTCATTGACTTCATACGGAAATATTTTTGCTTTCATCTCTCAGGTAGTTTCAAAGCCGGTTATGAGTGTGGGAACAACGGTTTGGGCTTTAATTTTTGTTCAAACATTTGCAAATTTAATGTTCTTTTTCGGTATTCACCCATCAGCTGTTTTCGCTGTCTATTCGCCTATTATGCGTGTGGCTACAACCGCAAATGCAGAAGCCTTTATGGCAGGAGAAGCATTGCCTTATTTGGGATTTGCGATTGCTTATCTTTGTATAAAAAATAGTGGGACAGGAAATACCTTAGGATTAAGCTTATGCACATTATTTGCTAAATCAGAACGTTTTAAATCTATGAGAAAATTAGTTATTATTCCAAATCTATTTAATATCAATGAGCCAATTATTTATGGCTTCCCGGTAATGTTAAATCCTATATTCTTCATTCCTATGATGTTATCGGCAATTGTTCCCGGTGCTATTGCAGTTGGTTTTGCCGGCATCTTTAACAATATTATTATGAATACAACTATCAGATTACCGTGGGTTACACCAACGTTTATTACTGCGTTTACACAAGGGGGCTTGGCAATTGCGGGTTTAGTTATTTTTGTAACCTTAGTGGGATTGCTTCTGTATTATCCATTCTTTAAAATTGCCGATAGTATGGCACTTAAAGAGGAACAACAATTTTCAGAGGTGAAATTAAATGACTAAGTTTCCAAAAGGTTTTCTTTGGGGTGGTGCTACTGCTGCCATGCAATGTGAGGGAGCTTGGGATGTTGATGGCAAAGATCCCTCATCATTTGATTATGTTACACTAGGGTCAAGGACAAAACGTCGAATTTTTACTAAAAACATTGATAAAGAAAATTGTTATCCAACGCATGAGGGGATAGATTTCTATCACCATTATAAAGAGGATATTGCGCTATTAGCTGAAATGGGATTTAAAATATTTCGAATGTCGATTGCATGGACACGTATTTTTCCTAAAGGAATTGAAAAAGAACCAAATTTAAAAGGATTAAAGTTTTATCATGATGTCTTTAATGAATTAAAGAAATATGACATCGAACCATTAGTTACTGTATCGCATTACGATATGCCATATTATTTAATAGAACATTTTGGCGGTTGGAAGTCAAGAGAGGTTATAGGCTTTTTTGAACATTATTGTAAAACAGTTTTTAAAGAGTATAAGGATTATGTTAAATATTGGCTGATTTTTAATGAAATAAATTCCGGTGTTAATAGTTTTGGAAGTTATATGAGCTTAGGTATTCCGTTAAAAGATGGTGCAATCGCTGTGGGTTCTGTCGAAGAAACCTCAGAAACTAAGCAAAATCGTTTTGTAGCATTACACCATCAATTTGTTGCTAATGCTAAAGCAGTAAAGTTAGCTCATGAAATCATCCCGGGGTGCATGGTGGGAAGTATGATTTCAAGTCATATAGCTTATCCTTATACTTGTAACCCAATTGATGCCCTTAAAGCGCAACAAGAAAATAATATTCGGCATTATTTATGTGGCGATGTGCAGGTAAGAGGACATTATCCATATTTTGCCAAACGTTATTTTAAAGAAAATAATATCCATTTAGATATAACAAAAGAAGATGAAGAATGCTTAAAAGAGGGGACTGTTGATTTTATCAGTAGTAGTTATTATTCGACGTGTACTGCGTCTGTTGAGCCAAATGAGAAACAGGTACTGCAAAATGTTTTTATGGGCGTGCCGAATCCATATCTTCAAAAAAGTGAATATGGTTGGTCAATTGATCCGATTGGGTTAAGATATTATCTTAATGAGTTGTATGGACGATATGAGTTGCCTATCATGATTGTGGAAAATGGCTTGGGTTGTGAAGATGAGGTTAGTGATGGCAAGGTTCATGATGATTATCGAATTGCCTATCTAAAAGAACATATCAAAGCTATGGGGGAAGCCATCGCTGATGGTGTGGATCTCATTGGCTATACAACATGGGGTTGTATTGATTTGACTTCAATGTCTACAGGAGAAATGCGAAAACGTTATGGCTTTGTTTACGTCAATTATGATGACTTAGGTAATGGCGATTTTTCTAGAATTAAGAAAGACTCGTTTAATTGGTATAAACAAGTTATCGCATCTAATGGTGAAGAGCTTGATTAATTTATTATAAAATAATCAAAAGCACAATGAAGACTAGAGTGATATTTCTAGTCTTTTTTGCAGTTTAAGATAATTTTAATATTTGAAATTAAAATGTGTGTTGATTATCCCAATTTGAAGGTATCAGTGATAGAAATAACTTTTTTTGTGAAAATATTATGATGAATACAAAAGACAAGTTTGTCGAAGTATGTTATAATAAGTAAGAATGGAGCGTGATAGTCAATGATTAAACTCATCGGAGTAACAAAAGTTTATAAAACAGGTGTACGTGCCTTGAGTGATATCAATCTTAATATTGATCCAGGCGAGTTTGTCTATGTCATTGGACCGACGGGTGCTGGGAAATCTACGTTTATTAAATTATTATATCGTGAAGAAGTTGCAACATCAGGTAAAGTTTTAGTTGCGGGAATTAACGTATCCAAGATTAAGGACCGCAAGGTCCCTTATTTTAGAAGAAATATAGGTGTTGTTTTCCAAAACTTCCGTCTTTTACCTAAAAAGACGGTTTTTGAAAACGTCGCTTTTGCCTTAGAAGTTACAGATACAAAAAGAAAAGAAATCAGAGGAAAGGTCAGAAAGACTTTAGAGCTTGTTGGGTTATCCGATAAAGCTAATTCTTTCCCTCATCAATTATCCGGAGGACAACAGCAACGTGTGGCGATTGCTAGGGCAATTGTTAATTCACCCAAAGTATTGATTGCCGATGAGCCAACCGGTAACCTTGACCCTGAAACATCAACTGAAATTATCAATGTTTTGGAGCGTATCAATGAGCAAGGGACAACAGTTTTAGTTGTTACCCACGATAGATATATTGTGGAAAAATATAAAAAACGTACTATCTTAATTGATAATGGTTGTGTTACTTCAGATACATCAGGAGGTGGATATACTTATGATTAGAGAAATTATTAGTTGTATTCGCAATCTGCCTAGACATACTATTACAGCAGTTAAAAATATTTGGAGAAATGGTGTCATGTCCGTATCTTCTGTTTTTGCGGTAACAATTACGCTTGTGATTATCGGTGTTATTGGCTTAATGGCAGTTTGTATTCAAGATATGACATTACAAGTAGAAAACAGCTTAACAATCCATGTCAAAATGGAACGTGCGGCAACTCAAAAACAAGTAGATGAAACTTTAGTCGCAATCCAAGGGATTGACCATGTGGCAAATGTAACTTATTCAAGTAAACAAGAAGAATTAGACAAATTGATTGCAAGCTTTGGTGAAGATGGCGATATTTTCAACAATCCTGAATATCAAGGCGAAGGCAATCCTTTAGGCGATGCTTTTATTGTTGAAGCCAATGATGCGGCATTTTTAGATGAGGTAGCAACTAAAATCAATAATTTAGAAGGTGTCAATAAGGTCAACTATGGTGGAGATCAGACGATGGAATTAGTTCGTAATTTGGAAATGATGCGGAATTTCGGAACAATATTTATTCTTGGATTAACCATTACCGCATTGTTTATGATTGCCAATACGATTAAAATTACCATCACATCAAGAAGTACAGAGATTTCAATTATGCGTATGGTTGGTGCTAGTAACTGGTATATTCGCATTCCGTTTATGATTGAGGGTATGCTGATTGGTATATTAGGTGCAATTGTACCGGTTATTGCTTTATATTTCGGTTACAGAGCCTTATTTGATATGACCGTGAGTGGTTCATCATTCGCAATGAATTTAATTCAATTGCGTGAACCATATCCATTTATTATCCAATTTGGTTGTGTTTTGACGGCTTTAGGTTGTGTAGTGGGCTTGGTAGGAAGCTTTATGTCAGTCCGTAAATTTTTGAAATTCTAATGTTTAAAAAATTTATTAAGATTAGTCTATGTTTATCTTTAGGTCTGCTTTGTGTAAATCATCTTCCTACCGAAGTTTATGCAACGGATTTTGCAGGCAATGAAGATGAATATTATGAATTATGTCAGTCTGAGGATTTAGATAAAGAAGGCATTCAGGTATGTCGTGAATTTCGTGATTATCTGTCTAAAAAGCAACAAAACTTAGATAAGCAGATTGCCAGTAATCAAGAAAAAATTGATAACCTCAATACTGAATTAGATGACGTTTATGCGATGATTGAAGACTTAAGTCAAAAAATTGCAGATCAAGAGAAGAAAATTGCCATCTTAGATGCAGAAATCGAACGTTTACAGAAAAGCATTGATGAAAAAGATCAGCAGATTCGTGACCGTATGTATGTGATGCAGTCCTCTATCAACAGCAATGTTTATTTGGAGTTTTTAATGGGGGCTAGCAGTATTGATGATTTCTTCAGTCGTATGTCTTCAATTGATGATTTGACTGAATATGATCATGATTTGATTCGTGGATTTAATGAAGATAAAAAGTTAGTAGAGAAAAATAAAAAAACAGTGACAGATGAACGTGATCGCTTAGATGAAATGCGTTCGCAACAAGATGCTTTAGCCGAAAAGCTTTCTGAACAAATTTCTCAGATGACACTTGAAATGGAAGCTGCGGCTCAAGAGTCGGCTGAATATCAAGCGGAATTAGACGCTATTTCAGAATCTATTCAGGCAGCTTTAGAAGCTAACGGCGGTATCGTTGATGGACCGATTTCTTCTTCCGGATTTAGTTGCCCGGTTCAATGGGGAATCGTAACTTCGGCAAACTGGCACTATCCTAGCGGTGGAGAACACATGGGCATGGATATTGGCGGACGTCAGGGAAGTGAGCTTTATGCGGCTTGTGATGGGTTAGTTATCTTTATGTCAACCGGTTGTGCAAGTGATGGCGGTTATTTAGGCAATCCTTGTGGTGGTGGTGCCGGTAACTACATGGTTATGTTGTCGGAAATGAATGGAACAACTTATGCCTTAAGATATTTACATATGACCAACAACAATTACCTTGGTTGGACTTCCGGTACATTTATCCCGGTTAGTCGTGGGCAGGTTGTCGGCTATATGGGGCATTCCGGTAGTTCAACAGGAACCCACTTACATATTGAGGTCTTTAATTTAGGTCCAATCGGTTATACAGAAGCGACTAAAAGATTTGCCCAATATGGCACTTTCTTCGGTATGACATGGGGTATGCCAAGCCGTTGTTCAGTCAGTGGGACACCTTGTCGTGAAGAGGCTTCTGCGATGTTTGGCTATAGCCTTTATGAAGAAGTCGGTGTTTAGTAAAAGACTAAGAATACTCAATTTTTGGGTATTCTTTTTGTTTGTTTTTTTAATGGAAATAGAGTAAAATATGGATAAGAGGTGAAAGCGATGCCAAAAAACATTTATATCTTATCTGACTTACATGGCCATTTTAATATATTTTTAAAAATGTTAGAGAAGATTAACTTTTCTGATGACGATTTACTTTATATTTTAGGTGATTGTTGCGATCGTGGGCCCAATAGTTTAGACATCTACTTTTATCTTCAAATGCACAAACATAATATGATTTTATTGAAAGGAAATCATGAAATTATGATGCGTGATGCCTTTATTCAAGATGATCCGCAATCAGTAAGCGGACGTCAGTGGAGTCGTAACGGCGGGCGGAAAACGATTGAATCTTATCATAAGTATTTGAAGAAATCAGTTCTTAATGAACATGATTATAAGGTTGTCAAAAGTGCTTTCTATAAAATGATGATTGATTATGTTAATACTTGTCCTAGCTTTGTGGAAGTGAATTGCAATGGTAAAGATTATGTTTTAATTCATGCGGGCATTAACCCCGATAAAAGTTTGTATGAACAAAGCGAAGAGGAATGTGCATGGATGCGAGAATACTTTTTTATGTCTAAAGGCTTGGAGGATAAAACGATTATCTTTGGGCATACACCTACCAATTATCTTCATCAACAGCAAAGTTTTGATGTGTGGGAAGATCCTATCTTCCATGATAAAATCGGAATTGACGGTGGCTTAGGACCGTTTGAAGACGGGCAGTTGAACTGCTTGTGTTTAAACACCAAAGAAGTCTTTGTATTGAAGAAATCAGAAGTGGAGGAAACAGCATGAATATATTACTAAGTCGTATTTTAACCTATTTGAATGGGACATTGTTTATTGACTATCGCTATAAATTTTGCCAGTTTGTTGTCTATCATTATTTAGAATTTGAAGACTATACGTTTGCAGATGTCGTTAAGGCAAGTGGACTAACAAAAGAGGAAATTTTATCTTTTATCGCTTTGTTAGGTTTTAGTACATTTGAGGAGTTCTCCCAAACATTAGTCCAAAATCATTATGTTCGTTTAGATCAGATTCGAGCTCGTATGTTAGATGCTAATAGTGAAGCTATTATTGCCGGTATGGAAAAAAGCGGAACAGATGAAGAGATGCAAGAATATGTTTCTACCATTTGTGAAGCAATTGATCAAGCGGAGCGTGTCGTTATTATCGGAGCGTTGTATCCTCTTTGTTTATCTGTTGAGTTTCAAACGGATTTAATTACTTTCGGTAAGCCGATTATTCAGTATCATAGCTTTGACAGATCTATCTCTTTAACGGATAAAGATGTTGTTATTTTCATTTCTGCCACAGGACGCTCAATGAACACTTTTATTCAAATACGTCAAGAAGTTGGCGTCGATAAAGCCACTTCCATCTTAATTACGCAAAATAAGACATATTTATTACCCGAATATCGTATTTCGGATTATGTGTTACATGTACCTGGCAAGTTTGATGGCTTAAATTTTAATCATCAGATTTTAACGATTTTTGATTTGCTTCGTGTTCACTATTATCAACAATATTATTTGGGGTAATGATTATGCAGGAATTATATTTTGTAAGGCACGGTCAAACGCTTTTTAATGTGCAAGATAAGGTTCAGGGGTGGTGTGATTCTCCTTTGACAAATGAGGGTGTTGAAGTAGCTAAACGTTTAGGTGAAGCCTTGAAAGATGTTCACTTTGATGCTTTATATAGCTCTATCAGTGAGCGAGCTTATGATACAGCTTGTTATATTGCAAAAAATGAAGCTTATCGCATTCAAATGGATAAGCGGCTAAAAGAATTTAATTTCGGTATTTTAGAAGGGGATTTACATGAAAGTCGTGTTTTATTAGAAAACAGACCTAAAGATCGCATCGCATTACTAGAGGAAGGCTGGTGTGATGTCGGTGGGGAAAACTTGGCGATGGTCAAAGAGCGAGCCGCTAGTTTTATGAAAGATATTGAAAATATAGACGGTAAGATTTTAATTGTCAGCCATGGTCTGTTTATTGCTGCGATTTTGTATTATTTAGATCGTAGCTGTTTAAAGGCGGTGGCAAAGGGAATCAAGAATTGCAGTGTGTCTAAAGTTGTGAAGGTCCAAGATGGTTATCATTGTGTGAGTATTAACGATACAAGTTTATTTGGAAAGGGGTAAAAATATGAAATTTGGAACAATTGGAACAGGTTATATTGTGCGGGCGTTTTTAGATGGTGTTTATAAAAATGATGGGGAGTTAGCGGCAGTTTATTCCCGTCGTCAAGAAACCGGTGAGGCTTTTGCCAAAGACTATGGTTCACCTCAAGTCTATACAGATTTAGAGGCAATGTACAATGATGAAAACGTTGAAGTGGTTTATGTGGCTAGTCCTAATAGCTTGCACTATGTTCAAAGTTTAAAGGCGTTGCAACATGGCAAGCACGTCGTAGTGGAAAAACCGATGTGTGCAACTGTCGCTCAGGCAAAGAGATTATTTGAAGAAGCTAAGGAAAGAGGATTGTTTATTTTTGAAGCTATTACGAATCAACACTTGCCTAACTATAAAATTATTTCGGAAATATTAGGGAAAATTGGACGCATTCGTATGGTGCAATGTAATTATTCACAATATTCAAGTCGTTATGATGCCTTAAAAAGTGGCGAAGAACCTAATGTGTTTAGTCCAAAATATTCCGGTGGAGCCTTATCGGATATCAACATTTACAACATTCACTTTGTAATAGGGTTGTTTGGTTTGCCTAAAGATGTCGCTTATTATGTTAATCGTCATGCAAATGGAATTGATTTATCAGGTGTCGCTATTTTAACCTATCCGGATTTTATAGCTACTTGTGTGGGGGCAAAGGATAGTGCTAGTACTAACTTTGCTCAAATTCAAGGGGAAGATGGCTATATTTATGTAAGACCGGGAAGCAATGGTTGTCGTGAAGTTGAATTGCATATCAAAGATAAGATAACAATCTATAATCAACAAGAAGATTCTAATGCACTTTATTATGAGAATGTAGATTTCAAAAAAATAATTGAAACTAAAGATTATCAAGCACGTGATGCTTTTATGGAAGAAAGTATGAAATGTATGCAAGTCTTAAACCAAGCTCGTCAATTTGCCAATCTTGTGTTTGACGAAGATACGCAACCATTATAAATATAAGAAAGTCCATTCTAAGTCAGAATGGCTTTTTTAATGAACAATTATTTTAGAATGGCTTATAAAAAGAGGCTAAAAGCCTCTTAAGGTACTTCGATGACTTATATTGATGTTTACGCATTTTTATAGTGATAGTAAATAGCGCTTTGAACTTGTTTGCTGACTTTTTCTCCTTTTAAAGCTTCTAAAATTTTTAAACCGAAATCTATGCCTGCCGCAGCAGATGAAGCTGTAATCAATTTTTGGTCTTGGACGACATATTGCTTGTGGTATGTTCCGCCAAAATCATCATTCATTGAGCCAAAACAAGTATAGTGTTTTCCTTTTAAATAACCGGCACGTCCTAAAATTGTCGGTGCAGCACAAATGGCACAGACATAACGATTTGTTTCCATAAAGATTTTGATAATCTCTTGAACTTTACTGCTAGCTTCAATAGCTTGCCATTCCGGACCTCCGGGTAAGATTAAAGCTTCATAGTCATTATCATGAAAAGTTGAAAAAGGCTTTAAATCGGTTAGGACAGCTCCTGAACGACCTTTAGCATCTTGATCTAGTAAAGAATATATATCAACTTCCACCCCACCCCTTATTAACATATCAAAAGGGCAAAGTGTTTCGGCTTCTTCAAAACCATCGGTAATAATCATACATACTTTCATATTTATCTTCCTCATCTTTTATTGTTTTTTTCCTTCAATATAATAAGTGGCTTCCATATCGGCGGTTGATAAGGCAAACGCTAAGGGAAACATTTCAAAGGCTGCACCGACATTGCGAGCATCTTCCGTTCCGGAAAAGCCCATGTGGTACCTAATCGCAAACGCCTCTTCCCTAGTTAAACGCATATAGCCACTAATAATATAGACAGATTTTTCACCATGACCATAAGGTATTTGATCGCTGTACTCATAAGTGGGGACTTGAATCCATTTGCCGTTTTCGTCTTTGACATTGCGTGTTCCGGGTTTGTAGACATTGATTTTACATAAATCATGGAGTAAACTGACAATCGCTATGCTTTCTTCACTGTAATTTAAACCGTAAACCTGTTGAACTCGTTGTCTTGCTAAATAGGCTTCTAGGCAATCATAGACATTTAAGCTATGCTCACATAGACCGCCCTGATATGCGCCATGGTATCTTGCGCTTGCCGGTGCGTCAAAAAAATCCGAATGTCTGGATAAAAGAAATTCTAAAAGTTTATCTGCTCCGTCACGATGAATCTTGGATTGATAGATTTCGATAAAACGTTCCTTGTTTGTCATTGCTACACCTCTTTTCATAATTTAATTATAACATAGTTTTTCATTCACGCATTGAAATTTTACCGATTTCGTATTACAATAGATATAATCAGAATGATTCTGCACCTCGTTGCTTTTTTTGGAAGAAATGGGTAGTTTTTCCAAAAGAGAAAGGTGCAGTCTTTGAGTTAAGGAATAAATTTTATTGATGACAAGTAGCGTGCATAAAGAGGTGACAAATATGAATATTGAAGCGTTTATTGAAGCGTTAGGAAAACAAGGCATTATTTTATCAGAAAGACAGTTAGAACAGTTTGAAATCTATCATCGTATGTTAGTGGAATGGAACGAGAAGATGAATTTGACCAATATTTTAGAAAAGGAAGATGTTTATTTAAAACATTTTTATGATTCTTTAACTTTAGCTTTTTATCATCCTTTGAAAGATGAAACACTTTGTGATATTGGTGCCGGAGCCGGTTTTCCGTCTATTCCTTTAAAAATTGTTTTTCCGGATATTCAAGTTACCATTGTAGATTCTTTAAATAAGCGTATCACTTTTTTAAATGCACTGTTTGAAGCTTTAGATCTTGTGAATGTTCAGGCAGTATGTGCCAGAGCAGAGGAGTACTGCAAGGAGCATCGGGAAGCTTTTGATATTGTGACCGCAAGAGCTGTGGCACGTTTTGAAATACTAGATGAATTATGTTTACCGTTAGTGAAAATAGGAGGATATTTTATTTCTTTAAAAGGAGCAAGTGGGCAAGAGGAATATGAGGCTGCTAAATCCGGTATTGTGAAATTAGGTGGTAAACTAGAGGAAAGTCATGCCTTTACTTTATCGAGTCAAGGAGATAAACGTATCAATTTCTATATTCAAAAAGTCATAAAAACACCCCTGAAATATCCTAGAATGTATGCGAAGATTAAAAAAAGTCCATTAAAGTAAAAAGGAGGAACCAAGATGTTAAATCTTGTGGAAATAGATGTTAATCAAATTATAGCTAATCCTTATCAGCCAAGAACCATTTTTGATAAGGACGCTTTAAATGAATTATCCCAGTCAATTAGAGAGAACGGTATTATTCAACCGATGGTTGTTAGACCGTCTTTGACCGGTAAGTATGAGATTGTCGCAGGAGAGCGACGTTTTAAAGCCGCTTGTTTAGCAGGCTTTCAAAAAGTTCCTTGTATTGTTCAAAATTATAGTGATGAGAAATCAGCTGAGATTGCCTTAATTGAAAATGTGCAAAGAGAAAATCTAACCGCTATTGAGGAGGCTGAGGCTTATCGTGCTTTGATTGATTTAACCGGTTTAACCCAAGCCCAATTAGCTTCACGGGTAGGCAAAACACAATCAACTATTGCCAATAAATTGAGGTTGCTGAAATTACCTGATGATGTGAAAAAGGCTATTCGTAATCACCAGTTAACCGAACGTCATGCACGGGCCATGTTAGGTATGGATACTCAAGAGGATATGCAGTCTGTAGCTCAAGATGTCATTGAGCGTCAATTAACTGTAAGTGAAACAGAAAAATTGGTTAAAGACAAGGTGAAGGCAAAGAAGCCTAAAAGTAAAATGAAGGTTTTAACGCCTAATGTTCGTATTGCTTTGAATACAGTTAGACAAGCTGTTATGATGGTTCGTCAAAGTGGGATTGACGTCGAGATGTTAGAGAGCGATGGGGGGGAAGATGATTATATTATTACATTAAAAGTAGCTAAACGAAAGAAATAGTTGGGTATTAAAGTACAATTGGAAGGGAGAAGCATAAGATGAAAAAATTAGTAGTTATCGGTGTATTGAGTTTATTGGTTTTAACCGGCTGTTCTAAAAACAGCGGGCCAAAAACTACCGTCTGTAAAAAGGATACCTTAGAAGATCGTATTGATTTTGTATCAGAAGGAGATCGTGTGATTACTCAGACAGAGTATGATCCATATAGTTTTGATGATTTAGATATAACTGCAAAGCAAGCACAAGACAAGGAGTTCATGGAAGAAGTATGAGTTTCTTATAAAGAGATGTATGATGCTGTGATTAGCAAAGGTGTTGATATTGCCTATGAAGTAAATGTTGATCAAAAACAAGTTATATTTAAAATTATTTTAGATTACACCGTAGCAGATTTAGATGAATTAGCAGCTTTAGAAATTGTTGATGATGTGGACTCTGATTACATCAGTTTAGAAGCTTCAGTTGATGGCTTTACTGCTGAAGGATACACTTGTGAATAACGCTGTATAGATATACGGCGTTTTTCATTCTGAAATAAAAATAGATAACATTGATTGAATAATAATAAAGGTAGTGATATACTAAAATTCATAGAAAGAGGTGTTATTATGTCACGAACTAAAAAGCACAACAATAAGAAGTTAAATATAGGCTTTGTATTATTAGGGATACAAGTATTTGCTTCTTTGTTATTTATATTTTTCTTGCTTCGTTTAAGCTTAATACCGACGCCGATTTTATTGTTAGTGGGAGTTATTCTGTTATTAACTGTTTTGTTTGTTCTACTCTCATTGATGAAAAAGAAAAGAGGTAAAAAGTCCAAAAAGACAGTGACAAAAGTAATTTCAGTGATATTAAGTATTGTTCTATTTGTCGGAAGCTTCTATCTATTTAAAACAGGAGATGTTTTAAGTAAGATTTTAGGTTCAGATTATGAAACACATTCCGTTTTAGTTTATGTAATGAAAGATAGCAGTTATAATCGTATTACAGATTTAGAAGGAAAAAAATTCGGTGTGGTTTCAAAGTATGACCAAAAAAATATTGATACAGCTGTAGAGAAAATTAATAAGGAGTTAGATAGCGAAGCTAATTTGACTTCTTATGATAGTTATCAAGCGTTGACTGATGCTTTATATAACGGTGAAATAGATGCCATGATTATGAATGAAGCCTTTTCGGCAATTGCGATTGAGCATACAGCAACTTTCCAAGATGATACAAAAGTTGTTTTTGTATCTGAAATCAGCGAACAGGTCAAAAAACGTGGTGGCGAAATAGATGTTACTAAGGATACGTTCACCGTTTATATTTCCGGAATTGACACTTACGGTTCAGTATCTACAGTTTCCAGATCAGATGTCAATATGTTGATGACAATCAATCCGCAAACACATCAGATTTTATTAACAAATATTCCACGTGATTATTATGTTACTCTCCATACATATCAAGCCCTAGATAAATTAACGCATGCCGGTATTTATGGGGTTAATGAGTCAATGGATACATTAGAGGACTTATTGAATATTGATATTGATTATTATTTGCGTGTCAATTTCTCTAGTTTAGTTGATATTGTTGATGCAGTGGGTGGTATCACAGTGGATAATCCACGGGCATTCTTAGATTTCCCGGAAGGTCCAGTTTATTTAGATGGCGCATCTGCCCTAAGGTTCTCAAGAGAGCGTTATTCATTTAGCGAGGGTGATAGAGAGCGGGGTCGTAATCAACAGCGAGTGATTATGGGCATTATTGATAAGGTTTTATCTCCTTCCATTATCACTAACTATACAAGTATCTTAAATGCCGTATCAGGCAGTTTCCAAACAAGTATATCTACATCTGATTTATCTAAACTTGTGAAAATGCAATTTGCCAATAATACCGGTTGGAATATTCAGACTTATTCATTAGATGGTACAGGAGCAGAGGACGTTACTTACTCTTATGGCTCAGAGCCACTCTATGTCATGGTGCCTGATCAAACAACGGTTACTAAAGCCTCTCAATATATTGAAGCGATGGAAAACGGACAGAGAATTACTGTTGAACAGTAAGATGATAAGCTATGGTATAAAACAACCATAGCTTTTTAAATCAATGGAGATTGTCAAAATTTGGCGGAAGATAGAATTTTTCTTCAAATATGAAAAATATCTGATATAATAAAAAGGTAAACTAAGGCGTTTTTAGTTTAGGTAGCAAAATTTAAAAAGAGTGATAATAACAATAGATGACCGGATAGAAAGAAAGGGTGTTTTGTATGGGAAAAATCATTGCGATTACCAACCAAAAAGGTGGGGTCGGAAAGACAACAACAAGTGTCAATTTAGCAGCGGCGCTAGCTTATTTGAATAAAAAAGTACTTTTAATCGATATTGATCCGCAAGCTAATGCAACGCAAGGGATAGGGATTGACCGTTTAAAAATGAATGGGTCTATTTATGACTTAATTGTCAACGAAAGCGAGATTACAGATGTTATTTTAAAGTCTAATGTACCTAATTTAGATGTAGTACCTTCTTCGATTGATCTGGCAGGGGCTGATTTGGAGTTGGCGGAAGTTAAAATTGGAAGGGAACGTCGTTTAAAAGAGCAGTTAGCTTTAATTAGAGATAATTATGATTATTTGTTGATTGATTGTCCGCCATCTCTAGGCTTATTGAATACGAATGCTTTAACCGCAAGTGATACAGTGATTATTCCGGTACAATGTGAGTATTATGCCTTAGAAGGTTTAACCCAATTATTAAGCACGATTCGCTTAACTCAGCAAGTTTTCAATCCTAGCTTATCTATTGAAGGTGTCTTATTGACGATGTTGGATCAACGAACTAATTTAGGTATTGAAGTATCCCAAGAAGTGCGCAAGTACTTTAAGGAAAAGGTTTATCGTACATTTATTCCACGTAATATTAAATTAAGTGAAGCACCATCAGCGGGATTGAACATTTTTGATTATGATGCTCGTTCCGAAGGTGCAAAGGCATATGCTCAATTAGCAAAGGAAGTGATCTATTATAATGAGTAATCAAAAAAGGAAATTAGGAAGAGGCTTAAATGAATTATTTGGTGGTGATGTTACCTCTTTAATCGAAGATATTGAAAACAATACGCCAAAGTCAAGACATATCATGATTCCTTTAGATGAGATTCGCCCTAATCCTCATCAGCCACGTCGTTTCTTCGATGAGGAAAAATTGAATGAGTTAGCTTTATCCATTTCGCAACATGGTGTCTTTACACCGGTGATTTTGAAGAAATCAACAATCCAAGGTTATGAAATTGTAGCCGGGGAACGTCGTGTAAGAGCAAGTAGAATTGCTAAGTTAAAGGAAATTCCGGCTATTATTGTTGATTTTACAGATACGCAAATGATGGAGATTGCTTTGTTGGAAAATATTCAGCGTGAGGATTTAAACGCCATTGAAGAAGCGCAAGCTTATAGAAGCATGATGGAGCATTTAGACTTAACACAAGAAGCCTTAGCAAAACGCATCGGTAAATCACGTGTGCATGTCACTAATACTTTGCGTTTATTAAATCTACCTGAGGAATTGCAAAATATGGTGCTTAGCGGTGATTTATCCATGGGGCATGTCCGTGCCTTAATCACTTTGGATCAAGAAGATGCTTTACGTATCGGAAAACGTGCCAAAGAAGAAAAATTAACGGTGCGTGATGTGGAAAACCTTGTTAAAGGATTAGAATTACAGAAGAAAAGAAAAGAGAAACCTAAGGCAGTTAAAGACCCGCAATATACTTATGTGGAAGGGTTGTTAAGACGTAAATTCCGAACTAAAGTTAAAGTCGAAAATCAGGCGATTACATTGAAATTTAGTAATGAGGAAGATTTGAATCGTATCTTAGAATTACTAGATGTGTTAGAGGATATTTAATGGATCAACAAAAAGTTATTGCCATCTTACATCATTTAGGGATTCAAGAGTTACAAAATGTTAATCAGTTACTTGTATTAAAAGGTAGTTATATTAACTTAAAGTGTCAATTACCTAATGGTAAGATGGCTCAAATCCTCGATGATGATAAAATTTATTGGGGTTGTCAGGTTGAAAAAATTAACAGTGCACGCTGTTATGGTGTGGCTAGTGATGAAAGTATGCTGGCGGTCTATGAATATGGTTGTGATGGGCAAGATGCCGTTTTAAGAGCTTGGATAAGATACTAAAAGAAGGTGGGATAAAACCACCTTTTTAATTTTTATCTTTGTTTTCAAGTCGGTATTATCTTTTTTTAATACTACTAGATAGATGAGGTGGAATTAAACATAAATTGTTTTGTTTCTTTTCAGATGTGAGAAAAATCGTATGATTGAGTTTAATAAAAAAATAAGAAAAAATTGCTTGTTCTTATAAGTAGATGTGTTTATAATGCCAATATCATAAGGAGGTGTTTTAATGAACCCTAGAGTTAAGAAAAGATTGCGCGTGATTGCGATTTTCACAACACTTATTTGGATGGCGGTTATTTTTCGCTTTTCAATGGACAATGCGGTATCTTCTCATGAACTAAGCGATGGCTGTGTTCGTATTTTTAATAAAGCAGTTTTGATTATGACAGGTAAAGACTTAACTTTGGCGATTTCGCCTAGCCATTATGCTTATATTGAGCTGTTTTTTAGAAAGATGGCCCATATGTTTATTTACTTTTTATTAAGTATTAACGTGATGGTGGTCTTATTCACATTTAATATGAAAATGTATTGGCGTATGAGTTTATCTTTGTTATTCTGTTTTTTATATGCTTGTAGTGATGAGTTTCATCAATCATTTGTAGATGGCAGAGGGGCGAGTTTCTTTGATTGTTTGATTGATACAAGTGGTGCTTTTTTAGGCTTGATAGCTGCCTTGCTACTTTATTGTATCTCCTATACCTGCATGATTAAATATCAGAAAAAACACGGTATTGTTCATAGCAAATATGACAAAGAGGTTTTGCACTTTACCACATCTGATGAGTAAATGAAAAGGCGAGAAGATTTGACGGCTAGAAAATTCCAGTCAAGCATCTCTTCTCGTCTTTATTGTATTTAAAGATTTAAGCGGATAAATCTTCCCCATTGGTTGCAATGACTTTTTTGTACCAATCGAATGATTTCTTTTTAAAGCGTTTAAATGTTCCTTGACCTAAGTCGTCAACATCTACATAAATAAAACCATAACGTTTTTTCATTTCGCCTGTTCCGGCAGAAACAAGGTCAATACACCCCCAAGGTGTATATCCCATTAAATCAACACCGTCAATCTCAACGGCTTTTTTCATTTCGGCAATGTGATTTTGCATATAAGCGATACGGTAATCATCATTGATAGAACCATCTTCTTCGATTGTATCAACAGCTCCTAAACCGTTTTCCACAATAAACAGTGGTAATTGGTAACGGTCATAAAGATTGTTTAAGGAAATACGTAATCCTATCGGATCGATTTGCCAACCCCAATCCGTTGTTTTTAAATAAGGATTGGTATAGCCGGTGTATAAATTACCGGTCGCTACATTCATGCCTGTTGTGTTTTCCCCGGCAACTAAAGACATATAATAGCTGTAAGCTAAGTAATCCACTTTACCTTCTAATAAGATTTGAGCATCTTCAGGTTCCGTATGTAAAACGATGCCTTTGCGCTCAAGTTCTTTTAATTTATAGGTCGGATAGTAGCCACGACACATGACATCACAATAGAATAAAGCACTATTCATATTGGTAATGTTTGCCATAACATCAGTCGGTTTACAAGTGGCTGCATATGAGAATAAACCACCGTACATCATACCGATTTTGTTGTCGGCATCAATTTCATGACCGATTTTCACAACCTTGGCACTTGCTACAAACTGATGGTGAGCGGCTTGCATTTTACTTGCTTCATCATTTTCGATAATCCCTCCGGCATTCCAACCACTGATAGACATACAGTTGATCTCATTGAATGTCATCCAATATTTGACTTTTCCTTTATAGCGTTTGAAAACAGTTGTACAATATTTAACGAAAGCATCAATACATCTTCTGTCTTTCCATGCACCAAAGGCGTCAACTAGACCAAGTGGTGTTTCATAGTGAGATAAAGTGACTACAGGTTCAATCCCATATTTGCGACATTCATCAAAAACAGCATCATAATGAGCTAAGCCGGCTTCATTAGGTCTTTCTTCTAATCCGGTTGGATAAATTCTCGACCAATTGATAGATAAACGATAACACTTAAATCCCATTTGGGCAAATAATGCAATATCTTCTTTAAAATGATGATAATGGTCAATGGCATTGTGGCTTGGGTAATAAATTCCCTCTTGAACAGTGCGTGTATTCACTCGTTCTTTGTGATAAGAACCTGCTGTAACAACATCAGCTGTGCTAGGTCCTTTCCCATCAATATTCCATGCACCTTCACATTGGTTAGCAGCAGTTGCTCCGCCCCATAAAAAATTCTTTGAAAAACCCATTTAAAACCCTCCTTTTTGCTAACTCTATTGTACATTAAACAAAATTTTGAAGAGATGGATTTTTATTTTGTGAAAATATTATTCAATAAATGAAAAACTAGGATACACTTGGCGATGATAATCTAGTTTAAGTATCTTATCTTTGTTGCTTGGCTATAATTTGGTCAATCGTTAGGGCAACGCCGTCATCTTTGTGACTTGGAATATGGTATTTAGCCATCGCTTTGATTTCAGGAACGGCATTATCCACCGCAAAACTTTCTGTAAATAGCTCAAATAATGTTGAGTCGTTTAGACCATCACCAAAGACGGCGACTTCCTCTTTTTTGATACCTTTAAGTTCAATAACTTTTTTAAGAATTAAACCTTTTTGAGCATTGGCATCAGTTACCTCAACATTATCAGGGTAAGAGGATAAAAATGCAATCCCTTTGATATGGGCAAGCTCTTGCTTCGCTTTGGCGATTTTGTTTAAATCAATATCAAAAGCCTCGATTTTTATAATGTGATGATTTTGCTCTAAGAATGAAGTGAGCGAATCAATCTGAATTAGCTGCATACAAGGAATCGGTGAATTTGCCCAGCTTGTCAGTAGCTCTTCACGAGTCTTCTTAAATTGATACATACTTCGTTGGATAAAAGCTTCGGCAACTTCGACTTGAGGTTTGGTTGAATAAAAGCCATTATCTGTAATAATCATATAATGAATATCTAAGTCATCAAAGATTTTGAGAATAGGCTTGACATATTGATTCTTCAGGTACGAGCTCATGATGATTTCACCATTGACATCACAATATTGAGCACCATTACCTAAAATAGCACTGAAAGGAATGTGATGGGGTTCAAAAATAGGTTTGACACCACTTAAATCTCGTCCGGTTGCAACGACAAATTCTAAACCGGCTTTAGTTGCGTTAAGAACAGATTGAATTGTTTTATCAGTGATGCCATTACGTCCTAATAACGTACCGTCCATATCAGAAACAATCATTTTAATCATGGGTATTTCCCTCCTTTTAACACACGACTATTATAACATATTCGTATTTAAAACGTGATTTTTTTCTGATTTAGAATAAAAGATGAATAATCCAGTCGATTATGTGTTTTAACATTTAAATAAAATCTTAGTATTCACAATTTAAAAGGGATAATTTCCACAAATTTTTCAATATAATTAAATTGGTTGTGGAAAAGAAACTAATTATAAAAAACTATTAGAATATATTGATGCGTTAAGTGACAAACAAAATATAGATTAAGTAATTGATATGATCTAGACATCGTTTAGGGATAATTTCTAAGTTAGAACACTAATTCAGACACGCTTTGTTTTGTTAACTGCTTTACTTCCATCTTTTCTAAATATTTTATAACAAAATGAGAAACCACTTTGCCTAATACGAAAAGAGAAGTTCCGCTATATGCTTCAACATAAATACTCACCCCCTTCCAAACGGGAAGGAAAAACAAAACATTGCTATTATATCAAATATAATCAGAAAATAATATACAGTTTTCGACAAATATAGACAAAAATTTGTAGTGTTACAATTGGTGTGAAACAATTTAATATAAAAAAGTAATTCATTTCCTATATAATTGATTACGACCAAATAAACGATGAAAGGATTTGAATCACTATGTATCGTACGCTACACAATAAACGTTATTTGACACATGATTTAATCGCTAAATTTCATTAAAACCAAGAATATCAAAGCATAATGGGAAAGTAGAAAGAAATCATAGAAGTAGCAATGCGCAATTCTATAGTTATCTTATATTTTATTCATTAGACGATCATAGAAAACAAGCTAAAGCCAATTTAAAAAGATTAAATAACCATACCTATATAGGTATTAAATTATTTAACCTTTATTTAAAAACGTATTTAGTTAACAAGTGAAGCTAATTCTTGTTAATCTTGTTTCACATTATTTACAAATGTATGAAAGTTAAGCATCTAATTCTTTAACCATTGCTTCTAATTCGGCTTTTTCAAAACGATAATGACTATTGCAGAATTGACAGTTGACTTCACAGAAACCATCTTTTTCAATAATATCTAAAAGTTCTTGCTTGCCAATGGTCAGTAAAGCTTTGGCAAAGTGGTCTTTTGAACAGTTGCATTCAAATGCTACATCTTGCGTTGCCAATATTTCAACATCTTCCAATAATTGATGTAAAATTTCTTCCGGTGTCAGCCCATCGTTAATTAAAGCGGAAACAGCAGGGAAGTCTTGTAATGCTTTTTCAACTAAGGCAATATCTTCTTCTTGAGCTCCCGGCATCAATTGAACAATAAAACCACCACTTGCCAAAATCTCATTGTTTTCGCCTACTAAGACACCGACACTGACAGCCGAAGGTGTTTGTTCGCTTGCTGCAAAATACATTGTGAAGTCATCTCCGATTTCACCGGATTGTAAAGGAATTTGAGATACGAATGGCTCTTTTAATCCCATATCCTTAATGACTTGAAGATACCCTTGATTTCCAACCGCATAGCCAACAGCTAATTTGCCTGTTTCATTATTATGATACATACAGTGTGGTTCACCCACAAAGCCCTTGATTTTGCCATCACCTTGACTAACGCAAAGCAATGTGCCAATAGGACCGCCACCGTTGATTGTAACCGTTAATTTCTCATTGTTTTTTTCCATGCTTGCCATCATTAAAACACTGGACATCATACGACCCAAAGCGGCACTTGAAGTAGGCCATAAATCATGCAGCGTTCTAGCCTTTTCTAATAAATCAGTTGTTTTACAGGCAAAAACACGAATAGGTCGGTTTTTAACTGTTCCTCTGACTAAATAATCTTTCATTTATATCAGCCTCCTAACCTAAAGCAAGTAAAAGATTTGATAGTATTAAAGGTAAAATCATCGCAATAACAATCAAAATAATGAAAAGTTTTGCCATGTTACCTCTTTTTGATTTCTTTGCCATCTTTATCACCCACATTATTCTAGCATAAATGTCCTTTATAACTCAACTGATTATATATAGAAAAAGTCCTCTTATGTGAATAAAAGGACTTTTTGTTATGTCTTTAGGCTATTTCAGTTGAGATTTTTTTCCCGATTTGTTTGCCATGATTGATGATTCGGCTTGTTTTATCATAGTAAATATCACCATAAAGACAGCCGTTTTCAATAATTAAAGTTGCGTTTTCTAAATACACATGGGCATAGCAAGTAATACATTTTAGGACAACGATGGATTTTTGATCAAGATAGATTTTGCCCTTGAAAACTTTCCTGATTTCCACATAGCTTTGATTAGTGGCAAAAATCTCGCCTTGCATTGTTTCTTTAATGATTAAGTATGCTTTGTTGCTGATGTGGAGGCTTCCCTGGTAGGCGTAAGTCAACATTGTGTCTTGTGAGATTTCTAAAAAATCACCTAAACCGGATTTACTCATTGTTGTATTCTCCTTTTTATGATTAGTTTTCCTTTAATACATGAATTATATGCACTTTGAAGTAAAAATTAGCGGTACACAAGCTTAATTTATTCTGTCGACTCAAAAACAGTATAGCACAATCTTGCAAGATAGCAAATATTGAAAGAGAATATATTGATTTTTTGAGAAAAAAGCTCATGAAATGGGCGTTTAATAAACTGATTATCAATTGCTTATCGGATATTCCCAATAGAAGTTTCAAAAGAAGAGAATGGAGATGGAGAGATATTATTATCATTTTTCTTTAAAGCATCAAATATTTGCTAAAAAAAACGTTTTTTTATCGTTTTAAGTTGGATTTTTCTTGAGATGTAGTATAATGAATACGATTATGACGTGATTTTATAATCAAATAGTTTTATGGTAAATAATGATTTGAAAGGAATATGAAAAATGAAAAAAGTAATTACATACGGTACCTTTGATTTGTTTCACATTGGACATTTGAATATCTTAAAAAGAGCTAAAGCACTTGGGGATTATTTAGTAGTGGCAGTATCAAGCGATGCCTTTAATGCGATTAAGGGTAAGAAGTGTGCTATTAAAGATGAAGAAAGAATGGCAATTGTAGAAGCTATTAAATATGTAGATGAAGTTATCCCGGAAAATTCATGGGATCAAAAAATTTCAGATGTGAAAGAACATGATATTGATGTTTTCGTTATGGGAGATGATTGGAAAGGTAAATTTGATTTTTTAAAGGAATATTGTGAAGTTGTTTACTTGCCTAGAACGGATGGTGTATCAACAACGCAAATTAAAGAACAGCTAGGACTTCGTAAAACTAAAGAATAGACATGGTATATTTTTGTCATGTTTCTTTTTAAAAGAAGAAAGGAGCATATTAAATGTTGAAAAGCTTGCGTTATGTTTTAAAAGAGAATTTTTCAAATATATATCGTATTTATTGCATAACACGTTATGAATTACTAGCTGATATGCGTGATTCTAAATTAGGTTTGTTTTGGAATTTCGCACATCCTTTGATTCAGATTTTGACTTATTGGTTTGCTTTCGGTGTTGTTTTCAACCGTAAGGCAATTACTAATTATGGTGTTGAAACACCGTATATTTTATGGATGATGGGTGGTATGGTGGTTTGGTTTTTCATTTCACCTTGTATTACGAATGGTTGCAATGCCATTTTCTCTAAAGTTAATGTCATTACCAAAATGAAATTTCCGGTAAGTATTTTACCTGCGACCGTTGTGTTGAAAGAGCTGTTTAATCATGTATGTTTGATGATTATTCTAATGGTTATCTTCTTGTTTTCGGGAATTCACCCAACTTTACAATGGCTTGAATTGATCTATTATTGTTTTTGTGCAATTATTTTCTCAATTTCTTTATCTATGACAACATCTGTCTTAAATATGTTGGCTAGAGATACAAGAAAATTAGTTTTGGCGATGATGCGATTGTTGTTATATTTAACACCAATTTTGTGGAATATCAAAGATTTATCTCATATGCCGGCTTGGGTTGGAATGGTGATGAAAGCTAATCCTATTTATTATGTTGTTCAGGGATACAGAGATTGCTTCTTTTATCACAAGGGTATGGCATTTTATCACAACTCAATGATTGTATTTTGGGTTATCACCATTGCCTTATTGTTGTTTGGTAGTTATATGATGTACAAATTTAAGCACAAGTTTATTGATTTAGTTTAAGGAGTGAGAAAATGGATAAAGAGTATGCAATTGAATTTAAACATGTTTCAAAAATCTATACACTAAAATCAAAAACCAGGAAAAATTCAAATGATAAGAGGTTCTATGCCTTAAAAGATATCAGTTTCCAAATTCCACATGGAGAGGTTGTCGGTATTTTAGGGACAAATGGATCCGGAAAATCAACGATGTCTGTTATTTTAGCCGGAATAAGTGCGATTGATGAAGGTGAAATGATTGTTAATGGAGAACAAGCTTTAATTGCAATTAACACCGGATTAAACCAGCAGTTAACGGGCTTAGAGAATATTGAGTTAAAAGGTGCTTTGCTTGGCTTAACAAAGAAACGTATTAAAGAGATTA
>CAJUOR010000003.1 GCA_910588165.1 uncultured Thomasclavelia sp.
CCGAAAGCTATCATTTCATCTCTTGTTACATTTAAGGCTTCACACAATTTTTCCAGTGAAGCGGCTTTATCCACATTTTGAGCCATAATCTCAATAAAGTAAGGCGCAGAACGATAAATACTTAATTGATTTTGATAAGGTGCTTTAAATTCTGCTTCAATTTTCGCAACATAATCGGGTTCTCCGGTCAATAAAACTTTATTGACATCATTTTTAAAGGAAGCCTTGAAATTATCTGTATGACGTATCTGCATATCGTTGATACGCTTTTCAACTTGCACATATTGATCGTTATCATCTTCAGTCAAAATATCTATGCCATCATAAGTCATGCAAGCTAAACCATAAGCTTTAGCACGATCATACATTTCGTCAGCCATAACTTTTTTAACAACTTTTTCAAAAATAACCTTATCATTTTTAATATCATAGACACGAGCCCCATTAAAAGACAACAAAACACCACCATATTTTTGTAATTCTAATTCGTTCATTTCATGTCTTAATCCCGGTGTTGGTCGCCCGCTAGCTAACACAACCGTTAAACCACGTTTACTACATTCAATTAAGGCTTCTCTTGTCTTTGGTGTAATCTGATTTTGGCTATTTTTCAATGTTCCATCTAAATCTAAGGCAATGATTTTATATTTCATACGCCTCCCCCTTTCACACGATTATTAGTTTATCATCTTTTAAATCTTTTGTCGATTAAAAAAAGTTTATTCCTAAAGGATAAACTTTATTAAAAACAGTATTTTAGCATATTCAATTAAAAAATAGTCACCCCTAAGGTTGACTATTTGACATTTTTACAAGCTTCCATAATAGCTTCTAAATAACCTTTTGTACTTTTCAATGTACAGCCGGTAACAGCATCTGTTACTTCTTCATCGCTCTTGCCTGTGACAATGCCACGTAAATCTTCAAGGCTTTTACCTTTCACAAATTCGATAAGTGCTTGGTAATTCTGCTTAATGCCTTGAGTTGCCCCATTGGCTTTCATCATACCGCTATACTCTTCATCATTTTGCGATTTACTTGCCAGATTTTTAGTTGGATCGGTTTGTTTACCGAAAGCTTTATCAGACTCAGTATTTGGCAATCCTTTAAATTCATCACTTGATAAATAACTGATTTCATCTAAAGTTACGCCGACAATCACATCATCTTTCATCGCTACACTAACTAAAGCCACATCTCCATCACCATGACTTGCATAATAGCTAGACCCCATACGCACCGTATCATCGGTTTCTGAAGAAGTGCTACAAGCACATAACATACACGCCATAAATAATGCTAACCATATTTTTTTCATTTATTTTACACCTCAATGATAGGTTTCCCTATAATCAAGACTTTATTCCAATAACCCAATCATTTTCATCAAATAAATAGCGTTGGTCGTTCGAGCAATCCCTTTTTTAAGCAAATAGTCAAAATGAATTTGATTATTCTCATAATACTCAGAGAAATGAATATTTTCGATAGTAACACTTTCATGGACTGTCAAAGCTTCATCATGGGTACTCACAAACAAAAAGTTATAAGGGGCATTCAATCTCTCAATCGTTGCCTTCGCCCCAATGATTCGATCCTTTAAATTTGTTCCTTTAAAGATTTCATCAATCAAATATAAACTAGGGACTTTTGTTTCACTTGCTTTAACCATTTCCTTAATGCGTAACAGTTCACCGTAAAAGGTGGAAACACCTTCTTGCGTTCTATCTGCCACACGCATCGACGTATGGATTTTTAAAAGCGGGGCTTCAAAATGTTTAGCCGTAACAGGTAATCCACAATAAAATAACACCAAATTTAAACCGATATTACGCATAAATGTCGTTTTACCTGCCATATTGCTACCGGTAATAACAACTGTTCCTCCCTCAAATTTAAAATCAGCGCCCACAGCTTGACAGCTCGACATTAAAGGGTGTTTTAAATCTAAGGCTGTTAATTGTTCACTGAATATCGGATAACAAACCTGCTCTTTAATTTTCAACCATTGAGCTAAAGAAGATAAAGCGCTGAAATCCGCTAACTTATCTTGTAAGGTTAAAAGATAGCTTGCTCCTTTTTGTCTTGCTAAGAGTAAATACAACCAACCATCATAAAAAAATAAGCCATCTAATATCATCAACAACAATGGATTATAGCGCACTTTTAAAAGTTGATCAAACAAATTGAGCCGCCTTTTTTGAACATATAAAGAAGCCATTTCCTTTTGTAATGTAGTTAAGTACGTATTTTTAAAAGAGGTCTGAAGTACCACTTGACATAGCTTATCAAAACCGGAGGTAATCATCACCCTTCGGCTTATCAAGGCATAGCCTTGAAAGAAAAATCTAAAATGAAGCCCTGCCATCATTAAACTAGCAAGCATCAAATAAATAACTAAATCAAAATGTTGCCATAAAAGGCATACAGCCAACCCCAAAGGATATATATAGGTGAACAGCTTCAAATAACTTGGCATTTTGGGTAAGACTTTTAAATCATCTTTGGTTAAGCGCACTTTCTGACGTCTATCTAATAGCTTTTCCTCACAAAGAAAATCCATACTTACTTTATGAAAGCCTAATTCCTGAAAAACATCCTGCATTTCTAAAATCTCTTTTTGGTTACTTAAAGGTTGACACAAACGTTCTTTCAGTCTTTCTTGCCCTACTTGTAGTGAGCTAAATGCTAAGCAATCATATAAGCTATCTTTCCCCACAACATCTAAATCACCGATATAATAAGCATCTTGCTCACTCGCTAAAACACCACTAGCTTCATATTGGGCTTGTTTTGCTTGCTTGATTCTTTCATAGATTTTCTGTTTGGCTTGCTGATGGCATAATTGTTGCTTATATTTATCTTGTAACATTATAAAATAGCCAAACAACAAAGCTAACACAAGTAAAGGTAAAACAAAAATTAAGTTCTTTTCAATTAACAACGTCAATAAACAGATAATCAACCCTAGCAACAAGCCTAACCTCACTAGTCCTAAACGGCTGACTTTTTGTTGAGCTTGTTGAATGCTTTGTTGTAACTGTTCAAGTATAAGCTCAATTTCCTTCTCTTTCATAAACTTCCTCCAAATATTTTTGACAAGCTTCGTAAAACTGCTGATTAGTCTTTTGACTTCGTGCTTTTTGTTTTGGACCATACTTTCCTTGTCGGCGCATTTTTTGGTAAATGCTCCTTTCTAAAAGCATTGCTTCAATTGCTTCTTCACTGATAATGCGTCCATTGAAATCTAACACATCACATTTCTTTGATAAGGCTAAGCCGGCTAAACCGATATCAGAAGTAATCACTAAATCACCTTTTTTGGCTTCTCTTAACAAAACTAAATCAGCACTGTCTTTCCCTTGATCGCAATAAACAATATGCGCATGATCCATATCTAAAACATGACTGACATCTAAAAATATCCACCAATCAAAAGCATAGTATTGTTGCAACTGGGCTATTTGTTCCTTAACAGGACAAGCATCACCGTCTACCAATATTCTTACCATAATAAGCTCACCAATAATCCGCCTATAAAACCACCTAGATGCCCTGTTTTAGAGATATTAGGACGCATCAAGGTATAAGCAACATTAATTAAAATAACCGAAATAAACGACGTCATAGAAGAAGGAGCAATAGCATGATGAAACAGCATTAAACCGGCAATAAAACCTAAAAAGCCGAATCCAAAACCACTTGCCCCGAAAGTTACATGATGATAACCTTTTTTTAAATCATAACCATAAGTCAAAACCGTTGATGCCAGACCGCTAACTACTAACAATAAGGCAAATAGCCACGGTGTCACACTTGCTTCTAACCATGACCCAAGCTCAATGATAAAATAAAGATTAAATAGATAATGCCAAAAATCCACATGAATGAAATTGGCAGCAATCAAACGCCAATATTGATGCTTTTGGTAAATCGCCTGACTTTCGATTGCTCCTAAATAATAGGCAACAACCGTTTTATTTTTCTCTGATTTAAGTAGCTTTAAAGTATATAAATAGAGTAATGTGCAAATGATGACAAGCCCTAAACACATGGGGGCATAATTAAACATAAACTTAATTTCTCGCATCTTTTTTCCTCCTAAAAAAGCCGGTTTGTACCGGCTTTAATTACATTTTGGATAATCATTTTGAGCATAGCTATAAGCACCATCTAATTCATTTGTCTTTTTCAACAACATCATATCTTCCTTAGTGCCTATGGCATTGGCATAGACATCTAAATGACGATAGGTATCATTGACTTTGACAATATTCCAAACCATACCTTCATAATCACCAATGACAATCACATTTTCAATGCCACGTTTATCTAAGAAAACTTTGACTGCTCTAGCCATCGCTGCCCTATCCCCACGTTCCTTGACAATCACAGAATAACTTGTTTTGTCATTGACACTTGATGATGGATTAAAATGATAAATAAGATATCGATTAAGCTGTTCGATAAATGTATCATCATTAAAATAGTTTAATTCGTTTTCCAATAAGTGAGCTATTTTCTCATCACGCTCGGTAATTTGATCCGAAGTCAAGAATGGTCCGTTTCCGACATCAGGCTGACCTGATGAACCTGACTCTGTTACTGTCACTAAACGGGTTGCAACGGCTTCGTTATTGTTTGAATCTACCACGCTATAAGTTAATGTCGTCTGTCCGACTTTAGATGTATCAACACGACCTTCCACTTTGATTTTATAAGTCAAATCTCCATCGGCATTGTCAACTGCACTAACACCCTCCATCACATCAAAGTCGTCCCCAACTTTTAAAGTCTTGGCATCAACCCCAAAGAAAGTCGGAGGGGTTTTATCTTGTCCCACTTCAAAACGGACACGAATTTTAGAACTACGATTATCACTACTGTCCTTAGCTACAATAAAGTAATCAAAATTACCGTTTTTCTCCAAGGTGATTTTAGGCATCTCATTGCCTTGATTATCAATAAAGAAAACAGTCGTATCACTATCATCTTGGACATTCACTAAATCAGCTGCAATAAACTCATTACCGATATAACACTCATAAACCGCCTTGTTATCTTTTAAAGTAACTGTCGGTATTTTTTTATCTTCAATCACAATCTGAAATTCATATTTTTTACCTTGATACAAAATATGTGCCGGATAAACTGCCATAATCTTAGGATCGACCTCATCTAAGACCACTTTGCATTCGGTTAATACTTTTTCACTGGCGTTAATATAATGTTCAGGGGCCGTAATAAGTTGCTCATTAAGTTGGCTTGAAAAAGATGAACGCTTTAATTGTATCGGTGAAACACCTATTAAAAGCACAATCAACCCAACGCTAACTGCTCCTATGAAACTGACGACTCCAATTACAATTTTATCTTTCATCCTTACCCACCCTTACCTCTAAATTATACCTTATCTTAGAATAATTGGAAATAGCTATTTCTTATTTTTTCATAAAGATTGCAAGGTCATGTCAAGTTTAAAACCGAAGGCTTCCTCTCGGTTAGATACCAAACATCAAATCAATGTAAGTCGGTATAGGCCAATAAGCCTCGTCCATATTTTCTTCTAATAAATCAATACTGTAACGCAAATCCTCAATTGCTTGGCGGACTTGATCTCTATAGATACAAGAGATTTCATAAATATCCTTTTGACTACTTTGAGCTAATTTGACAGCTTCCTCCAAGATAGATACTTTTGTTCTGATATGAGAAAG
Organism: uncultured Thomasclavelia sp.; assembly: GCA_910588165.1. Taxonomy (GTDB): domain Bacteria; phylum Bacillota_I; class Bacilli_A; order Erysipelotrichales; family Coprobacillaceae; genus CAJUOR01. The sequence goes on from CAJUOR010000003.1 coordinate 5,718, forward strand.
AATGTTGCTGATGGCTTGGATATCCTTAGCCAAGAAATCAGCTTCAATGCCTGCTGCTTTTGCGTTGACAATATCCTTAGAAATCTCACCTAAATACTTAACTCCCGCCGGATAAATTTGGGTCTTAACCATTCTTAAAGCTGTATTGGCTTCTACTTGAATGGTTACATTATAGTTATGTAATAAAATATCATAACGGCTCTCTAATTCCACTTCGGAATAAACACCCATTTCCGAGAAAATAGCTGTCTGTTGTTTATTCTTTAAGACTTTAACCGATTCAACTGTATTCTTAGCATTGACTAACCCTCTTTTTGCAGCCTCCTCTTGCCACTTTAATGAGTAACCATCGCCATTAAAGATAATTCTTTGATGCTCTTTTAAGAATTTGCGAATAACTTGGTGAATATCATAACCTTCTTTTTCAATTAAATCAGACATTTCTTTCATGGCACTGGCTAAAATCGTATTTAAAATGGTATTAGCCCCGGAAATAGATTGAGAAGCACCTAAAGCCCTAAACTCAAATTTATTGCCTGTAAACGCAAATGGGCTTGTGCGGTTACGATCTGTTTTATCTTTGGAGAATGTCGGAATCACAGATACACCCGTTTCAAAGCGTTCATCGTGCCGTGTATCCTTAGCCACACCGTCAATCAACTCGTCAACAATATCTTCCAACTCCTCACCGATAAAAACACTCATGATAGATGGCGGCGCTTCATGTCCCCCTAGACGTTGGTCATTACCGGCACTGGAAACACTCATCATCAACATATCGGCATATTCATCAATAGCTTTGATTGTGCAGGCAAAAACCGCTAAGAATGGTAAATTATCTTTAGGATTAGCACCCGGATTGAATAAATTCACTCCTGTATCTGTCACCACTGACCAGTTGTTATGCTTACCTGAGCCATTAACTTTAGCAAAAGGTTTTTCATGCAACAAACAAATTAAATCATGATTTTTAGCGATACGAAGCATCATATCCATCATCAAATGATTGTTGTCGGCTGTTAAATTAGCCTCACGATAAACACAAGCCACTTCATGCTGTGCCGGAGCAGCTTCATTATGTTTCGTTTTAGAAGGGATACCTTGTTTCCAAAGCTCACGATCTAATTCGTCCATAAATGCAGCGACACGTCTTTTTAACTGTCCAAAATAGTGGTCGTCCATTTCCTGTCCTTTAGGCGGCTTAGCACCGAATAAAGTTCTTCCTGTTAATCGTAAATCTAAACGTTTTTCATAATACTGTCTGTCAACTAAAAAATACTCTTGCTCCGCTCCTACCGAAGGACTTACTTTCGTTACATCTTCAAGACCTAACAAGTGACATAGTCTAACCCCCTCTTTACTCAAAGCATCGCATGAGCGTAAAAGCGGTGTTTTCTTGTCTAAGGCTTCACCGGTATAGGAACAAAAAAGTGTCGGAATATATAAAGTATTCTGATAAACAAAAGCCGGTGATGTACAATCCCAAGCCGTATAACCTCTTGCTTCAAAGGTTGCACGCAAGCCCCCTGATGGAAAACTAGAAGCATCGGGTTCTCCTTTACGCAGTGATTTACCGCTAAATTCCAAAATGGCATGCATATCATCTGTCGGCTCTAAAAAAGCGTCGCATTTCCCGGCAGTATTGCCACTCATAGGTGAAAACCAATGAATATAATGGGTTGCCCCTAGTTCTACCGCCCAAACTTTCATCGCATTGGCAATAACCGTCGCAACCTCTTTAGATAAAGGCTCTTGACGTTGCAAAGTTTCATGAAAAGCTTTGTAAGTTGATTTAGGAATTCTTTCCTTCATCACATCATCGGTAAATGTCATACTAGCATAAAGTTCAGTTAGTTTATTTGCGTCCATAGAAATCCCCCTTTAATAAATAAAAAAGGCACACTCCTAGTGTCCCTCATTCACATTTCATATCTATAGAAGAGTGGCAAATCAAAAAGATTGATAAAGCTTTGTTTTCTTCCATTTGCCCCACCCCCTATTTATATAGCCTTCATTATACACATATATCTTCTTTTTGACAATCTTTTTTTATGATGATAAGGGCTAGAGGACTTAAAAAACCTAATTCAATCATCAATGTATACAACATATCTAAATAATGATGCACATTTTGCAAAGTTAAAAGCCCCCACAACATACTAGGCAGACTTTTTAAAAGTGTTTTCAAGACATCAATCGCATAAAAATCAGATAGATGAATAGCTTCAATCATCTCTTGATTTAAAGTCACAAAGAAAACCATCGCTAAACCAAGAATCAAAAGATAAGTCAACACCCAAAAAGCTATCCACAAAGGAATAGACCATAAGGGAAAATCTTTTAAAAAGCGTAAGAAATAAACACAGCCAAGCATAAAAAACAAGGCAAAAACAAGCAGTAACACATTGTTTGAAAAAACATCTAAAAATTCACTCTCACTTTGTAGACCAAAATTGAATAAGGCTAATAGCCCTACAAAGCTTACATAAAGTAAACCAAAACGCAATCCTTTTTCTTCAATTTTCATAACTTCCCTTTCTTTCTTACAATCGTCAAAAACAATCTGGATAAAGAAGAAACAACAATAATGCCAATTGCAATACTTAAAGCACAGCCAATCGTTGCCAAGCCTTTATTTAAAGCTAATTCAAGATTGCCATCAATCAAATAACGCAAAGTATAATATAAACCGGCCCCCGGTACTAGAGGTAAAATAGCCGGAATCACAAAAATAGTCATCGCATCTTTTTTAATATGGGAAAGAATCTCGCAAATCGTTGATAAAACTAATGTGCCTATCAAAGTGGCTTCCACTGTATTTAAAACCAAATATTCTATACAAAAAGCATAAGCAATCCAGCCTAACCCACCTGCTATGGCAGCTTGACAAATGGCTTTTTTAGGACAGTTAAATAAGAATGCAAAACCAATACAGGAAATCATGCCCGCAATAAACTGTAAAACCATCATATCACAAAGCCTCCTATACTCTGGCAAAGATAAAGGACAAAGCCCACACCTAAAGCAATGGCAATCGCAATTGTAATCGCTTCAACCATACGAATTAACCCAGATAGAATATCTCCGTTTAACGCATCTCTAATAGCGTTCGTTAAAGCTACACCGGGAACAACTAACATAATATTCCCAATCACAATCGCATCAAGTTGATTTCCCCAACCTAATTGTACACAGATGACAGCCGCAAACGTCATAAACATCGTCACTAACATATTTTTAAATAAACCATGTAAATGGTAACGATTCAATTCTTCTAATAAATAATAAGAAATAAATGAAATAATGGCTGTGCATACCCCGTCATTAAAACTGCACTTCTCTAACATAAACGCAAAAACAGCACAAGCCAGTGCCATGGTTAAAGCTACCACGACCTTGCGTGGCTTTTCATGATTTTTAATCAGCTCTAATCTTTCCGTAAATGCTTCAATACTCAATGGTTCTTTTGCCATATCACGACTGAGCTGATTGATTCTTGAAATCTTGGATAAATCCGTTGTTTTCGGATAAATCCTTTTAATTCTTGTATAGGATTCTCCGTCAATATCACAAGTAACATAAATACAAGTGGATAACGTAAAAATATCCACATTTTTTAACCCGAAACTATTTGCCATTCTGATCATTGTTTCTTCACTTCGATAGATTTCCGAACCGCTTTCCAACATCACTTTGCCGGCTTCCACAACCCCATCTATCATCGTATGCATATTTTCCATAGCCATCACCTTTCTGTATTATAACACGTTTAAAGACGAAATCAACGGCTTTTAAAATTCTCACATTTTAACCTTAAATATGCCATCATCAAACAAAATAAGCATAGGTGAAAACCATCATCATTATATGTCTAAGCAGTTGATTTTAGACATTCAAAAAACAATTATCCAACTAGCAAGATGATTTGAAAAATTTTTGACATATTTAATGTCCTTTAGGCATATCATGAGGACATAAGGAGGTTAAATCAATGATTAAAAGCAATCTAACACTAGCACCCCAAACACTATTACCTATTATTTCTAAAGATGAATATTTTGAACATTTCGTCAAGGATATCCCTTCTACCGTTTATTTTTCTAATTTGATCAGTACATCTGATTTCAGTCGGGTTATGAGCTTAATTCATCAACTTATTCGTAAAAAAGAGCCAATAGCCTGTCTATTTCATCTAAAACAAAAAAAGAGCTTAAGTCTTTTAGTAGGCATGAAGGCACACTTTCAAGATGAACAAGTCCATATCACTTTACACGATATATCAACCTTAGATGAAAAACATTTAAAAGGAATCACTTATCAAACTTTTACGAAAGAGGAGCTGCTAAAATATGTCTAAACTAGTAACTTATCAAGGTTGTCAATTAACACCGCAAACTAAAATTGCCGTCGAAGCTTTAACTTTACAAGCCGAAAGAATGGGATTAAAACTTGTCCTTGAAAAAGGCGAGAAAACAAGCTTAGCTTTTAAAGAAGTTCACGCTTTCTTAAAACATGAAGCCCATAAGTACGGTTTTGTCAACGATGAAAAAAATCAACACATCTATCACTTTGTAGGTATTAAAAAACAGGCACCATCTCAATAAAGAGATCATGCCTTTTTTAATTTAACGCATAAGTAGGTAAATGGTATAACCAATATAGCTTGCCACCATCAATAAGCCCTCTGTTCTTGATACTTCATTTTTAGTTTTCGCAAAAATATATAACATCATTGAAGTACCGATTAACATGACTGCATCGACAATAGATACCACCTCAACCATGATTGGGTGGATAGCGGAAGAAACTCCCAAAATAAACAAAATATTAAAAATATTTGAACCGATAGCATTACCTAAAGCTAAGCCACTCTCACCTTTTTTAGTTGCTACAATACTGGTTACTAATTCAGGTAGTGAAGTCCCGATTGCCACAATCGTCAATCCGACAAACGTCTGTGATAAACCTAACGCTAAGGCTATATTTGAAGCACTGTCAACAGTTAACTGCCCACCGGCAATAATAGCGGCAATTCCACCGACAATAAAAAGCAAACTTCTGATTAAAGGCACATCAGCCGATGCCTCATCTTCAACACGATCATTTTTTGCAGCACTTATCATTTTAGTTATAAACAGAACCATTCCCACTAACAACAAGATACCGTCAAAACGAGATAACTCTCTATCAATAAGCAAAAGCGTCAACAAGATAGAAATAGCAATATTGATGGGCATATCCCTTTTAAGAATATCCTTGTCGCTCTTAAAAGCCAACATCGCCCCACATACACCGACAACCACTAAAGAATTAAACATATTAGAACCTAAGACATTACTAATGGCAATCGCATTATTACCTGATAATCCGGCTGTAATACTGACCGCTGCTTCCGGTGCACTTGTCCCCATCGCCACGATGGTTAAACCGATAATAACCGGCGGTACTTTCAATAATCTTGCCAAGGCACTGCTGCCGTCAACAAAAAAATCAGCACCTTTAATCAATAAGATAAAGCCTAAAATAAGCCAAGCATAATCCATTAACTTTTCCTCCTAACATATAAAAAACTTTCACCACAAAAAGCGGTAAAAGTCTTGTTTTTTAAGATATAACCGGTTATGACACGAGTTGTCGGCCATATCCCATGAAGTATCATGGTAACTACTCCCTTTTACAAATGTTAGTATAGCTAACAGGTTAAGGAATGTCAACGATTATTTTTCATTTGTTTCAAGATTGATTTAAAGGTAATTTTATTACCGTACATCAATAATCCGGTACGGTAAATCTTGCTGGCTAACAGACCGATTAAACCGGTTGAAACAATTAAAATTGCCAAAGATAATACAATTTCAAACATGGCAACCTCCGTCATTGCCATACGGGAAAACATTCCCATAAATGAGCTTAACGGAACGTATGAAACAATTTTCATCATACCTTCATTGCCACTCACAATAGCTGTATAAGTAACGATGAAAGCAATGACATAAATAATGGTAATCGGTGTTGCACTTGAGTTAATATCTTCTACCTTTTGTGCCATAGCTCCAATCATACCGAATAAGAAAGCATAAAGCAAATAGCCAAAGAAGCCGAAGATGGCAAATGAAATCATAATATTAAGCGGGATATTGAATAAGAAATCTAAGGCTCCATTCCAATATGCACCGTTTAATTGATAGGCGATAAACGAAATCCCTAACAATATTACAAACTGTATAATTCCGGCTATTGCCCCTGCCATGATTTTACCGAAGATTAAAGATGTACTTGATGTACTCGTCGCTAAAATTTCAACAGCACGGTTGCTTTTTTCCGAAGCGATAGCTGTAGCAATCATTTGTCCATACAATAATACCATCATGTATAAAGCCATAATCAAAACATAGGTATAGTAATAATTGCTGGAACCGTCTTTGCCTAAAACAACTTCATCACTTGTTATCTGTAATGACTGCAACTCTTGATAAGCTTGAGCATCAACATCATGTTCAATCAACCATTGATTTTGCACCAAGGCTTTCATCACAGCTTCAAATTGAGAGCTGGTATAATCAAAAACAGATTTATCTAAAACGTAATAAGCATAATGATCTTTTGATTGAATCGCAAAACCTGCCTTAACAAGCCCATAGCGACTTTCAACCTTATCGCTTAAATCTTCTAAAGATTCTGCCTCTATCCAATGGCTGTTACCAAAAGCTGTTTCCAAAATAGATACATCTTCAACCAAACCGACAGCATCATAATAGACATAGGTATCTACTTGACTTGTTGTTCCGCCACTGCTACTACCACTATCACTGGAAAACATATCAATAATTCTAGGTACTGTTAAAATACCGCCGATAATCAACGACAAAACAATCGTCGAAATTAAATAAACTTTATTTTTAAAATAGTGAGCTAATTCAAAGCCTAAGACAACTAAGAATGATTTCATGCATCATCACCTGCTTTCTCAACGAAAATTTCTGTCAATGTCGGTTCATATAGACCAAATTGCATAATATCTATATCCAACTGCAACATTTCCTTTAAAACATCTTTAATTTGAGCATCTGCATGAGGTTTTAAAATATACCCCTCTTCATAAGTTTGAACATCTTGAATCGTCGTTAATGTTTCTACAACGTCCTTTGCCGTTTTGGTTTCTAAGTACAAACGTCCTTGCCCAAAATCTTCTTTAATTTCTTTTAAAGTTCCTTCTAACACGACATTACCACGATGAATAATGACAATATTCTCACAAAACTCCTCAACATAACTCATTTGATGACTTGAGAAGATGACTAATTTTCCTTTTTCGATACATTCATTAACGACATCTTTTAATAGTTGCGCATTTACCGGATCCAATCCGCTAAATGGTTCATCAAAAATAACAATATCAGGATCTGCAATTAACGTTTGGGCTAATTGAACTTTCTGTTGATTTCCTTTAGATAATGTTTCTAATTTTCTGTTTTTATATTCGCTGATGCCTAAGCGTTCAAGATAATAGTCAATGTTTCGAATCACACTTTTCTTATCCATACCTCTCAAACGTCCAAAATACAACAGTTGGTCATAAACCGTTTTTTTAGGATACAGTCCTCTTTCCTCCGGCAAGTATCCAATCTGGTATTCTTGAGGTTTAAAAGGTTTACCATCAAGTGTAATTGTTCCTTCATTCGCCTTGAATACATCCATCAAAATACGAATCGTCGTTGTTTTTCCTGCACCGTTTCTTCCTAATAATCCTAAGGCTTTGCCGCTCTCTACTTGAAAATGAATACCATGCAGCACTTCGTTTGACCCATAAGATTTGCGAAGATTGTTGACTTCTAAAAGCATAAATGCACCTCCTTTAATTATGCTTTTTAACTATACACCTTTTAATGAAATAACACAAGTTATCCATACTAGGATAAAATTTATTATAATACCCCCCCCCCCTAAAATTGCAAGCTTTTTTTAGCTTTTCCATAATTTTTTCCACATAAACGCACTATTTTTCTTTCTATCAGATTTTATATCGTTTAAAAATTTTTTTGCTTACATCTACAAAAAAACCTCAGATAACACATCTGAGGTAAAATTTTATTCGCAAATAATTAAACTGTTTTATGGTTATCCATCGCCTTATCAGAGCGCAAAAGAATTAAAATAGCTTCCTTGACAATCAAAATTTCTTTCAGGTTATCAATCGCTTTTTTTCTTTCGATTCTTAATAAACGATCATAATTCTTTAAAAGGTGTGCTAAACCTTTGGCTTCTTCTCGATTTAAATGCGCCCAAATCTTATGTAAAGGGGCATCTCCCGGAAGATTCCATTGTTTCTTATACCACGTCAAATCATGCATAGCCATCATCCAGTCAACTTCGTTATCGTAAACCGAACGCTGCTTTTTTTGCAGTTCCTTTAACTTTTTACTGTCATTTTTCATGGTATATTTCATTTGATCTACTTCAGCTTGCAAAGAGATATACTTAATTTTATAATCTCTTAAATCCAAAAGTGCCTGATTATGTTTTTTCTTATATTCTTCCAACTCATTAAGCTCTGATTGAAGCTTGGTATTACTCATTGAAAGCTCTTGAGCATCTTTGGTCACACGAGCATTCGTATCCTTCAAATCACGCAATTCACGACGTAATTGTTCAACTTCACTTTCATCTTCGGTTTGGAAAAGCAAATCACGATTTTCATCTTTCAGTGTCTGATTTTCCATTTGTAAATCCATAATCTGATATTGCAAGTCCCTTAACATTTCCTCGTAGTCAGGTTCTTTTTCAGCTTTTGGCATATCGACAACTTCGACTTCCGGTGCTAACGTTTCTTCCTCTTGAGGCTTTACTTCTTTTTCAGCCGATGCTGATTTAGTTTTTCCGGACTGATTTTCAACATCAAAGAATTTAGCTTCATGCACCTCTTCTGGCTCAATATCTTCTTTACTGCTTTGCCGGATATTATCTTTATCTAATAGGCGCATAAACATATCGACGGTAATCGGACACTGCCTCTGTTTGATTTTTTGGGACAATTCATTGACAAAATCTTCATCATCTTTCATCAATAATGTTTTAAAACCATCACTTAATTTGAAATAATGAATAATATCAACAACAATATCACTTAAATACAAAGACAAAACGGGGTCTTGTTGGCGAAGATATGTCAAGTATATCCGGTTCACAGCTTCTCTGGAGAGCGATTGAACATTCTTTTTACCCGCAAAATACTTTTCAGGTTGTTTTTTTAATGGCTCCATTAAATAAGGAACACTGACAACCTCAAGGATTTTACAGATTTCCTCATCACTTAAATTGATAAAAAATAAACTTGTATTCATGACTATTCACTCCCCTCTATTCATTTTAAATTTTTCCTATAAAAAGGTCAATACAGAGTGCTAAAAAACTCTAAAAAAAGCATCAATAATGATCTTTTTTACTGCTTTTACCTAAAAAATCAGGCATTTTTGCCTCAATTATGACTAGTTTATTTGTATCGGGGTCGACAAATGACAAACGGTGGGCATGAAGGCAAAGACGTCCCCTACTCAAAGACGGATTATATTTTTTATCGCCAACTAACGCATGATGGATATGAGCCATCTGAACACGAATTTGATTTTTTCTGCCCGTATCTAAAAAGATTTCCAATAAACTTGTTTTAGGCAACTCTTGTATCACACGGTAGTGCGTAATGGCAAGTTTACCTTGCTTGGCATTTGAAACATAAACTTGCTGGGTCTTACTTTCACTCAAATAATGTTTTAAGGTGCCACTTTGCTTTTCCATATGTCCATCAACTAAAGCCACATAGCCCCGCTCTTTAACTAACTCATTCCACTTATCTTGCAATTTCTTTTGAATAGTCGGATTTTTTGCCAATAACAAAACACCACTCGTGTCCCTATCTAGTCGGTGCACGACAAAAACTTTAGTCTGAGGATTCTTTTGGCGAAGATACTCACGCACTAAATGATAAGCCGTTTTTTCTTTTTCCAACCCTGCTGACACACTCAATAGACCCGAAGGCTTATTGATAGCAATTAACTTATCATCTTCATATAGAATTTCAAAAGGAGCATGATATTTTGTCTCTTGTACTTCTATTTTAATTTGCATTCCACTTGTCAAACGATAATCAGCCTGTTTAATGACTTCACCATCTACAACTACAGTGCCTTTGTTTAAACTGGTTTTCAAGGCTTTCTTATTTATACCTGAATACTGCAACAGAAAATCAAACAGAGGCATTTCTTTTTTGACAACCCAAATCTTCTCCATTATGCTTCCTTCTTTCTTACCAACTTCACTAAATACTCACTAGTGCCTTCTTCAAAGCATTTTTCTTTTGTTAATTCAAACCCATGCTTTTGATAAAATGCCACTGCTCTTGTATTTTTTTCTAATGCCCATAAATACGAAACATCTTTAGATTCAATCGCATAATTGATTAACTGACTACCAATCCCCTTACTTTGCATAAACGGATCGACATAGAGTTTACAAATTTCCTGATGTTTGATTTCCACAAACCCTTTGACTAGCCCATCATCATAAACGTAAAGACACTTTAAAACATCTTCTTTACTAAAATAATTTTCAATGATTGACATAACCTGCATTTCACCAAAAGAATAATTGGCATCTTTAAAAATAGGGAAGTATTGAAGACGATTTATAAACACGTAAATTTCCGCAATTCTGGATAAATCATTAACTGTTGCCATTCTTATCATCTTGTGATCACCTCACCGCTATTATATCAAATTTTCCCAATATTACCAATCATAAAAAAGCGACTATTTAAGCACTTTTAACTATACATTCTTTTATGAAAGCGCTATAATAATATTATATATAATATAAAAGGATGAGAATTATGATGAAAAGACAAATGGGATTATTACTTTCTATTCCAGCTTTACCAGGTCAATACGGAATCGGTGATTTTGGAAAAGAGGCTCGACAATTGATTGAAAGCTTATATGAAAATCATGTCCGCCTTTGGCAAATCCTACCGACTAACCCTATGGGCTATGGGCACTCTCCATATCAGCCCTATTCTTCTAAAGCCGGAGACCCGCTTTTAATTAGTTTAGACATTTTAAAAGAGGAAGGATATATTCAAGATATTGAAATCCAAAACTTCCCTACTAACGAGATTGCCTATGAAGACGTCGAAGTTTATAAAGAAAAGTATTATCGAGAAGCCTATATGACGATGTTGCAAGATGAAACTAAAAAAGCTTCTTTTTTGGCATTTAGAAAAGAACAGCCTTGGGTTGAAGATTACGGTGTTTTTTATGCCTTTAAAAAACATCATCAATTAAAAAGTTGGCTCGAATGGGAACAAGACTATCGTCTTTGGCCTAGTACAAAAGATGCGACACTCATTGCCAAGCATCAACAAGAGATTGATTATGCCATCTTCTTACAATATCTATTTTATACCCAATGGCACAGCCTAAAACAATACGCCAATCAACATGGCATTCAGATTCTTGGGGATATTCCTTTCTATGTCGGCATTGACTCTTTAGATGTTTGGATGAACCAAGAAGACTTCTTATTAGAGGAAGACGGACAGCCTTCATTTATTGCCGGTGTCCCACCTGACTATTTCAGTCCAACCGGGCAGCGTTGGGGTAATCCTATCTACAATTGGGAGAAAATGAAAAAAGACGACTACCATTTTTGGATTGATCGTTTAGCCTACGTAGGAACTTTATTTGATGTCATTCGTATCGATCACTTCCGTGCCTTTGATACTTATTGGAAAATTCCTGCTTCGTGTCCGACCGCTATTGAAGGAGAATGGATTTTAGGTCCTGCTCACGATTTCTTTGATACAGTTGAGAAAAAGCTACCTGATATCCAGATTATAGCCGAAGATTTAGGCGACTTACGCCCTGAGGTACTTGAGCTTAGAGATAACTACAAGTTACCGGGTATGCAGGTCATTCAATTCCATTTCAACCCGTTAAGCGATAATTTCAATGTTGAAAAAGTTAAAAATTTAGTGCTTTATACCGGCACGCATGACAATCAGACTTTATGGTCTTGGTATTTGGAATTACCATTTGAAAAACGTCATCTGACATGGAATTATTTATGCGACCACGGTTACAAAGAAGCGACGATTGATCGCAAATGGATTCACTATTGTTTAGATACTAAAGCTGATACCGTTATTTTCCCGGCTCAAGACTTACTATGCTTAACAGATAAAGCTCGCATCAATACACCGGGAACAGTCGGCGACCCTAACTGGAAATGGCGCTTAAATAAATTAGATGATTTACATCAAGTGCTAAAACAAATCAAACCGCAAATTATTGCCTCTCAACGTTAAAACTCTGCCGTTTAACCGACAGAGTTTTCTTATGCTGCAATTTTCTTAACAATTCTGATCAATAATTCAGAAGCTTTTTTCATTTCATTGATAGAAGCATATTCATACTTACCATGGCACTGACGTCCGCCTGTACCTAAATTAGGACAAGGCAAGCCCATGTAAGTTAAACTTGCACCATCTGTTCCACCACGAATCGCATGGCTGACAGGTGTCATACCCATATCTCTAATTGCTTCGTAGACAATTTCAATCATGCTCATCTTCTTTTCAATATAACTTCGCATATTAGCGTAAGTATCTTCAATCACTAATTCAATACTGTTATCTCCGTATTTACGGTTCATAAACAAAGCAGCATTTTCAAAATCGCCTTTTTGTTTTTCTAATAACGCTTTATCATGATTGCGGATAATATAATTCATCACTGTTTTTTCACAGTCACCTGACAAGGTTGTAAGGTGGTTAAATCCTTCATACCCTTCTGTATATGCCGGATTATCAAATACAGGTAGTAAGCTTTGAAATTCCATCGCCATCAACAAGCTGTTTTTCATTTTAGCTTTAGCTCCACCCGGGTGAATACTTAAACCATTGACAATGACCTTGGCACTTGCCGCATTGAAGTTTTCGTAATCAACTTCGTTGACATTGCCCCCATCAACTGTATAAGCATAATCTGCATTAAACAGCTTTACATCAAAGTTTTCCGTTCCTCTGCCAACTTCTTCATCAGGCGTAAAAGCAATGGCTATATCCCCATGTTTTTGTTCAGGGTGTGCTACAAAATACGCTATCATATCCATAATTTCAGCGATACCGGCTTTATCATCGGCGCCTAATAGAGTCGTTCCGTCTGTTACGATTAAATCAGAGCCAATATCTTCTTTTAGACTAGGGAAATCTTTAGGTGACATTTTTATATTGAGAGCTTCATTTAACACAATATCTTTACCATCATAATTTTTAATCAAGCGAGGATTAACATTTTTTCCCGACATATCCGGTGAGGTATCCATGTGGGCAACAAATCCAACCTTATCACAAGGACGATCAAGGTTTGATTTCAACCAAGCATATACAATTCCCTCTTCGCTCATCATAGCATTATTTAAACCAAGTTCATGTAATTCTTCAACTAAAATCCTACCTAAATCTTTTTGTTTTAAAGTGCTAGGTGTCAACGTGGACTCAGGCATTGACTCTGTATCAATTTGCACGTATTTTAAAAAACGTTCTATTAAACCCATTATTAACCACTCCTTTTCTTTTTTATATTATAACATTTCCTCAACATATTAAAAGAGCTATTGTACAATTATGTGCAATAGCTCTTTAGCATAACTAATCATTGTCATCAAATATAGAATTAACCATCTTTTCATCTAACCAATCATCTTCGTCTTCTTCAACAGGCGATGTGGATTGATTATCCATTTTTTCCATCTCAGATACAGTTAAAAAACCAGTTGTATCATCGAGGCCAGTTTTTTCAATTTCGTTTAAGGCATTTTCAATAGACAATGGTATACCATCTTCACCTAAGATAACACCATCTTCTTCTAGTTCTTCCTTAGGCACTTCCTTGAAGAAAGTTTCATCAGTAACTAATTTACGTTCTTTTTCTTTCTTCTTTTCCGGTGCCGGTTGTGCCTTAGCTTTTTCCTTTGGTTTAGGTTTATCTTCATGACTTGTACCATCACCTTTATCGCCATTATTCATCTTATCATCTTTCTTTTTCTTTAAGATAAAGAAAGCACCGCCGCCGATAACGACTAAAGCACCAAGGGCAATCCCACCATATAGTAACCAAGGTGTTTTTTTATCAACGACAAATTCTTCAATATCCTTTGCGGTTAATGGGGCATTTTCAGGATAAGCAACTAATTTTTGCGTTTCACTGTCATAAATATAGTAAGTTGGTTTCCCATCACCATTTAACATATATAATACAGCGAAATTAGATAAGTCTTCATCTTGGAAAACAAATGCGTCTAAAACTTCGCCTTGAATACTTGTTGTCGATAATTTCATATCTTCGATTTTTTGTAATTCGCTATCAATACTTAAAGCAAATACTGACTGATTATCAATAATCATCGGGCGATACAAACCGACAATAGCTATCTTTGTTTGGTCATAAATATAGAAGCCTTTATTGTCTTTTTCATCTGTCATATATAACAATGTGATACTTGCATCATCATTAGAATAAGCTTTAACTTCTTTTTCTTGAACAAAGATTTTTCTTTCCTTAAAGCCTTTAGGAATATCTCCGTTGTTCACTTCATTCAAAATTCCTAATTTTGTTTCCCCTAAATTAAAGAATAAAGTAGGTACTTCTTTCACATTAACATTGATTGTATAAGCTTTCTTTGTTTTGCCATCTTCAGCTGTTACATCAACAGTAAAACTGTTGCCTCCTACTTTCAATGGTTTTAAACCGGTACCGGAAACATCAGCTCGATAATCACCATAAGCATCGATAGTAATCTCTGTTTCTTTGCTGGTTAATTCAACTGTATATTCTGTAACATCACTTGAGAATTTAGGTTTCAAATTCCCTTTATCAACTGTTAAAGAGTATAGATTAGCATCATCTGACTTTTCTTCGGGTTCATCATTAGGCTCTTCATAGGAAGGTGTGTCATTATCTCCCCCACCATTATTACTACTTCCGCCATTGTTTCCACCGCCTCCATTGTTTCCACCACCGTTGTTATTTTCTGGTGCAACAACAGTAACTGTGTGGGTTTTTGAAATAGATGTATTACTTTGGTCAAAGTCTGTCATTTCTCCGGATAATACAAATGTAATTGTTGTTCCAATATCACTGCTTGATGTTTGATATGAATAAGAAACACTACCGTAAATATTTTTTTCGTAATTTTCTAATTCAGAAGATGAGTCTACAACTGAACCGTTCATTGATAAACTGGCGTTCCATTGGGTAGCATAAATCTCCCCGGTAACCGTAATCGTTTCCCCTGCTACAACTTGATTCGGTCCATAAATTGATGCATAATAGTCGGCTGCTTTGACAACTTTATTCGTGCCGACTATTGTAGGAACGATTAAGATAAAACTTAATACAATCTTTAATATCTTCTTCATAAGCTATTCACCTCGCTATTTTAAAACTATCTTCTTAACACCCATTATATGCTGCTTAGCAGTTAATGAGTCCCCTGAATTTATCTTTCCGTCTTTGTTAATATCGGCGGCTTTTAAATAATTCTTATTTGAAATCTTCTTAACATTCTTAATATGTTGTTTAAGCGCTAATGTATCTCCGGAATTAACCTTACCATCACCATTAACATCACCATATTTAATAAATGTATATTTCTTACTGCCGACAGTCACTGTATAACTTGTCCCAAGAACATCGTTGGCATTTTTAATTGTTGTTGTACCTTTCTTGACAATCGCATTAGGCACAAAAGCGTTAATATCTTTTAAAACAACATCTGATTCCGCAACAATGTAACTACCATCTACTTTCATGTTATGTCCGGTAGCATTATTGGACATACTTCCATCTTTAATGTCGCTACCGCCGGTCGTATCGTTCTTACCTTCATGGACAATTTGAACTAAATCAGCCTGAATGTACAAATAATCATGTTTTGCATCATAAGTTCTTTTCCAATCAGGTGCGCTGCGATCTGAAGATAAAGCTGTATCAGATAAAATTTTATACCATGTCTTCCCGCCGGATTCCACTTTATCTACAATTACAACAGGAATATTACTAAGATATGTTAATCTAGTCACAACTGTTGAACTTGTGGAAGGTTCTTTATATAATGGACAACTCTTTAAAAGTCCTGTAATAATTCCGATTGTTTCTGCTTCATAATCCTTAGATACACCATCGGCATAATAGGCACGACAAGCTGCTTTCTCGCCCCAATATGGATCAGACGCATATTTAACATTCAAGCCACTTTCCTTATCGCCTAAATGTGGTCCGTGGTGACGCCAGTCATTGTAATCTAAATAACCTTCGGAAACAAATTCTTTAGCGTGATACTTAATTGAATCACTTGTCGTTTTGTAACCATTAGCGCCATAATATGGATTAGAGTCAACTGCCCCGTGTCCGAATAAGTTTTTCTTATCTCTGGCAATCTCACTTCTTCCCCAGTTACTTTCATTTGCCGCAACACCATACATCAACAAGGCATTAACTGTATAAGCATTTTGGTGCTTAATGAATTCTTTACCGAGATTCTTAAATAAACTACCGTTGTAACTAGTTATTCCCATCGTATCAATTGACATCGTATTAAAGTCATCGGCTTGCCAAGAAGTAGTCGTACGATGTGATAAAAATTGATAGTAATTGTAATATGGTTTATCTTTATTAACAGAATGAGCATATGTATCATTTTGATAGTCTTTAATCATCGTCGCATAATTTTCATAGAAATAATGTCCATCATAACTATAATATTTTTTATCTGGTTTCAAATAATCTAAAGCATAGCCAACCCGCGTTGAAGCATAAGCATGGCTTGACCCATAAACATAGTGATGCGTTAAAATGCCGTTAATCACCATATAATAACTCACTTCTGTGTTATTTGAATAATTCACAACATTGATATCTGAGCGATTAAAATCAGCCACGATACCTGCAAACTTAACACGGATTTTACCGTTAAATTCACCAATATAAGCCGCATCGACACCATAAGCCCCGTGCGTATAACCCGCATTAGAAGTTAAAACATTTTTATATTCACTGACATCTGATGTTTTGATGTATGCAACGCCCGTACTGATTGAACGAGATAAATCAAATGGTTGAACTTGATATTCATCATCTGTGCGACTATCTGCCAATTTCTCTAAAGCTTCATTTGCCTCTTCTTTACTGTCAAATGTTTCTACTGTTTGTACATCTGCAATATCGCCACCTACATTTGTGACAACATCGTATTTATCCGCAACGGAAATTTCTTCGCCTTCTTTTGCAGCAACCGCTTCTACCGGTACTGTTCGAGTTGTGCCATCTTCCTCAACAATGACAAAATGATCTATAATCATCTGTTCTAATGTTTCATCTTCTTTGGCAAAGATGTCACTGTTATATATCAAAGGTAATACCAAAACTGTGCAAAGTAATCCAATTGTCCACTTCTTCATTTTGTTATTTTTCATTTACTCACCTCATTTGCATATAGATACAGTTTCATTATAACTTAAAGCTTTTGTTGCTTCAACATTATTCACTCAAAAATTTAAAAAAATCCGATACAGAATTCGTTTTTTCCACAATTTTCTAAAGAGGTATTAAAGTTATCCCCAATATGTTATTTAATCCACATATTTAAATACAATGATAGTTTAAGAAGCTCTTCATTTTGTTACTTTACTTATGCTATAATAATTTTAATCTAAGAAAAAGGAGGAAACAATCAATGTATTTAGTTTTTGATATTGGCGGAACATTTGTGAAGTATGCCAAAATAACATTAGATGGAGAAATTGTTTACAAAAGCAAAATCCCGACCAATAATAAGGAAGGTCTTGATGTCTTTATTGAAACACTTGTGGAAGTTTACAAACAGCATCAAGAAGGTATTAAAGGTATCGCCGTTTCTACTCCGGGAGCTGTTGATGTCGAAAACGGCATTATTTATAACGGTGGTAATTTGCCATTCCTACACGAGTCCCACTTTAGAGATTTATTGTCTAGTCGCTGTGACGGTTTACCTGTGGCAGTTGAAAATGACGGAAAATGTGCCGGCTTGGCTGAGGCATGGATAGGTGCTGCAAAAGATGTTCAAGACGCTATTGTTCTAGCTTTTGGAACAGGTATTGCCGGAGCTGTTATTAAAGATAAAAAGATTCATCGCGGCAATCGTTTAGTTGCCGGAGAAGTGAGCTTCCTTATCAATGAAATGGATAGAAGCAAAAAGCCTATTATTTGGGCACATCAAAACTCGGCTTTATTATTAGGACAATTAGCAGAGAGAGCTAAGAACTTGCCTGTAGGAAGTGTCGATGGCGAACAATTTTTTGAAATGGTTAAGGCAAACGATGAAGATTGCCTAGAAATATTAGCTGATTTTTGTTATAAAATCGCTGTTCAAACATATAATTTAA
The DNA here is from genome assembly GCA_910588165.1 of uncultured Thomasclavelia sp. GTDB lineage: Bacteria > Bacillota_I > Bacilli_A > Erysipelotrichales > Coprobacillaceae > CAJUOR01. The sequence continues at coordinate 24,190 of CAJUOR010000003.1, forward strand.
CCTTGATTTTTGACCCTGATATTATTTGTATCGGTGGTGGTATCTCAGAACAGCCTAGGCTGATTGATGAAATCAAAAAACAGATTGACATTATTTGGGAAGATATGCCACATATTGCCAAACCTAATATTGCAAAATGTGCCTTCAACAACGATTCCAACCTTTTAGGCGCCTTATATAACTTTATGCAAGTCTACCATTTAATCTAAAAAGATTTCTTCTTTATCAAATGATTTAAGCATGCGAAAAGCATGCTTTTCTTTTGTTTAAAAGTAATTTATGCTAAAATGGTTTGAGAGGTAAACAATTAGCAACATCTACACATCATCAGCTTTAGATGATGCAAACTACAATTTTATAGAAAGGAGAAATAATCAATTGAAGTATTAAATTGATTATGTGTAATAACAATGACGATCTTAACAACCATCTGTTATTTAAAAGTCCATGGCAAAACCTTGATGCTTTATCGCAATAAAAAAGAAAATGATATTAACGAAGGCAAATGGATTGGTATTGGAGGAAAATTAGAAAAAGGCGAATCACCTTATGAATGTATTATACGTGAGTTTTATGAGGAAACAGGTTTAACGATTGTCAATCCCATTCTAAAAGGCTACATTACTTTTCCGGGAATCTATCACGGGGAAGATGAAGGTATGTTTTTGTATGTTGCAACTGAATATCGTGGCTGTTTACAAACAGAATGCAGCGAAGGTGAATTAGCTTGGGTTGATGATAACAAACTAGATAACCTACCTATGTGGGAAGGAGACCGTTACTTTGAAACATGGCTTCACCAAGACGGCTTTCATGAAGTGAAGTTACTCTATGAAGATGACAAATTGATTGAAAAAAAAGTAAATCATTACTAAAATTGCCATTTACCAGTTAAACGGCATCGTTTCTATCTATCAAATCGGACGAATTGGTCTAAGCCAATTTGTTCTTTTTTGTGTTTTTACATTCATTTTATTTTCCGCTATGATATGGGTGAAAGGAGGATAACAATGATCAACGAAGTCATTTTAGTAGGCAAAGTCGTAAAGCAACCACAGCTTTCCCAAACTACGAACGGCCACCATATTAGCAATGTTGTATTGGAAACTGTCAGGCACTATAAAAACAGTTTTGGTATCTATGAATCCGATTTTTTAGCAGTAACCCTTTGGCGAGGCATGGCCCAAACAATTTGCGATACATGCGAAATCGGGAGTTTGATTGCAGTCAAAGGAAGAATCCAATCCCAGACCTATTTAGAACAAGACAATCGCCACTATGGGTGTTTGGAGATTGTAGCAGAAAAAGTAACAATCCTTGATAAATATTACTCTCATTAAATATTATCAATACTTGCGTCATCATCTGTAAATACCATGGTATGCTTATTTTAAATAACCCAATTTCTTATCTCTCAAAAACAATCATTTGCTCTATAAAATACCCGAATATACTTAATTAAAAATACTTTTCAATATCATGGCAAGATGATGATTTTATGTTCCTACCGGTCAATTTGACCGGTAATTTCTTTAAAGATAGGCAAATCTTTCAAAGCAAAGCTTAATTCAGGTATTATTTTTTGATGACGAAATAATTTGGTAAGCTAAAATCTTTGATACCTATCATATTATATTTATCAAAACAATTATCATCATTCAAGCATTCTTAGAATAATCATGTTATGATAAATATAGAGGTGATATTTGATGACAAGTTTAATTCTCGAAGGAGGCACCTTTCGTCCGATTTTTACAGCCGGTGTTTTAGATGCTCTTTTAGAGGCAAAGATTGAATTGCCTTATATCATAGGAGTTTCCGCCGGTATTACAAACGGTGTTTCCTATGTTTCAAAACAAAAGGGACGAAATCTTGAAGTGATAATGAAATACCGCCTTGATCCACGTTATATGTCAAGACGCAATTTCATCAAAGAACGCAGTTTATTTGGTATTTCATTTATTTATCAAGAAATTCCAAATCATTTAGTTCCCTTTGATTATGCAACATTTAAAGCCAATCCGGCTAAAGTGCTGATTGGGGTTACCAATGCCAAAACAGGTGAAGCTGAATATTTAGATGCCAAGGAATTAGATGACAAAAATTCCGCATTGCAGGCAACTTGCTCAATCCCCGGTTTCTTTCCGCCTTGTCGCTTAAACCAAGAAGTGTATTATGATGGAGGCATAGCCGACCCTATTCCAATTCGCAAAGCGATTGAAGATGGCAATGAAAAACATCTGATTATTTTAACTCAGCCTATGGAATATAAGAAGGAACCATCTAAAAGTCATGAGATGATGGCTAAGCTATTAGAAAAACGCTATCCTTTATTAGCGAAGAAATTACGTGATCGCCCTGATAGATATAATGCTGCTGTTGCCTTATGTCAAAAGCTTAAGAAAGAAGGGAAAGCTTTAATCATTCAACCTACGCATCCGTTAAATAGTTTTGAAGCTAATCTTGATACGCTCAAGAAAAGCTATCAGGAAGGCTATGATTTCACCAAGCGCAATATCGAATTGATTCGCCAATTTATCACTGATTAAGGACTTTTCATTTTTTAATGGGAAGTCTTTTTTCCTGAATAAAAAAATGTTAAAATAGAAAAAAGAGGTGATAATGTGGGTCAAGCATGGTTTATCGGGTCTATTGTAGCCGATGTTATTATTCAAGTGGATCACTTACCAAGTCGTGAAGAAGACCTAGCCGTTTTTAATCAGACCGTCCAATTAGGCGGTTGTGCTTATAATGCTTCCGATTGCTTTTACCACTTTCAAAAACCATATCACTTACTATGTCCTGTCGGACAAGGTGTATATGGTGAATTTATCAAAAAGCAATTGACCGAAAAGCAAATTCCAATCTTATTAACTTCCCCCAAAGATAATGGTTGTTGCTACTGTTTTGTCGAAAAAAACGGTGAGAGAACTTTTTTATCTTATCATGGGGCTGAATATCTCTTTGAAAAGGAATGGTTTAGCCATATCCAGCTTGATTACAATGACGTTATCTATGTATCCGGCTTGGAAATTGAAGAGATAACCGGAGATACAATTATCGAATTTCTAAATCGAAGTAAAAATGGACGAATATTCTTTGCCCCGGGACCACGTTTAGAAAATATACCAATCAAACGCTGGAAAGCCATCATGGCATTGCACCCCATCATTCATCTAAACGAAAAAGAAGCACTGGCTATCACTAACACGAAAAACGAAAAAGAAGCTGCTAAGGCTTTATATAGACAAAGCTTAGCCCCCGTCATTATTACATTAGGGCAATGGGGTTCTTTATGTTACGATGGGGTAAATCTCATATTGGTTGCCACTAATCCGTCTAACTATGTCGTAGATACGATTGGGGCAGGCGATAATCATGCAGGAATGTGCGTATTAGGATTGACCCAGGGACTTTCTTGGCGTACAATATTAAATACTGCCAACCGTTATGCTAAAGCGGTACTTAAAGTTCAAGGAGGACAATTGAACAAAGAGGCATTCAAGAAATTTCAACAGGAGGAAATTATAAGATGATACATACTCATTTTCAATTAGACAAAAAGAAATATCGCAGTACTTATATGACTGCAATGACCATTTATTATATCCGTATCTATATGATTAGCTTATTCATCGGTATTCTTGTTATCGGCGGGATTGGTATTTTCACAGGTAATACGACATTCCGTCAATCTGCCTTATCTATGGCATTAACATTTATACCAATCATCGTCCTTTGTGTCATTATTGCTTACGGTATGTCTTTGCATGATGTGCGTAAAATAGCTAAGAAACACCCCGAATTGATGTCAGGTGATATTAAAATGAAGTTTGAAAAAAACTTCTTAGTTATGCAAAAAGACGGCGCAAATAAAAAATATAACTATGAACCTTACCGTTTCTATCGTGGTTTTGGTAATTCATTTATTTTATATCAACCTCAAGTCAGTGCCAGTTTAGTTGTTCCTAAAAATCAACTTACCAAAGAACAAATTAAGATAATTAAAAATTATGTTAAGGGAAAATAAAAGAATATTGTCGAAATTTGTGGTATAATGAGCCTGAGGTGATGACCAATGGCAAAACGCAGAAGAAAAAGAAGAGTAAAAAAGCAAGCAAAACAAGTGAGCGTCCTTTTTATTTTCTGTGTTTTTTTGTTTTGTTCCATTCTTTTATTAAGAAGAGCCAAAGATTCTAAAACAATAGATTTCACTCACTTGCCTCAAACTAGCCAAGGTTTAACCGGCGTCGCTTTAGGGATTGACGTTTCCGAATGGCAACGTGACATTGATTGGGAAGCTGTCAAAGATGATGGTTATTCCTTTGCGATTATTCGTTCGAGCTTCGGTATTGATCAAACCCAAGATGAAGCCTTCATCCAAAATGTTGAGGGTGCTAAAGAAGCCGGTTTAGATGTAGGTGCTTACCATTACAGCCATGCAACCACAGTTGAACAAGCCAAATGGGAAGCCGACTATGTTATCGAACTGCTTGATGACTATCGATGGGAATACCCTATCTATTATGATATTGAAACGGAGCAACAAAATCATCTTTCTCAAGAAGAATTGACAGAGATAGCCTTAACTTTTTTAAACAAACTAGACGAAGCCGGTTATGAAGTGGGAATATATGCGGCAGAATCCTGGTTTTATCATCGTTTGGATATGGACGCATTACAAAATTATGAAGTCTGGGTAGCTAGTTATACAGATTTTTTAGATTTTGACAAGCCTTATCAAATGTGGCAATATACGCAAAATGGTAAGGTCGCGGGTATTTCAGGAGATGTAGATATCAATATTGCCTATTATGATTATCCACAACAAATTAAAAGTGCTCGAAAAAATAATTATTAAAATAAACTCGCCGACATTTATTTAAACCATGTTAATGGGATAGAGCTTAAAAACGATTAACCCTACATAAAATATAAAATTAGCGAAATTTTTTTGCCCATTCTGATACTTGGACAAAGAGATTTTGCTTTTTTTGATGATATTGATATCTAAATTTCAACAGTCTATCTTATCATTATATTACAACCACGAAGGTATTATCTATTAAAAAATCCGCATTTAAGCGGATTAGGCAATACTATTTTGAATTTCTGATAATTTATCAACACATTCTTGCAAATCCTGTTTGGCTTTGTCATCTAAAGCGACTTCAACAACCTCGGAAACGCCATGTTTAGAAATAATGCAAGGTAAACTTAGAGCAACGCCTTGAATACCATAAGCGCCATTGACAACAGTCGAAACAGGTAAAATACTCTTTTCATTTAAACGAATACATTTAATTACACGGGCTACACTCAAAGCAATCCCTGAATTTGTGTAGCCTTTTAACTGAACAATATCAATGCCGACACCTTTGACATCTTCTAATAGCTTTTCTTTATCAATCGGTCTATCTAAATGAAACACCTCTTGTAACTTATCTAATGGTACCCCACCGACATTTACCAAATTCCAAGCAATAAAAGCACTTCTACCATGCTCACCTAAGACATATCCGTGAACATTCTTGCTGTCGATACCGCAAAGATGTCCAACCATTTGGCGAAAACGAGCACTGTCTAATAAAGTTCCTGTACCAAAGATTTTATCTTTAGGATAATTAACTGCTTTTTGTGCGGCATACACTAAAATATCTAATGGATTAGACACAATCAAAACAATCGCTTCTTTAGTATATTTTGTAATTTCTTTCATTGTGTTTTCCACAATGGCAACGTTTTGTTTCAATAAAGCCATTCTGTCATCTGCTCCACCCGGTTTAATACTTGGTCCGGCACTAAAAACAATGATTTCCGCATTGCGACAATCTTCATAACAACCGACATGAATATTGACATTGGTACTATAAGCAAAAGCGGTCGTATGAATAGCATCTAAAACTTCCCCTTTAGCTTTATTTTCGTTCATATCAATTACTGCGACTTCGCTGACAACGTTCATACTGATAATTGACGAAAGAATAGCTGAACCAACCATTCCTGCCCCGATTAAAACAATTTTTCCTTCTGTTACTGCCATAATATATCTCCTTGTTTATCTGTTTAATTAACTGTTGATTTTAAATAAGCATAGATGAGCGCATCTAAATCTCCGTCCATCACAGCTTGTGGATTTCCCGTTTCGTATCCACTTCTAACATCTTTTACTAAAGCATATGGGTGAAAAACATAAGATCGAATTTGTGAACCCCAAGCAATCTCTTTTTGTTCCCCACGGATTTCGTCTAATTTTTCTTGTTGCTGACGCAAAGCTTCAGAATAAAGCTTACTTTTCAACATAATCATCGCTTGTTCACGGTTTTGAATTTGCGAACGCTGGGACTGACATGAAACCACTATGCCTGTTGGAAGATGGGTTAAACGCACAGCTGAATCTGTCTTGTTGATATGCTGTCCTCCGGCACCACTTGCACGGTAAGTATCAATTCGCAAATCCTCACTTCTGATTTCGATATCAATATCTTCATTAAACTCCGGCATAACATCGACCGAAGCAAAAGATGTGTGTCTTCTTTTATTCGCATCAAATGGTGAAATTCTGACTAAGCGATGAACACCTCGCTCAGCTTTTAAATGTCCGTATGCATTATAGCCTTTGACCAAAATCGTCACGGATTTAATACCCGCTTCTTCACCATCAAGATAATCTAACACCTCAACTTGATAGCCCTTTTTTTCGGCATAACGTGTATACATTCTAAACAGCATATTTGCCCAGTCTTGACTTTCTGTTCCCCCGGCTCCGGGGTGAATTTCCAAAATCGCATTTAAACGATCATACGGACCGGCAAGCAGGGTTTCTTTTTCAAAAGCCTCGTACGCCTGACTAAAGGATAGATAATCTTCATCTAATAATTCTTTAAGGTCACTGTCATCTTCTTCTTTAACTAATTCATAGGTTTCCCATAAATTTTCCAAACTATGTTTCAAGTCTTCATATTGATCAACAATTTTTTTCATTGCATTCATTTCATCTAATGTCTTTTTGGCTTTCTGTGGGTCATTCCAAAAATCTTCTTGCATTGAAACATCTGTCAAACGCAATACTTCTCTTTGTTTATCGGCAATTTTTAATGATGTTTCAAATTCTGTAATTTGTAAATGGGCTTTTTCAAGCCCATTTCTAATTTCATATAGTTCCATTAACAGAAATCAACCTCAAGATGACGATGACCCACAATTTCTTCAACTTCACTATTTAATTCTCTTAAGCCCATGCGACGAATACGGCTGGAAATCTCTGAAGCAATGCTTGAGTTCATCGCCTCAAACATATAAAAGGCTTCAGCTGTATATTCCTGCAACGGATCTTTTTGGGCATAAGCTCTTAAGTAAATTCCATTACGCAATTTAGACATAGCATCAATGTGATTGATCCAAGTGTAGTCAATAACACTTAATAAGACATTCTTTTCATATTCTGTGCGTTGTTCTAAAGTCATATCAGCTCTAAAACGACTATGGTATTGATCATAGACAATATCTGTCAAAGCCCGTACTAATTTATCCGAATCTTCATTGATTACTTCAGGATTTTTAGCTTCTAAATCCACAAACAGCATATAGTTTTTTGCGATGGCATTTAAAGCACCTTGCACATCAATGACCATATGTTTATTTTCTTCTTTCGTATAGGCACGCACTGTATCCTCAATTGCGTGGGCAAACATTGTCTTAACAATCTCTGTTAAGTCTGTTTCTGCCATGATTTCATCACGTTGAGCATACATGATTTCACGTTGTTGACGCATGACATCATCGTACTGCAACAATTGCTTACGTGTATCAAAGTTTTGTCCTTCAACACGCTTTTGAGCACTTTCAATTGATTTAGAAACCGCCTTAGATTCAATTGCTTCTTCATCTAATTTATCGATCATGCCTTTGTAACGTTCTGAACCAAAGCGTTGCATCAATTCATCTTCAAACGATACATAGAAGCGTGAATATCCCGGATCCCCTTGACGCCCTGAACGACCACGCAACTGATTATCAATGCGACGTGATTCGTGTCTTTCAGAACCGATAACAGCCAATCCGCCTAGCTTAGCTACGCCATTGCCTAATTTAATATCCGTACCACGACCGGCCATGTTGGTTGCAATAGTCACAGCTCCACGCACGCCCGCCTTTTTAACAATTTCAGCTTCCAAAGCATGGTTTTTCGCATTCAAAACATTGTGGCGAATCCCACGACTTGTCAACATTCTACTTAACAATTCACTTGTTTCCACCGAAATTGTACCAATCAAAATCGGCTGACCGTAGCTATGACGGCGTACAACTTCTTCACATAGAGCCTTGAATTTTGCCTTTTTATTCGCATAGATAAAATCAGGCGCATCTTCACGAATAACCGGACGATTCGTAGGTATTTCAATAACTCGCATATTGTAAATTGTTCTGAACTCTTCTTCTTCTGTTTTAGCCGTACCTGTCATGCCGGCTAACTTGTTGAATAGACGGAAGAAATTCTGATAAGTAATTGTCGCTAAAGTGACTGTTTCTTGCTTAATACGAACCCCTTCTTTAGCTTCAATCGCTTGATGTAAACCATCTGAATATTGACGGCCCGGCATTAAACGTCCGGTAAACTGATCGACAATTAAAATTTCTGCCTGATCTAAAGATTGGTTAGCTTCGCTTGTCGCTACCACATATTCCACATTCTTAGTCATAATATAATTAGCACGTAATGCCTGATTGATATGATGAACTAATGGCGTATTTTCTAAGTCGAATAAGTTTTTCAACTTGAATTGTTTTTCAGCCTGACTAATACCGTTTTCGGTTAAAGTAACGGTCTTGCTTGTAACATCAATTTCGTAATCTTCATCTGCCTTTAAACGCTTGACAAACTGATCGGCTGCAATATATAAAGCTGCGGTATTTTTTTCACCACCTGAAATAATCAGCGGTGTTCTTGATTCGTCAACTAAAATTGAGTCGACCTCATCGACAATCGCATAATTCAAGGGACGCAAAACTTTTTCGTCCATGCGTTTAACCATATTATCTCTTAAATAGTCAAAGCCTAATTCTGAGTTGGTTGTATATGTAATATCGCAATTATGCTGTTCACGTTTTTGCGGTTTACTTAATTCACGTTTATTTAATCCGACTGTTAAACCTAAAAATTTGAAGACACGTCCGTTATCTACTGCCGCAACACCGGCTAAGTAATCATTGACAGTAACAATATGGACACCTTTACCTTCTAAGGCATTCAAATACGCAGGTAAAATAGAGGTTAACGTTTTACCTTCACCTGTTTTCATTTCGGCAATATCACCTTGATGTAAAGCGACAGCCCCCATAATCTGAACTTTAAAGGCGTGTAGTCCTAAAACACGTCTGGCAGCTTCTCTGGCTAAGGCAAAAGCATCAACCAAAATATCATCTAAACTAGCACCATTCTCGATTTGTTGTTTAAAAGCTTCTGTACGAAGCGGGAAATCCTCATCTTTAAGTTGACGCATTTCATCTTCTTTTTCTAAAACAGCTTCAGCCTTTTGTTCAAGAACCTTTAAAACCTTATGATCACGACTGAAAGTTTTCTTAATTTTTGAAAACAGACTTGTCTTAACCGGTTTAGCCTCCATCTGATATTCAATCGTTTGCGATAAATCTAATTCATCATCTATATCTTCAAATGTTTCAATTTCTGGATATACTGCTTCTTCTGTCAACATAACAACCGAAGAATCTTCATTTTCAATTGGGGTTTTATCTAACGTCACTTGTTTCTTTTTCAATTCTTTGCGAATTTCTTGTTTGCGATTTTTTTTAACCATGCGTTATACTCCTCTCTAAAATTATACCATTACCCATTGTATCATTTTTTTTCTCTCTTTCAAATGATTTTATGTAAAAAAAGCCGACAAACGCCGACTTTTAAAGTTTGACTATATGTTTTGCGTACTTCCCCCTTTCATTCTCATCTAAAGAAAACTTCACCGGTTGTCCTTCACAGACCGTTTTATAGCCTTGACCGACTATTTGAGAATAATGGAAAAAGATATCCTGCTCTTCATTTTCCGTTTCAATAAAACCATAACCTTTTTCCGCAATAAATTTTTTAACTTTTCCTTTCATATCTGATAATCCTCTTTTCTTTTGTTTAGTTTTTTTCGCAAGAACCAATATCTCTATTTTTTTAGGGTGATAGGGTAACAATAATCTTCGGCAAGCTTCTAATGTATGCCCCGAGGTTGTTACATCATCTACCAATAGTATTTTTTTGTGTCTAATATCCGGCGTGCCTTTTAAAGCGATGATATGATAGATGGTTTCACGATGCTTAGAAATCGCTTGTTTATAAGGCCGTTTTTTATAAAAGACTTGCAACATCGGTAGATTGAGAGATTTAAAAATCCAGGGAAGTGTCATAAATCCTCTTTGTTCATCATCCTTCTTATAACTAGGTGCAAAGACAATGGTATAGTGCCGATATTTTCTTTTTAATACTGCTTGATAACCATCTAAGAAAACCGGTGCCAAAGCTAAATCACCGACAGCTTTATAAGAGAATAACAAGCTTCTAAAAAAATCATTGTATTCATACAAAACATGACGGTACCTAGATGGCACCAATTGTCTTTGACAGTTGCCACATAAAAGGCGACCTTTGGTTTTAAATAAAGCATATCCTGTTTTGTCTAGCCATAAAGGTGTGCCACAGACTAAACAGCATTCTTCTTTCGCACATAAGCTAGGCATCCTCTCATCTCCTTCGTTATTCTTCTAGCCATAAAGTAAATATCTCCTAAAGGATAGTCAGGCTTACGACCTACTCGACCGGCAATCTGAATTAACGTTGCCTGATTAAAAACACGATGATGAGCACGATAGACAAAAACATGCACATTTTCAAAGGTCACACCTCTTTCTAATAGTGTTGTCGTTACCAAAACCTTGATTTGATGGTTTCTGAAAGCCTCTAAGATTTGTTTAGGATTTGGGCTTATTGATGTGAGGGGAATAGCCTTAATGCCTAACCATTTTAACCGTTTTACCAATAATGTCGCATCTTTTTTAACAGGTACAAAAATCAGACACAAGCCCCTTTGAGCTATATGTTTTCGTAATAGAGGCGTAACATACAAGGGAAACAACCCGTCTATGCAAAACCGTAATTTTGGTAAAGGTAAATCATGTCCATGGTAACGACGATTTAACTCAACGCACGCAAAGTTTGGAGGTAAGTTTATTTGATTTGAAGTTGCGCTCATCAAAATAAATTGACCTTTACAAGCACTTACCGCCATTTCATTGAGAAGCTTAGCGTTATAGAAAGGGAATGCATCTGCTTCATCAATAATCAATAAATCAAAATACTGCCAATAACGATAGAGCTGATGTGTCGTACATACAACCAATGTTTCAAAACAGCGGTCATGATGTCCACCATATACGAGCGCAATCTTGGTACCTTTCAATTGACTGGCTAACCTTTCATACAGCTCAATCGCTAAATCTTTTCTTGGAACACTAAATCCCACTTTTTTACCTTGGGCTAAAGTTGCGCAAATCACAGGGTACACAATCTCGGTTTTTCCACTACCGCAAACTGCCTGCACATAAACATTTGTCTGTTGTCTAACCAAATGAATAATTTGATAGGCAAGTTGTTGTTGCGTCATACTTAAATCATAACTTAATTCATAATGCACATCAGTCTGAGCCTTTTGAACTTCAATAGGCTGACTTTGACTTGTCGGACGAATTTGTCCAAATGAAATACAATGTCGACAATAAATTAGACGACCTATCTGAATCAAATCTGTTGAATGACATCTAGGACATCTCATAGTGATCACCTGCATTTATTATATCAAATCAAGTGTCCCAATTGGTTTCATATTTGTTTCAAGGCTATCCCAATTTGTCCACATTTATCCCCAAAAAAATAAAACAAGGCTCGTGACGATTTTAACCCAATACCTTTTTTATCATCTCGCAACTACTATAGTTCTTGACTTTTAGCTATGTACTATATATAGTAGTATTACTAATAGTAATATAATGGAGGATTAAAATGGATAACATTATTCTTGGGCTTTTACTTATGGATAATAGAACAATATATCAATTAAGAGAAAGAATAGACAAAGGCATAAACTTAATGTACAGCAGTAGTATGGGAGGCATACAAGCAGCTATCAAAAAATTATTGAACTATGGCTATATCAACTATAAGGAAGTTATTGATAATAGAAAGTATAAAAAAGTCTATTCTATAACCGAAAATGGAAAACAGCACTTTTTTGCTTGGATAAATGCCCCTTTAGAGCAACAAAGACCTAAAAATCCGGAATTAGCAAAAGTTTATTTCATGGGATTTTCGGATAAGGAAAATCGAGAAAAAAGCATACAGCAACATTTAAGTTTTCTAAACGAACAATATAAAGCCTTGACGTTAATATGTGATGAGGCAGAAAATATTCAAGTTTCAGAAGAACATAAAGATATCCTTAATTACCAATTTGCTTCCGCTCTTTATGGCAAGGCGTTAATTAAATTCAATATCGACTGGTTTGAAAGTCTATTAAGAAAGATGAGGAACAATGAAATATGAAGCAATACCATTTAGATAAATCACCTATCGTTTATTACATCAACAGAAAAGAAAACGCAGAGTGGGCGCTTTTCATTCATGCAGCTTTTGTCAATCATCTGATGTTTCAAACCCAAATTGATTATTTTCAAGACAAATACAATATTCTCACACTTGATATTATCGGTCACGGAAAATCAACGAAAACCCAAAAAGGCGATCAAATAGATAAAATGGCGACTTGGGTAAAAGAAATCCTTAAAAAAGAAGAAATTGAAAAGATTCATATTGTCGGCATTTCACTTGGTGCCGTATTAGCTCAAGATTTTGCCAATCAATATCCCGAAACAGTACAATCACTTGCCTGCTTTGGTGGTTATGATATCAACAATTTTGATGTTAAAGCGCAAAAAGAAAACGGAGCAACACAAATGTTCATGATGCTCAAAGCTATTTTCTCTATCAAATGGTTTGCGAAAGCCAATCAAAAAATATCTGCCTATACTTTACAAGCACAAAAAGATTTTTATGAAATGAATATTCAATTTCCCAAAAAATCATTCAGATATCTAGCTTCTATAAACCATATGGTCAATGTTAGGCAAACAAAGCCAAGAAGCTATCCGCTATTGATTGGCTGTGGCGAACACGATATTCCGATGGAACTATCAGTTGTAAAAGCGTGGAAAGAAAATGAGCCTGAATGCAACTTAATTATTTTCAATGGGGCGGGGCACTGTGTAAATATGGATGTCCCTCAACAGTTTAATGCAACTATGGAAAGATTTTGGGCAAAAAAAGAGGTGTAACTAACTAGGGAGCATTTATCCTAGAAAAGTTACATCTCTTTTCTGTTTCAACATTTACAAATAACAAGAAATAACAAGTACAAGTGAATTTATCTATCAATCCAGATGTTAGTTATGGATATACATTCTTGTCATTTCAGCTTCTCCATCTTCCTGAACCATACACAAAAATTCCCAACCATATCTCTCATAGAAATTGGTATGATCTGTAATTAAATAGATAGGTGTTATGCCTTTAGACTTCATATCCTCTACAACAATATCGAGTAAATGACCTGCAATGCCTCGACACCGATGTTCCATTTCAATATATAATGCACATACATTGGGCGTAAGGTCTTTTCTATTATGAAAATCATTGGCGATTACTCCAAGACCGCCGACAATATGTTCCCCCTCTAAACAAAGATACCAGCCAAATTCTGTTTCATTATTGAGATATGCTTCCATACACTCAAGATATGCTTCTTGTGGTACTTTCCATTTATTGTGAAACCATCTAGCAGCTTGTTCTTTTAATTGAGGCTTTTGTCTTAAAGTAAAATACCTATATGTACTCATACTTTCCTCCATAAATTCCATTTTGTCTTTATCTACATTATACCATGCCCATTTATTTTTGAACTTTTTCCAAACAAAATGAAATATCTTATTGATAAAGCTCATCTATCCTAAACTCAATGCGAAAGTTTAAAAGCCATTTAAGTATCAAATTCTTTTTTTATAAATATACCATGAATAAATGTAAACCCCAATCATACTAATCATTAAAAAAGAAAAAGCAACCGCCATCATCCATATAGCGTTAATTATACCGGCTATAATCATCAAAAAGCCGGCACATACAAAAGCATAACCGCCCATTCGCTGTGTTTTTTTCCAATTTGTTTCATCGTTTAAAGCCCAGGGTGTCTTAACACCTGAGAAATAGTTATGAGGAATTCGAGGTGTTATATTTCCTATCACAACCATAAAAACACCCATAACCGTTACCATTAGCTGCGATACATTGACTTCTTTTATCAACACAGAAGCAATCGACATCAAGGTCATTGTACTTAACAAAACGCTGATAATATTGCGAATTGCCGCATAAGCAGGTAGATTTTTCTCAATCTTGCGACTGTTGGGATCGATTTTTCGGATAAAATCCATCAAAAAATAGCCCAGAAATCCTAAACAGCCAAAAATTAAATAAATGTATTTAGGTCCATACCCATCTATCTCGCCTTGCATATTCCAATGAATAGGCACCTGTTCAGGTGAATAAGTAACTGCCACAAGACTCATTGCACATGCGAATAAAGCATAAGTCAAGACCCAATAATTCGGTTTTAATTTCATTTGCCATCATTCCTCTCATAAAAGTCAAAGAACCACTTCACAACATCTTGAAAGACTGTCATATTTAAAGAATAGATAATATTCTGCCCTTGCCGTTCATCTATAATCAATTTAGCACTTTTCAAAATAGATAGATGATGCGAGATAGACGGTTTAGAAATCTGAAAAGCATCGGCAATTTCACCGGCATTCATATCCTTTTCGGAAAGCATTTCTAAAATTTTACGCCTTGTGGAATCACTTAGAGCTTTAAATACATCGTTCATATCGCACCTCCTTTTATTTAGACAATTATCTAAATATTTATTATCAGTATAGCTTATTTTCTTTATCTATTCAAGTCTAAACCTTGCTCATCTTTTTTGATTTAAAAAATAAAGTGATTCTATTTTGAATCTGCTTCATCTTTTCTCACCTGCCTTAACACACGGCAAGGATTGCCAACTGCCACAACGCCATTAGGGATATCTTTTGTCACGACACTACCGGCACCGACAATACTATCATCGCCAATCTTAACACCGGGTAAAATAATCGCACCTGAACCAACCCAAACATTCTTACCAATAGTTACAGGTAGATTATACTGATATCCGGTTTTTCTGATTTTTGGATCTTCAGGGTGAATAGCTGTTGCAATCGTAACATTAGGTCCGATGAGTGTGCCATCTCCGATTGAAATGTAGGTGTCGTCTACTAATGATAAATTAAAATTTATATAAACATTCTTACCTAAGCTTAAAAAGCGTCCACCCCAATTAGCACGCAATGGCGGTTCAACGTGAGAACCTTCACCGACAGATTTAAACATTTGTTTCATCAAGTCCTTACGTTGTTTTTTATCCTTCACAGATAAAGCATTGAATTTTTCCAATAGTTCCAAGCTTTCATGTTGCTTAGCCATAATCAAATCATTAGTCGGATTATAAAGCTGTTGACTATGCAACATATCCATATCGTTTATCATATCCATGTCCCTCTCCCTATATATTTTTTAAAGCTATGTTTTGTTTATTATAACGTATTTCAATCTTTTTGAATAGCTTTGATTAGTATATCAAAACGATAAGGTCCTTCTTAGAGATGAGCATGAGATGATTTTGACAATTATTTTTTTAAAGATAAGACATCTAAAAATCATAGAAAAGCTAGAAACAAAAAGATGTTCTGCTGTTAGTTCACACAAAGACCAATATTTCCTAGGAAATATTAAATTATGTCAAATATTTCCAATATAAAAAGAGATTTTCACTTCTAACAACCTAGAAGCCAAATCTCTTTTTTAATTATTTAGTTACTTCTTTAAATACTCTTAAAACATTTTTATAGAAGATTTTTTCGATATCTTCTTCACTGAACCCGGCATCTTTTAAAGCTTGAGCTAATTGAGGTAAATAAGATGCGTCTTTCATCTCTAAATTCTGTTCAATACCGTCAAAATCAGAGCCTAAACCAACACAGTCAATACCACCGACTTCGACAATATGTTGAATATGCTTAACCATATCCGCAATATAAGAGAAATTCTTTTCGCCTTCTTTAGCTTCTCTTAAGAAATCGGCACAGTAGTTAATCCCGGTTACGCCACCACGCTTAGCTAATTCACGGATCATATCATCTGTTAAGTTACGCACATGAGGACATACCGCACGTGCATTAGAGTGACTAGCCACAAATGGTCCGGTTGTATATTTTAAAACATCATAGAAGCCGGCATCTGATAAATGAGAAACATCAATAATAATTCCCAAACGATTCATTTCTTTAACCATTTCAATACCATAAGGTGTTAAACCGTCTTTTGTATTCGGTGTTTTAAAATCCGGTTTTTGACTTTTATCTTCAGGCATAGTGAAATTAGGATGTCCTACCCCATTCACAAAATTCCAATTTAAAGTAATCATGCGGACACCTAAACGATAAAAATCTCTTAAATAAGCTAAGTTACCTTTAGTTACGCCACCTTCTTCAATCGTTAAAATAGCTGACATTTTTCCTTCTTTTTGATTTTTAACTAAATCATCATAGTTTTTGGCAATGCCAATCACATCTTGATGAGCGTCCATTTCTTCGTAGAAACGATCAATCATGCCCATACAGGTTTCAAAAGGATTTTCAACACTATAAGGAACAAACATCGCAAAACATTGCGCCATATAATCCCCTTGACGCATTTTTTCTAAATCAATATTCATATCATTTTTCGCAATATGTTGTTCAGGTCTACCTTTTTGGCTCCCCATAAACATACCGCCAATGGTATCGCAGTGCATATCTATTACTTTCATCTTTATCTCCTCCTTTTTTATATCATATCAAATTCAAAAAACAAGCACAATTGATTTCTAAACAATCGTATCTTCGTCTGTATCATAGACAAAATCTGCTTTTTCTTGAATATGGTAAGTTTCAAAATAGTTTTCTTCCATCGGAATCCACTCATTTTTAAAACGCTGATACATCTTTTCGCCGTTTCTTATAAGAACGCGTTGAGTCTGGGTCATAGGCGAAACAGTCAAAAAGACTTTAATATCATACATATCAATGATTTCAGGGTGCATAGCATACGAGCCTTCAATTAAACAAATATTTTGATACGTAAAAGTCTTTGCCCCATTAAAATCCATGGTTGCACAATCAAAAATACGATAGGACACATCTTTTTGAGCTAACAATGGCTGTTTAACCTCTTGCATGAAACGCTCATAATCCACATTGCCTCCGGCTTCTTCTAAGCGAGCCTTGGTTCGTTTAGCTAAAGGTAAAAAGAAGTCGTCCATAGCGACATGAGGTATATTAAATAGTTCCTCAATCACTTGACCCAAAGTTGACTTGCCAGAACCACTGCGACCGTCTAAGCCAATTAAACAGCGTTTATTTTGATCTAAGCACGTTTCAATAGCAACAAATAAATCGAAATATTTCATTAAAGAACGCAAAACAATCCGATAACTTGGCTGATAGTGGTCTTTAAAGGTCTGCGAATGAGATACCATCGGCATATCGCTATCTAAATACCGCCTAATGAAAGCTTGCTCCTGTGCGTTTTTATCACAAGAAAGCTTTTCTAGAACACATTTTAGTTGAGCTAAATCGCCTTGAAAATGGTTAGCACTATACACAAATAAACGATTTAACACTCGGGCTTGCACCATAGACAAATCATAGAAATGGACACGACATAAAACATCACTGATCGCCTCTATCTCTATTGTCATAGAAGTATTTGGCTTAATTTCTTCTATGATACGTTTTAAACTCTGTTTCTCATCTTTGACTAAATGTCCTCCGCCCATGATAGATTGATATAAAAATTTAATTTCATCGAGTATTTCATGAGAAGGATATTTTAGACAATGAGCTTTTAAATATGGATTCATTTCCATCACCTGCTTTTCATTACTATCTTAACGAAAAGCTAGTTGCGTGTCAATCATCTAGCTTATATAATAATCATATCTAAGGAGGGTGTGTACAATGGAATATACAATGACCTATGACTTAAGTGAAAACAGCCCCGCTAAAATGATTAGAACCGCTGTTTTTATGGAAGAACAAGGATTTCAAAATGAGTTTGATCAACAAGATCATACAAGCTGGCATTTTGTTTTCTATCAAAACGGTGAACCTTTTGGCTGTGCAAGAATTTTTAACACTCCTAACAATCCCAACCGAATCACGTTAGGTCGAGTGGCTATTTTAAAAGAATACCGTGGTTTACATTTAGGCATGGATATGTTATCGGCTATTGAAGAAGAAGTTAAAAAAATGAATATGCAAATAATTGAACTATCAGCTCAAGTTCGTGTTCAGCCTTTCTATGAAAAAGCCGGTTTTCAGGCTATTGGTGAAACATATATGGACGAGCATTGCCCACATATTCACATGGAGAAAAAACTTATATTTTAAAACCTGTATCAGCTTTGATACAGGTATTTTAATTTAGAAACGTCCGCTTCTTCCACCATGGCTTCTACCAGACGAGCTTGTTCTGATTGTGCGAGTTCCTCTAGAAGAACTGCCCGCTCTATGACTAGAAGGATTAGCTTGAACTCTTTTCTGCCGATGAACACTGCGACCTAAAAATCTCTCTTGTTGATTGGTCAAAGTTAAGCCCTCAGCACTGATATAGTTGGTAGCGCCGGTAGCTCGATAAACACTTTTCAAAGCTTTCTTTTGAAAGCTCATCGTAATAAAAGCTAAAATTCCACCTATAAAAATACTGCCTGCACCTAAAAGAAGATATTTATCTATTCCTATTGGCTCTTTAACTTTGGTATCTCCATCAAAATAAGCTTGTCCGCTTCTAGCTTGGGCAATAAAATCATCACAGCTATCGGCAAATTGATAAAATGCGCCTTGATAATCGCCATCGCTTAAATAACCAACTACTTTATCCATGATATAGTCAATGCCCTCATCATTAAAGGCTTCTATGCCATAACCGTAAGTTGAAACAGCCCATTGCCTTGATGCCATATCTATCAACAACAATATACCATCATCATGCTCACCGTAACCATAGCCATAATTATCATAAAAATCATGGGCGTACATTTCAATATCACTACCACTAAAGGCATTCACTATTGCAATCGAAACATCGCATCGTCTTTTTTCACTTATCTTTTCTAAATATCCCGATAACTCATTAGCTTCGGTATTAGTTAATAAACCATAAGCATCATCATAATGGGGCTTCTGCCTCTCACTTGCCTGGACGTTAAATAATGTTAAAGATGAAAGTGACATAATAAAAGCCAAAAACAATGCCATGATTTGTCCTTTTTTCATCTAATCACCCCTAACCCCAAGATCATTAAGGCAAATATCACCAAACTGAAAATAGTTGTATACAAACCTAACCCGCGCATATACTTAGCCTTATCGTAAGGTAAATCCCCCACAAATTTACCGGTCTGCCCATTCATCGCAAAACTGAACTTCTGATTTTGCCAAGTTGTATTCAATAGCCAAACAGGATATAAAACATAGTAAGCTGTTTTCACTTGATGCGAAACATCACAGTTCTCTAAAGTCACGGAATCATAGCCACGCACCGTGCGATCAAAAGCTTGACGGACACTTGTCAAAATACGATTTTCCATGCTTTCTTCACATTCTGTTTGGGATATATCATATCGATCAGCTAAATAGCCTGCTAGATAAGCAGTTTCAAAACTCACTGCTTGATTTACATCAAAAGGCTCAAGTGAATCCATCAGAGATTTATTAACCTTACTTGAAGCATCTACAGGTACTTTTTCAAAACTTAGATTGCCCTCTTTCAAAACTTCATAACGACTTGTTTCTATCACAGTATAATCTCTTTGCGTATAAACACGATTTCTTGTAGTAATGAAGCGAGCCTTAGCCTCTACATCGGTATCAAATAACCAAAAAGGGACATAAACTCCTTTAATCTCATCAATTTGGTGATCGTCTTTAAATAAATCCGGCAGTAGTTTCTTATTTTCTAAATGGCGTTTTAATCCTTCTTTCGCATCTTTTTTATCTAACTTAAAAGGAATGACATAATCAGGTTTAAAATCATTGGCAAACTTATCAGTCAAAACAACCGCATTGCCACAAAACGGACAACCGGTAGCCCCGGTTGTTTTGTCGGCAATAATCTCACCGCCACAGCTTTGACATTGATAAATAACGAAAACTTGTTCATCTTTTGACGCTGTTTGAGGTTCAGAAGCTTCCTCAAAGACCTCTACATCAAATACTGAATCACAGTATTGACATTTCATCTTTTGACTGTCGCTATCAAAAACCACCACACCGCCACAATTGGGACATATATAAGCTTTAACTTCACTCATCGCTTCTTCCCTCCCTTTTTTAGTCAAAGATATATTTTTTTACTACTTATCGTTATCATCAAAAGGATCGCCACATTGTGGACAGAATTTAGGCAAATTAGTCATATCTTCTACTTGCCAGCCACATTTATCACAACGATAAGCTTTTGGTTTTGGCTTACCGCACTCACTACAGAAATTGCCTTGATTCTTCGCTCCACACTCACATTGCCATAAAGTCTGAGGTTTAGGTTTACCGCAAGATGTGCAAAATTTACCTGTATTAACTGTATTGCAAGCACAAGTCCAAGTGGCAGTATCTGATGAACTGCCAGGTGCTTGTTTAGCTGCCATATCATATAAAGCTTGCGCATTGACACCACCGGTCTGATTAACCATGTTCATTCCCATAAACCCGGTCATCGCCCCACCGCTATTACTTGCAGCTGCTTTCAAGGCATCAGCTTGAGCTTCCAATAAAGTTGCAGCTGCCATACCCGGATCTTTCATCATCGCTAAACGTTGAGCTTGCTTAATAATCTCTTCGTCTTCATCAGGCAAAGTGACAGAATTGATAGCTACTGAAACTAGAGCCATTCCGCGTAAGCCTTGCCATTTAGCACTCAATACTTCATTTAAAAATTGACACAATTCCTCAACACGACTCGGAATTTCATTAGGGCGAATCTGTAAAGTTGAAATTTTAGCAAACGCCGGTTGTAAAGCACTCATGATTTCTGTTTTCATTTGCCCTTCTAATTGATCTTTTGTATAAACATCCGCCACATTTCCGCAAACATTGATATAAAATAACACCGGATTGACAATCTTAAATGAGTAGACGCCATGACAACGAATAGAAACATCAATATCTAAATGGATATTCTTATCCACAACTCTAAAAGGAATTGGATTTGCCGTTCCGAATTTATTACCCGGCAACTCTTTGGTATTGATATAATAAACTCTTTGATCTTTTCCGGCACTTCCGCCAAAAGTAAAACGCTCTTTCATCGTTTCTAAGACATTTTTTAAGCCCTCTTTAAAACTGCCTCCAAAAAAACTAGGTTCACTTTGACTGTCGTAGATAAATTCGCCGGCTTCGGCACATACATCGACAATTCTTCCTTGTTCGACAATCAACATACACTGCCCATTAGCCACCGCTACAACTGAGCCATCTGTAATGATATTGTCATTGCCCTTCCCTTTGTTTCTGGCTTTCGCAACCAAAACATCGTCCCTTAAAGCATCACAATAAAAGTAGTCCTTCCATTGATCCTTGAGTGTGCCTGTAACACTCTTAACACCTGCACTAATCAATCCCATTTTTAATTTCCTCCATTTCTACAGCGTTCTTTATAAGCTTTTTTATTTTCTTTAGTATAACCGACTAAAGCTGTCGGGCAACGCCTAGCTATTTCGACTAACAATTCTTCCATATGTTGTTCATATTTACGCCCGGCATTACCGATTCTACGAATTTTTTTACGATTATCACCAACGGCAATACTAACCGTCGTTGTGACCCCATATTTTTTAAGGCGGTAGAGATATAACCAATATATTTCTTCATAACGATAAAGGCATAAGTAGTAACGCATATTGATGACATAATGCTCTGTTAAATAAATACCCGTACCTTCTAGGTGTAAAGCCTGCCCATTTTCAATTTTGCCTTCGATTCTTTCTAATGTTTCTTGATCGATACGTTTTAAAGTTCGTCTAGTCATCCATGCAAAACAGCCAAGCATGAGTCCGAAAATCCAAGCACACATCATAGCTACAAATCCAATCACAAGGGGAACTTCTGAAATTTGGTTCGGCGTCCGCTTAACATTTAATAAAACAGTCCCACATAAACTATCAAAATCCTCATCGGTAACCGTATTTTCTCCATACCACTCATTCAACTGTTCAATAGCAATCTGTCTTAATTCAGGTGATATGTTTTCACTTGTACCGTAAATACGAACCGGCAAAGGCTGGGTTGTTGTATCTTCAAAACTATAATCATATATATCAGCAAGCTTATCATAAAGAGTTAAGCTATCAAGATTGGCAATATACATATATGACCCTTCCCAAACAAAATAATAACGATCCACAACATCATCATTTTCTTCGTAGAACGCAAAACAGTCGGACATGAAATCTACATCTAAATAGGACCATTCTCCTTTTTCATTATCAATAACCACATCTTCAAATGCCTTTGCTTTTGGGTTTGCACGATTTTCTAAAACGAATATCATCACACCACTTGTCAATGCCACAACCAATGAAATAATAGCACTCCATCTAATCACACGGTTTTGTTTTCTCAATATTTTTTTCAAAGTAGGATACTTTCTTCCCACACCGCTCACCCCTTCTATCTATATACTATCATCATTATAGCACACTCTTTTTATTTAGGCTTGTATTTTATGCAATATAAAAAGCCGAGTTGATCCCTCGGCTTAAAATTCAAATATATCGTTTTGATGGTCTTTTGTATAAGGCATTGTTTCTTTCAAGAAATCATAGGCTTCCTTGAAATCTTCTTCGTCTAAAGGATCGATAATTTCAAAATGAGCAAGTTTCAAGACATCGTAAATTGAACACCATACACCATCTAAAAGCTCATTTTTCATTTCATTGAGATCGTATTGCCCACTGATTTCATATGCATATAAGCTTCTTCCCTTCTCTAATAAAGGTTTCATTATTCACCTAAATCCTTTGCAACACGAGCTAAATCTTCACGAATCGGTAAGGCTTGCGGACATACCTTTTCACATTTACCGCATTTTTTACATAAAGCTGCTTGAGCCTCGCTTAATGTGGCATAGTCATTTTTAGCTTTTACTGTATCGCCATACATCGCTTCTCTATTCCAAATAGCAAAATTTTGAGGTATATTGATTCCAAATGGGCAAGGCATACAATATGCACAACCGGTACAACCGTTTTTCATACGAGCATTGATAGCTTCTCTAACTTTTGCGACAGTAGCCATTTCTTGTTCGTTTAAATTCACATCTTCACGATTAAATGTCTTTAAGTTATCTTCTAACTGTTCAAAAGTAGACATACCACTTAAAATAACTTTACAATTAGAATGACTAGCTACCCAACGTAAAGCCCAGCTTGCTGTGCTGGCATTTTCATCTTGAGATTTAAAAATAGCATCAATATCCTTTGGTAAAGTAGCTAAAGACCCACCTTTGATAGGCTCCATAATCACTAAAGGTACACCTAATTTTTCAGCTAAGGCATAACCTTTGTCACCTGCCTGAATATCAATATCCATATAATTGTACTGAATTTGGCAGAAATCCCAAGGACGATAAGTAATAATTTTTTCAAATGTCGCATATTCGTCATGGAATGAGAAACCGATGTTTTTAATCTTACCGGCTTTTTTCATTTCATCTACAAAAGGCAAAATATCTAAATCTAAAACTGTTTGCCACTTCTTCGCATCTAAGGCGTGCAATAAATAAAAGTCAACATAGTCAACACCTAATCTTTCTAATTGGGCATTGAAAATACGAGTGACATCTTCTTTTGTCTTTAATTCCCAAATAGGTAACTTTGTTGCAAGATAGAAAGCATCACGAGGATATTTCTTTAAAACTTTCCCCACAAAAGGTTCACTTTCGCCATTATGATATGGGTAAGCTGTATCAATATAAGTCACCCCTTGGCTGATAGCATAATCAATCATTCTTTCTGCTTCAGCTTCATCAATTGTTCCATCTTCTTTCTTTGGCATACGCATACAACCAAAGCCAAGAACAGATGGAGCGATATTTAATTTTTCAAATTTACGATATTCCACAAATACCACCTCCGCATAACATTATAACATTTAACCTAACTTCAGGTGCAAGTGTTTTCTAAAACAAATGCCATTATTTTTTAAAATGAGCAAAAGCTACATCTCTTTTAATTCGCAAAACGCTTTCTTCACCTGGGAAATGACATGGATTATGTGGATTTTTCTTAAAGATTTCCAAAATATCCACGGCATCTTGATAAACTTCTTCAATCGCCATCGTCCCGTAAAGGCGAGGCGGGATAAGATAGATAGGAATTTGGTCTTTCACATACTCCTCATTATATCTTTTAATTTGATATTTCTGATGAGGACAGACCATCATCAAATCATAATCTCCCAACTCCCTAGCGGCCATACTAAATGGTGCAAAATCAATACTAATTTTATCCTCCATGTGTTTTTCAATGATTTCTTTTTTAGCTTTTTCTGCCATCGCACTGCTAGAAAAACCACCGGCACAGCAAATCAACATACGAATCATCGGTTAATCCCCTCTCTTTTCTGTGATTTCATTATTATTATAGCGCATTTGTTAACCGCTTTCAATCATTATCATTAAAGAAAAAAGGAACACACGGTTCCTTATCAACTTCTATTCTTCTGTGACGTCTTTACGGTTATTGAAATATGAACCTAAGCGTACTTTAGCCAATACTTTAATATCATGGCGAATTTCTTTTTCTCTACTAGCTGTCAATGGGCTCACAGAGGTTTCTTGAACTTCACTTAATAATTCAGGAAAGAATGAATCTAAAAGCACGCCTTCTTCAATCCATGAGATAATTCCCATTTGAATTGTAATACTGTCTTGTAAACCGTCACGAATGACAAAAGCTACACCACGATGGGCATTTTTATTTTTACGTATTTCACAAACCCAGCCCTCTTGACCCTCAGCCTTTACAAAATCGAGATTCATCACTTGTGCATAGTAAAACAAATCTCTTTTTAACCGCTCAATCTCTTTTTCACTTTTTCTAAAATAATACCTTTTCATACTTTTGCCCTCCTAATATAAATATAGCATAATTTGTGCTTCCTGCAAAGCTTATTTCACCCCATACAATGAATGAATAACTATCCGAAATTTCTCACTTCTTACACTCTGATTTTTCATAGGCTTAACTTAAAAATTAAGCTTTCCCTTTAGTAATAAGAAGCTAAATATTTCTTATAAGCAACCACTTCTTTCAAATAAAGCCTAAAAACACTGAAACAACCCTCTGTTTAGCTTTTCAGTTTTCATCATTGCTTAAAATTCCCCTCCTTTTTCCGATATTATACACTAAGTTGATAGATATATCTATATTTTTTACAAGTTTTTTTCTTTTTTCATATAAAAAATATATCATATTAAGCATATTAACAAAAAAATAATTGCAATATTGTTTAAAATGGTTATAATAAAAAATGCATACTAAAGATTGAAGGGGGTAATCAGAAAATGGGTATATGCGGGAAAAGAGAATTTGATTTATTGAATAAAATTGGTTTTATTCGAACAAGCGGAAGTCAAGAAGAATTAAAAGCTGCAAATATTTTAGCCGATGAAATTAAAGACATGGGTCTTGAAGCGACCATTGATCCTTTTAAAGTTGATGATGCTATTATCTCAAAAGCTAAATTTGAAGTGTTAGAACCTTACTATCAGGAATATGAAGCAACTGCTTATAAATGTTGCGGCAATGCCAATTTAGAAGGTGAATTGGTCTATGTTGACGACGGCACTAGCAAAGTCGATATGGCGAAAATGAACGGCAAAATCGTCTTAGTCAATGGCTATTTAAGATTAGATGCCTATAAACGTATGGTCGAAAACGGAGCTATCGGCTTTATCACATTCCAAGGCTCTTTATTAGATAAAAAAGATGAAGCAGACTTAGATACACGAAAATTAAGAAAAAATTTACGTGCGTGCGGTTTAATTCCGGGCATGAATTTACGTGTTGCAGCTGCTTGGGACATCGTGCTTAGAAAAGCATCAAAGGTACGTTTAACAATCGAACAAGAAGATGTTGAAGTAACTAGTCATAATGTTTACACAACGATTGAAGGTACAGAAAAACCTGAAGAGATGATTGTCTTTGGGGCACACTACGACTCAGTGCCTTTTAGTACCGGTGTTTATGATAATGGTGCCGGTTCAGTAATTATCATGGATATTCTAAGAGAATTTAAGGCTAACCCACCTAAACGTACGGTCAAATTCTGTTGGTTTGGTAGCGAAGAAGTTGGTTTAGAGGGAAGTAAGCACTTTGTTAAAACATACGAAGATGAAGTTAAGAAAACAATTTTAATGATTAACGTCGATGTTGCCGGAGCGCCTCTTGGTCGTGATGTCGCAATGTGTACATCTGAAAACTGTTTAGTCGATTACATCAACTATATTGCCTGCGACAACAATTTCTCTATTAACGTTAAACAAGATATCTACTCTAGCGATTCTACACCATTTGCCGACAAGGGTATTCCGGCTGTAAGCTTCTGCCGTTTCGGAACTCAAGGGGCAGCATTTATCCACTGCCGTCATGATGTGATTCAATATCTGTCAGCTGACGCCTTAGGTGCTACTGCAAACTTCGTTAACACCTTTGCCCAAAGCATTGTGAATACACAAGTTTTCCCTGTTCCTAGAACGATGCCTAGTAATATGGTTGAAAAGGTCGACCAATATTTAGCTAAGAAAAAAGAAGATAAAAAGTAAGCCGCTTAGCAAAAATAACTTTTTAAACTAAATAAACAGTCCTATCAAAAGCAAGCTTTTCATCTAAGCCGTTGATGAAATCAGCTTGCTTTTTTACTCTGTACTCTAATTGACATATCAATGAAAGGTTGTAACGACAAGTTTCAATGATAACGTCTTATTACTTAAGCGTCTAATCTTTCAAGCATTTTTAAATATTTTCCTTGCTCATGCTTGGGTATCTTTAACCCGTCCATCACCACGTCTATGTCTAATTTAAAGCTTTTCATAAAATTGTAAATATCCTGTACCAATCTTTCTTCTGCTCCTTTTGTTTTACCAATTTTTTCTCCCACTGCCATTCCCTCAGCTTTACCTTCATGCCTTCCTTGGATAATCGCCTTATCCCATGTTTCTTTAACTAATCCTTCACCTAAACTACACATCTTTTCTACCTCCTCTTTTATTTTCTATGCTCATCAAAATTTCAAAATCGGGTGTTGTTAGTACTAAGCGGTATTTATCCGATGACTTGTCAACCCGATGATGTCTTTGGTGCTTATGATTTCAGAAGAAGAGCTTTACCTTTTTCTAATGTGATGATGCGTGGTTATTATCTTAATTACGCTAAGGACATATTCGCCGAATATGATTTTGAATTAAAAACAGAGCCGGAAGATGAGGCTATTTTAAGGCAGTATCCTAGCGATTTTTTGTCTTCTCTTACTATCGCACAATAGCCTTTAATCATCAAGCAAAGGTGTCGACTGTTACAACCGGTGGACAGCAGGCTTCTAAAAATCCATATTTAGAAGCAACACCTTGGGGTTGACCGATTGACACTAAAGCTTTACGCGACGTTTTAAATGAACTATACGACCGTTACCAAACGCCTTTATGGATTGCGGAAAATGGTATGGGAAACATTGATGTAGTTGAAAAGACGGTACAGTTGAAATGAAAAAACGCTATGGTTTTATCTATGTTGATATGGACGATGAAGGGCATGGCTCATTGAAACGTTTTAAGAAAAAATCTTTTGATTGGTATAAAAAAGTTATTGCAACTAACGGAGAAGATTTATCTATTGAATAAATTATCTGATGTCATTTAAGCCAAAAGCAGTTAATTCTACTTTGAACTAACTGCTTTTTCTATGATACAATTTAAAAATTATCTTGAGAATTATCTAAATCTAAATTAGGTAAAGTAAACCCTCGACCATGAACGCTATGCACTTCATGAGCAATCATAAAAGCTTCTTTATCTAAATCAAGCACTAATTCCTGCAAGCGAATACTTTCCGTCTTATCTACCACACACATAATTGCTTGACTGTTTTTCTTCATATATCCGGTTGTTATATTGACAAATGTACACCCTCTGTCAATTCGATTGGCAATCGCTTGGGCAATTTTATCATATTGTTCCGAGATAACCAAGACTTCCATCTTCTTTTGCCCCAAAATTGAAATTTGATTGATGACATAGCTTGAGATAAAAGCCGTTAACAAACCGTAAAGAATGCTTTCAAAAGAGAAGAAAAAAATTTGTCCTAATAACACCAATGAATCCAATAAATTGATAGCAACTCCTAAGTTTACATGATAATACCGATGAAAGATTAACGGAGGAACATCTAATCCACCTGTACTAAAACCCTGCCTAAACACTAAACCTAACCCTAAACCCGAAAAGACACCGGCATAAACACAAGACAACAAAAGATCATTTGTTACATTTTGAAATACCGTCATATTTTCAAAAAAAGCTAGGAACATAGGAAACAAAAATGAGCTAAAAATCGTTCCTAGGGCAAAAGCCTTACCTAAACAAACATAGCCTAGCCACAACATCACCATATTTAAAATAAACACACAAAGTGTATAGTCAATCCCTAATGCCTTTTCAATAATTAACCCTACACCAGTTGCCCCACCGACAATAATATTCGCCGGAATAGCAAAAACAGCAAAACCGTATGCCAATAAAGCATTGCCTAAAACCATCACTAAGACTTTCATTATCTTGTTTCTCATGCAATGTATCCCCCTTTCTAAAAGGATTGCCATATTACACTTAATTAGGCAAAAATGACGACATGAAGTCGTCTATTTTTGTTCTTTACGCATTTGATAAATCAAGAAATCTAAACAGTCTAATCGCTTTTGAACACTATGCATATCATTCACCAATATTTCTCTTTGACTTTGCAACATACACAATGCCTCACGCATTTTACCTGCATTTTTCTTCTCTATAAAGCAGTGAATCTTTTCTTCATCAAAGCCGGCATCTTTGAGTGTTGTCGGAATATCCTCCTGACAGCGACAGCAGTTAATCTGTTTCATGGTTACTTAGTCTGTAAACTAGAGATATCTTTACCGAAATATTTTTCAGAAACAGCTTTTAATTCACCAGACTGCTGTAACTTGATAATCGCTTCATCAATAGCTTTGCGAAGATTTTCTGTTTCTGCACCTTTACGCATAGGAATTGAAACTTGCGAAGCTTCAGGTGTTAAAGCAACGACTTTTAACTTTGCATTAGGGTGAGCCTTCATATAATCATCATAAGATAATTCAGCATTTAAAGTCGCATCAACACGTTTATTCAAAACTAATTCAAAAGTCTGATCTAGTGAGTCAACACCTTGAGCGGTTGCCCCATAGCTTTCAGCCAATGTCATATAAGTACTTGAAATACTATTAGCTGTCGTTTTGCCATCTAAGTCCTCGTAGCTTTTAATAGCATCATTATCTGTATGCACAATTAAAGCAGTGTGAATATAACCATAAGGTTCAGAAAAATCATATTTTTGCGCACGTTCTTCCGTGATTTCAACACCGTTAGCCATAATATCATAACGGCCAGATTCTAAGCCACCTAATAAACCGTCCCATTCGCCTTCAACAAACTTAGCTTCGACACCTAATTCTCTGGCAATCAGTTTAGTCACTTCAACATCATAGCCCACTAACTCATCATT
The DNA here is from genome assembly GCA_910588165.1 of uncultured Thomasclavelia sp. Lineage (GTDB taxonomy): Bacteria > Bacillota_I > Bacilli_A > Erysipelotrichales > Coprobacillaceae > CAJUOR01. The sequence continues at coordinate 54,231 of CAJUOR010000003.1, forward strand.
TTCATCATGATAAGTCCAAGGAGACCAAGTACCCTCCATGGCAACGATAATTTCGCCACGCTCCTGAATTGTTTCCAATAAATCCTTTTGAGCTTCATCTTTTTTAGCACAGCCATTTAACCCGACTAAACATAAAGCCAATAAAAACGTCATAATTTTTTTCATTTCTCATCTCTCCTTTTTCTATTCTTCTGTTACTAATTGCGTTCTAGCGTTAATGGTTCTTAGGAACGCTTTACTTCTTTCTTCCTGAGGATTTATAAAGAATTGCTTAGCATCGTTTTCCTCCACAATCACGCCATCTTCCATAAAAATAACTTTATTTGAAACATTTTTAGCAAAACTCATCTCATGCGTAACCACTAACATCGTCATGCCTTCTTTAGCTAGTTGCTGCATCACCAACAACACTTCGCCAATCAACTCCGGATCTAAAGCCGATGTCGGCTCATCAAAGAAGATGATTTCCGGACCAGTCGCTAAAGCTCTTGCGATAGCTACTCGCTGTTGCTGTCCACCTGATAATTCGTGTGGAAAGTAATCATAATGATTTGACATACCTACCTTATCTAACATTTGCTTCCCTATTTCATTAGCTTGATCCTTGGGCATTTTCCTAGCGACAATCAATCCTTCTGTCACATTTTGTAAAGCTGTTTTATTTTGAAACAAATTATAGTTTTGAAAAACAAAAGCTGTTTTTTTACGTAAGCGAGCTATATCTTTTTTTGAAATATGCCCTAAATCAAAGCTTTCCCCATCAAATATCATTTTGCCTTCATTTGCGGTTTCTAAAAAATTGATACATCTCAATAATGTTGTTTTACCTGAACCGCTAGGTCCTAAAATAGCGACAACATCACCTTTTTCAACATTGACATCAACACCTTTGAGAACTTCTAAAGAGCGAAATGATTTTTTTAAACCCTTAATCTGCAACATCATTTTCTTTTCCTTTTCCTTTCATAATTATTCAAATATTTTTCTCCTTTGGATTGTAAATAAGTTAAAACAGTAGAGAAAAATAGGTAAATAGCCCCTACTTCTAAATAAAGGATAAAAGGTTCATAAGTCCTTGCGACAATACGTTGAGTTGCCATTAGCATCTCTGTAACGGTAACATTACCCGCTAATGACGTATCTTTAAGCAAGCCCATCAAAGTATTAGACAAAGGTGGGAAAGCTGTTCGAAAGGCTTGAGGCAAAACAATTCGCCACATAATTTGAAGATAGCTCATACCTACACAATAACCTGCCTCAATTTGTCCTTTAGGCACAGCTTCTAAAGCTGCACGCATCGTTTCCGCACAATAAGCACCGGTGTTAATTGAAAAAACTAAAATGGCACATAGAAACGGGTTAATCAAAAAACCTAAATTTGGTAACCCATAGAAAATAACATAAAGCTGTACCAATAAAGGCGTTCCACGGAAAACCCAAATATAAAAACGAGCCAACTGTTTTAAACCTTTAATATTCGCAAATTGTACCAACGCTGTAACAATCGCAATCAGTAAGCCGAATATGAAAGAAATCGCAGTCAAAGGTATCGTGATGGTTAATCCCGGTATCAAGATTTTAAGAAAAGAATCCGCCACCAATTCAAAAATACGCATATCCACTTTATTCCATTCCCCCTTGCTATTTGATGTTAATTATAGTATATATGATTTTATATAAAATAACAAATACCTATATTAAATATATAACTATGCCTGAAAAGCATGATAAAACCGGTTTACACCGGTTTTACTAAAAATCTAAATCTTTAAATGTTCGTTTGATTAAAACGATTGACACAGTGAAAGAGAATAATTCTGAAATTGGGAAGGCAAACCAAACATAATTCACATTGCCCAATAATGATAATAAGTACGCCACCGGTAATAAAACAGCTAACTGACGGATAACCGAAACAATTAAACTATATGTTCCTTTCCCACACGCTTGGAAAACCGATGAGCAAACAATGGCAATACCCGCAAAAACGAAGTTAAGAGCGATAATTCTCAAAGCCGGAATACCAATCTCTAGCATATGTTCACTGGCATCAAATAAATTCAATAGAGCTTCCGGTACAACTTCAAACAGGATAAAACCGGTTACCATGATAAAAGTAACATAAATCATCGCTAATTTCATGGACTGTACCATACGTTCCTTTTCCTTAGCGCCTAAATTGTAAGCGACAATAGGTACAAGGGCATTATTCAAGCCAAAGACTGGCATAAAGAAGAAACTCTGTAATTTAAAATAAATCCCAAAAACAGCGGTTGCGGTACTTGAAAAACCAATTAAAATTAAGTTTAAACCATAGGTCATGATACTTCCGATAGACTGCATGATAATACTTGGAATTGATACAGTATAAATCTGTCTAAGAATGTGTTTATCAAAACGGAAGTTTTTCATATTAATTTGAATATCGTGATTATATTTGTGATTAATGTATAGACCTAAGAAACAAGCGATAATCTGTCCGATAACCGTTGCAATAGCCGCACCGGCTACCCCCATAGCAGGTAAGCCAAACCAACCGAAGATAAAGATAGGATCTAAAACAATGTTGATAATTGCCCCTAGACCTTGCGTAATCATCGTTTGAAAAGTTCTACCGGTTGCTTGGAGTAATCTTTCAAACGTAAATTGACCGAAAATACCAAAAGAGGCACCTACAACAATAGTAAAATACTGCACCCCTAACTCAATAATTTCCGTATCGTTTGTCTGTGAATTAAAGAACAAACGACCGCATGTCAAACCAATTATCATGAAAATAAGTGACATTAAAATCCAAATCGCAATCGCATGATTAGCTGTTTTATTGGCATTCTCTTGATTTTTTTCACCTAAACTTCTGGATAAAAGTGAGTTGACACCAACAGCAGTTCCACCTGCAAAAGCAATCAATAGGTTTTGAGCCGGGAAAGCTAAAGAAACTGCGGTCAAAGCATTCTCACTAATACGAGCAACGAAAATACTATCGACAATGTTGTAAAGAGCCTGCACCAACATTGCCACAATGATAGGCAAAGACATTGAGATTAAAAGTTTATTGATGGGCATAGTTCCCATTTTATTATTTCTTGATTCCATATGTATAACTCCTTTCTATTTATTTAACTAGCTAATTATTTTTTTAAAACACGTTTGCTATTATAACAGCATTCACCAATAAAAATCAATATTTTCCACCATTTCATTGAAAAAACTCAGCTTGTCAGTCTTAAATAGCTATATTATAATAAGGATAGAAAGGTGGTTTAACCATGGAAATCAGAGTGCTTCAATATTTTTTAGCGATTGCCCGAATGGAAAGTATATCAAGGGCAGCAGATTATTTGCACATCACACAGCCGACCTTATCCAGACAAATTAAAGAATTGGAAGATGAATTAGGCAAAACGTTATTTATCCGAGGAAGTCGTAAAATTACTTTGACAGACGAAGGTATGTATTTTCGTAAGCGAGCCGAGGAAATCATTAATTTAATTGAAAAAACCGAAACTGAAATGGTCGGCTCTAACGATGTTTTAAGCGGAGAAATCTATATTGGCGGTGGAGAAACAGAAGGTATGCGCTTAGTTGCCAAAGCCATTAAACGCGTTCAAGAAGAGCAACCTTTAATTAAATTTCATCTTGTAAGCGGTAATGCCCAAGATATTACAGACCGTTTAGATAAAGGCATTATTGATTTTGGTTTCTTAATTGAACCGACAGATCTAACCCCTTATGACTTCATTCGTTTGCCGACTTCAAATAAATGGGGGATTTTAATGCGTAAAGATAGTCCCTTAGCCCACAAAGATTTCATTACGGCTGACGATTTACAAAATCTCCCTTTAATTTGTTCAAGTCAAGATATGATTACCAATACACTTGCCAAGTGGCTAGGCACTAGTTCAAAAAAACTCAACATTGTAGCAAAATATAATTTGATTTATAATGCTTCCTTATTAGTTGAAGAAGGGGTGGGCTATGCCTTTACCCTTGATAAACTCGTTTCTACTCACAAGGACTCTCCATTATGCTTTAAGCCCCTAAATCCTATTCTAACAGCCGGACATAGCATCGTTTGGAAAAAGTATCAAGTCTTCTCCAAATCCGCAGAATTCTTTTTAGAAGTGCTACAAGAGGAAATAGAGTTAGCCAATCATTATTTAGAATAGGAAAAAGGTTCTTTGCGCTATGCACCAACCAATTGAACTGGTAAATGAGGGCATCCGTAAGAACCTTTTTATTGATATTTAGCTTTCAGATTGGCTTTAAACTCCTTGATGACAGCCCTAACCTCAGGCCAAGCATTTTCATCAATTAACGGAATCATTGCCTTAGTCCAAGTTTCTAGGTAGTCTAAATCAAAAGTACCACTCGCTTGTTTGGCTAAACTTTCATCTAACAGAACTTGAGCTTGTTCTTGATAACCTTGTCTAACTCTTTCTAAAATAAATGTTTGAAACTGTTGCTGTCTATTCATATACGCCTTCGGTAATGAAAGGATACCCAAGATTTCAAGAAATATTCATTGACTTTATAGTTTTACGGTAACTCAAACATATTTGCTATAACCCGTTGGTATTCAACTATCAGTACAACCGCTACTATATTATAATCCTAATTTAATTGGACTAGTCTTTTTTCCGGGTATAAAGATATATACAATTGGTAATCCCTATCTTGAATATTTGCCCAATCTTTATCTTTAAATTGCACACTTGTCAATATAAACGGTAATTGAAGTTCCATGGATTGTTCAGATTGTAACACAAGGTTCAAAGAAGCAATTTCCTGATTAAGTGCGTGAAACATTTCATAGGAAATCTGTTGTGTCCATGCCCCGGAAGCCATTGATAAGAAGGTCAAATCATTTTTTGTTTCTTGATTTAATAAGTTTTTCAAATCTACACTTAAAACGATACACATAGATTTATCACAATTTTCCCCGATCAATTCCTGATATTGCTTCAAATCATCTTTAGTCATAAAGCGCATATCTGTAACTTTCATTGCCATATTTTCTATTTCTATCGTTTCACCAATTTGATATATTGTTGTATCTTTAATACGAAATTTATGGGTAACATTGACAATTCTAAATACTGCAAAGAAAATGATAAGTAAAATAAGCATAAGACATAATCTTTTTTTCATACTATGCCCCCTTCTCAACAATATAATGATCTGTAATTTCCCCATTATTTATGCAAAAAATCTCATCGCATAAAAACTCCAATTCTTCCTTATCATGACAAGATATAATACAAAGTGAACCGTCCTTTTTGCTTTCCAATAACATATCTTTAACAATACAAACAGTTGCTTCATCTAAAGCATTAAAAGGCTCATCTAAAACGACAATGTCCGGTTTTTCCATAAGGGCTGCTGCAATCCCTAATTTCTGTTTCATACCTAAAGAGAAAGTTTTAAATTTTTTCTTTGTCACCAAATCCAAGGTACTTAATATATCCTTGATTTCCTTTTCACCTATTTCATTTTTAATAGAGGCTAAAATCTGCAAATTTTTTTCAGCCGTATAATAATCAATAAATTCAGGATTTTCGATTAAAGCGCCTATACTTCTAGGAAAGGAAATATCTTTACCTAACACTTCATTATTTATAATAACCTCTCCTTCACTTGCGGTAATAAGACCACAAATGATTCTCATTAACATTGTTTTTCCTGAACCATTTCGTCCTCGAAATCCATATATACGCCCCTTTTCCATGCCTATCGTAATATTTTTTAAAACTTTGTTTCTCTTGATTTCTTTTGAAACATTTTTTAATTCTAAATACATCTAAATCCCTCCTTGGCCTTTTTTCATAAGCAAATCCTTTTGATTGAA
>CAJUOR010000004.1 GCA_910588165.1 uncultured Thomasclavelia sp.
CTTAGTTATTACAGAATTTCCAATCAATGCTTACCAAGACTTTATGTTGGCAACCTTTGGTGAAGGTTGGAAATGGTTTGGGGATATTGCTTCATCATCAACCATGGGACTAACCGCTTTGATTGCCGTTTTCTCAATTGCTTACTATCTGGGCAAATCTTATCATAGAGATGCTTTGATGTCCGGTGTTATGTCACTTGTAAGTTACTTTATTTTATTGATTCGTGTTGATGGTGGTTTCCAAGCAAGTGATTTTGGGGCAAAAGGTTTGTTTGTTGCCATCATTACCGCAATTATCGCCGTTGAGTTATTTAACTTTGTTTTATCAAAGAATTTAACCATTAAGATGCCTGAAGGTGTCCCACCGGCAGTTTCAAGATCTTTTGAAGCGTTAATTCCTGCCGTTGTGATTTTACCTATATTCCTAGTTATTCGTTTTATCTTTAGTTTAACCCCTTGGGAAAGTATTCATGCCTTCGTCTTTAACATTCTTCAAGTACCACTTGTTGGGGTGAGCGATTCTTTCTTAGGAATTGTAACAGCGATTTGTGCTTCACATACATTATGGTTCTTCGGTATTCATGGGGCTTCGGTTGTCGGAGCTATTACAGGACCATTGTTCCAATCTGCATCATTAAATAACTTAACTGCTTTTACAGCCGGACAACCATTACCACACGTTGTTACGCAACAATTTTGGGATATGTTTCAAGGTTGGGGTGGTGTAGGCGCTACTTTACCATTAAGTATTATTATGATTTTCTTCTGTAAGTCAAAACAAATTAAAATGTTAGGTAAATTGACTTTAGGTCCCGGTATCTTTGGTATCAATGAACCTATGGTATTCGGCTTACCGCTTGTTTTAAATCCAACTATGTTGATTCCTTTCTTTGCTTGTCCGCTGATGTGTGTAACCGTATCTTATTGGGTTATGAATTTAGGTCTAGTTTCATGTACAACAGGAACAAATATCCCATGGACGACTCCGCCGATTATTAGTGGCTTTTTGGCAACGAATGACTGGCGAGCTGCCGTACTACAGGCGATCTTGCTTGTTGTCTGTGGTTTAATCTATTATCCATTTATTAAAGTTTTAGATAAGAAAATGGTCGAAGAAGAAAAAATGAGTGATTAAAATCCATAGAGAATCAACTTTAAGGATAATGTTTCTTTTAAAGTGGATTCTCTTTAATGCTTGCATATAGAAGCATATATCTTTTGGAAGAAAGGAAAGTATGGCAATTGATCATACGTGGATGTAAAGATGAATGAATTCATATTATATAATGCAGTTATTATTACGGTAGATAAGCAAAGACGGATTCTAAATCATGGCGCTATCTATATTAAGGAGGATTTAATTCAAGATATTGGCGAAAGCGACAGAATTATTAACCGATATAAAGATGTTAAGAAATACGATTTAAAAAATCATATCATTTTACCCGGACTTATTGATGTGCACGCTCATGCCGGACATTCCTTAATTTACACACTTGTGAAAGATACGATTTATTGGATGAATGTGCATAATTATATGTATAATCATTGTCTGTCTGATGATTTTTGGAAAGTTGAATCAAGATTTGCCGCAACACAAAGAGCAAGCTTTGGCGTAACAACCGGACTAAGTGTCATGGGTTCACAATCTATGTGTTATAAAGAAAGCTATGTCGATGAACAAGTTGCAGGCTATAAAGAAGTAGGGGTACGAAACATCTTAGCTTGTGGGCCGGGTGATATTCCATGGCCTAAAAAATTAAGCCATTGGGAAAATGGTAAGAGAATTAGATATATGGAAAGCTATGATGAGGCAATTGCTACATTGGAAAAGATTGTGGCAAAACACCACGATACCAATGATTCATTAACCAAAATCTTTGTTTGCCCTTATAAAATTATTACTTCCTTGACTTCACAGACTGAATCCGAAGAATGCAATGAGTTAACTGAATTGGATTTAAGAAACTCATATGAAATGAGAAGAATTGCCAAAAGATATCAGACACGCATTCACACAGATGCGTTTAAAGGTATGGTATATTTAGCTCATAAAGATCCCAATGCGCTACTAGGTGAAGATGTGCATATCCAACACGGACAAGGTTTATCTTTAGATGAAGTCAATATCATGGCTAAAACACATACTAATTTTAGTTTTTGGCCAACGATTGCCCACTTTAAATCGCAAGCACCGATTATGGAAATGATGGCGCAAGGCGTTAATGTTGCGATTTCAACCGACGGTCCATCTTATTCATCAAATTTTGATTTATTCTCTTCAATGCGGAAATGCCAATTTTTAGTGCGAGCATTATATAACGAAAGAAACTATCTTCCAAATGAAAAAATAATCGAGATGGTAACAATTGATGCGGCTAAATGTATTGGAATGGAAAATGAAATAGGTTCCTTGGAAATTGGGAAAAAGGCGGATATTATCTCTTTGGACATTCACAAAGCTTATTTTATGCCTTATCATGATCCATGTAATTTAGTGGTTCGCTATGCACATGGCAATGATGTAGATAATGTGATTTGTAATGGAAAATTTGTCGTTAAAGATAAAAAGCTAGTTCAGGTAGATGAAGAAAAAATATATAGAGATGCTCAAAAGATGTCTAATCAATTAGTGAAACAATTGAAAATTGATGGATTTGCTAATCCGATAGATTCACAATGGGGTAAGTATAAAGCGTATTATCCTAATAAAAGATTTAATGAAGATAGTTTAGAAGATTAGTTAAAGGAGATGGTGACTATGAAGATTGCCGTTATTGGTGGTGGGGGTGTTCGTTCTCCGCTTTTAGCAAGAAGTATTGCCTTTAAATCAAAGGAAATTGGTATTGATGAAGTTGTGTTCATGGATAATCAAAAAGAGCAATTGGACATTTACGGAACGATTTCAAAAATCGCCTCTGCCAAAATCAACCCAAATCTTCGCTTTGAATTAACAACTTCGATTGAAGAAGCCGTTAAAGATGCCGATTATATTATTACTACCATTCGTGTGGGGAATGATGAAATGCGCATCAAAGATGAAAGAACCGCTCTAGCTCATGGCGTGATTGGGCAAGAAACAACCGGTGCAGCAGGTATTTCCTTTGCTATGCGAAGTGTAACTGTTTTGGCTAGGTATTGTGAAATAATCAAAAAACTTAGTCAGCCAAATGTGAAAGTATTTAATTTTACCAACCCGGCAGGTATTGTGACACAGACATTAAGGGATATGGGCTATGATTTTTGTTACGGGATTTGTGATGCTCCGACTAGTCTAATTGAAAGTGTTATACGTATTGGCGGATATGATAAAGATCGTTTATCCTTTGAATGTATTGGTTTAAATCACTTTTCCTTTATCACATCGGTTAAGTATGATGGTCAAGAGGTGCTTGATGAGATTTTGGATAGTCAAGAAATACATCAGCACAGTGATTTAAAGTTTATGGATCAAGCGTTAATGAAGCGTAAAAGAAAGTTGTTTAATGAATATTTGTACTATTATTTATATCCAAATGAGGCTTATCGCAATATTTCTCAATCAGCTAAAATTAGATCGGAAATCATCAAAGAGATTAACGATGGTATGAAAGAAGAACTTCAACAAATAGATATAACTAACGATTTTGAAAGAGCCCTCAAAATATACTCCAAGTGGTATAACAAAAGAGAAGCGTCCTATATGAAAAATGAAACAGGTATGGCGCAAGATAAAGAACCTTTCATCTTTGATGTATTCGATAATACAACTAATGGGTATGCCTCTATTGCCTTAAATTATATTACGGCAGTCGAAACAAAGACAAAGAAGGATTTAGTCTTATGTACAACTAGCCCACATCAACAAGACTTTAGTCAAGATGAAGTGATTGAAGTCAGCTGTACGATTGATGGTAATGAAGTTAAACCCCATCAAATTCAAATTGAAGATGATTTGATTAAAGAAATGGTACGAAGAATCAAGCAATATGAAAAAGCGGCTTCAAAGGCTTTAAGAAGTCATCGAAAAAGTGATTTTATTGACTGTTTAATGTTAAATCCATTGGTTTGTTCCTATGTGGTAGCTAAAGATTTGACAGATGCGTTCTTTAAAATCAATAAAGATTTTTATGAAGAACAGTAATCTCATTTTTAAAAAAAGGAGTTTTGATAGAAATGAAGAAAACAAATGATATTCCCGCAAGTTTTATCAAAAGATTGTTCGCTTTTTGTATAGATGGTCTGGTTTTAAGCTCTATGACCGCAATTATTATGCGAATCAATCCGAATTTATTGATTGTGGTAAGCTTTGCCTATTTCATACTCTTTGATGCTTCTAAGAAGCAAGGGACTATCGGAAAACAGATGCTAGGTCTTAAAATCAGCAATCAAGATGGACAAAGGCTCTCCTATTTTCAAGCTTTTGTCAGACACGTTTTAAAGTATTTTGGCATTTTGTTTCTAGGTATCGGGTATGTCGGATTGCTTTTTAATATGACTCAAAAAAGCGCGTTAGTTGATAAGCTATCTAAGACACAAGTTTTAATTCAGGCTTAAAGAAATATAATATAAGGCAAAATTCAAGGATAAAAGAAAACCTCCTCTTTCTTAGATTGAATTAGGCTTTAGAATTATTTAAGTTAATAGATTTAAAATAAAATAGTACATTTGTTAAGTGATGATGACAAGTGTACTATTTTTATTTATGTATAATCATTAAATAAAGTGCTAGGGGAAGTCAGGTGTAAAATATATTATCTTTATCAATATAAAAGAGAGTTAGATTATCACTCTATCTGTGTGATTTTCCTTCATCAAGATGGTTAGACTTTACATATAGGTCATATATGCCGAAGCCAGATAAAATCAAATTAACCCATAAATCAGCGCAAAGCATTAAGGCTTTCGGAAAATTCCCCAACCATTTGTAATCTATATAATTTAAAACGATAAATATTGCCCATATCAATAAATAACCGATTTTCTTTTTTTGTATATCAATAGATATGCCAATAAATAAAATGCCGATAATATATAAGCATTTGCGAATAATGCTGTTTCTGCTTCAAGTTTTAACCATTCTAGCTTAAAATACCATTGACAAATAATAAGCGGTAATGCTATTATAACAGCCCAGTGATATTTAATGATATATTTTTTCACAGATAATCCCCCTTATTCCATAAAAATATGATTGATTATTATTTACAAATAAGCAAAGAGGTAATCATGATTTTAATATCGCTGAAAATAGTTTTATCATTTCATATTTTGCTTTTTATCTAAACAAATCATCAACGATTCTTTTGCTTATTTTAAATATTGGATAATTAAATATTAAAAGAAGTAAATTATTTTATCATCACTATATGGAACGAGATATTTATAATCGCTTTCTCTTCTTGATTTTATTATATGATGATATTCAAATGAAGTCAAATAAGACGATGGATTTATGGTAAGGGTTAGATTTCTATTCAAGCTTTCAAACGTTATCATCGCATAGTAAGAAAGATGCAGTTTGCATTGCTTGACAATTTCTTTTAATTTTATTTATAATATAACCGTACCCCATAGGGTAGGGGGCGGAGGTTGAGATTATGAAAGAAAAAATGAATGTTGGTGGAATGACTTGCAGTGCTTGTCAGGCCCATGTAGAAAAAAGTGTATGTAGCCTTGAAGGTGTTAAGAAAGTTGAAGTTAATCTACTTTTAAACAATATGACTGTTGAGTACGACGAGAACAGCGTATCACAAAATGATATTATTAAAGCTGTAGAGAGCGGTGGTTATACAGCTAGTCCATTGAATGAGGACAAGGTCAAGACATCTTCTGTTGCGGAAGTTCCCGATGAGAGCTTAGATTTGAAAAAGAAACTTCAATGGAGTGTTACCTTACTGATGGTATTGATGTATGTCACAATGGGACATATGGTCGGCTTAGCTTTACCGTCTTTTCTTGATGGTGTTAAGAATGCAATTCCGTTTGCGATGACTCAACTCATCTTAACAAGTATCATCATGCTTTTACAGAAGCATTATTATATCAATGGGTGGAAAGCTTTAAAACATAAAGCTGCCAATATGGATACTTTAATTATGTTAGGTAGTGGGGCTGCTTATATTTATGGTCTATTTGCGATTTATGTCATGGGTTATGGCTTAGGACATGGGGATTTGGAAATCGTGATGCATTATAGACATCAGTTATATTTTGAATCAGCAGCCATGATTGTTACCTTGATTTCGGTCGGTAAATATTTAGAGTCTAATTCTAAAAAGAAAACATCAGATGCTATTTCAAAGTTAATGCAATTAGCGCCTGATACAGTAATTGTGCTAAGAGATAATGCTGAAATAGAAATTCCTGTTGAAGAAGTTGTTGTCGGGGATTTGATTGTTGTGCGCAGTGGCGGACGAATTGGCGTTGATGGTCGCATTGTTAAAGGGCAAGGCGCATTAGATACCTCTGCTTTGACCGGTGAAAGTCTTCCGGTTGATAAAGGTGTAGGTGATGAAGTCATGAGTGCGACAATGCTTTTAAATGGACATATTATTTATGAAGCAACGCATATCGGTTCTGATACAACCTTATCTAAAATTATTGATTTAGTATCTGAGGCAAGTGCTTCTAAAGCACCAATTTCACGTTTAGCCGATAAAGTAAGTGCTATCTTTGTGCCGACAGTAATTGTAATTGCTTGTATAACTTTGGTGGTTTGGCTATTACTAGGCTATGATTTCAATTTTGCTTTATCTATGGCTATTTCTGTTTTAGTTATTTCTTGTCCGTGCGCTTTAGGGTTAGCGACACCGACAGCCATCATGGTAGGTACCGGTAAAGGTGCTGAAAATGGTATTTTAATTAAATCAGCCGAGAGCTTGGAAATTGCTCATGAAGTTGATACAGTCGTGTTAGATAAAACAGGAACAATTACTTATGGTAAACCTAGTGTTGTTGCCATTGAAACCATTTTAGATGAAAATCAGTTATTAAGTTATGTTGCCAGTTTGGAAAGTATTTCAGATCACCCTTTAGCTCAAGCTATTATAGAAAGAGCCAATGGTTTACCTAAATATGAGGTGTCAGAGGCTAGTAATATTATCGGCAAAGGCTTGATAGGTGTGGTTGATGGACATCGCTTAGGGATTGGTAATATTGCTTTAGCTCAAGAATTTATGGAGGATATCGACCAAGTTAAAGAAAATTTGGAAGTATTCGCAAATGAGGGAATGACACCGTTGGTTGTCTGTATGGATAAGCAATGGGTAGGTATGATTGGTATTGCCGACAAGATTAAACCTAATAGTGCTAAAGCAGTAGCTAAGCTACAAGAGATGGGGATTCATGTCAAGATGTTGACCGGTGATCACCCAACAACAGCTAAAGCTTTAGCTAAGAAATTAAATTTAGATGATGTCGTAGCGGAAGTTTTACCTGCAGATAAAGAGCGAATAGTAAGAGAGCTAGTTGCTTCTAATCATTGTGTAATGATGGTCGGGGACGGCATCAATGATGCACCGGCTTTAATGAGTGCAAGCGTAGGTGTAGCCATTGGTGCAGGTAGTGATATTGCTTTAGATTCTGCGGATATCGTTTTAATGCGAGATGATTTAATAGATGTTGTCGGAGCGATAGAATTAAGTCGTTACGTGATTAAAAACATTAAAGAAAATTTATTTTGGGCCTTCTTCTATAACATCATCGGTATCCCTTTAGCAGCCGGTGTATTTTATCCAATTAACGGTTGGGCTCTAAGTCCGATGTTTGGCGCTGCTGCGATGAGTTTGTCGTCAGTTTGTGTCGTAAGTAACGCTTTAAGGTTGCGTTTCTTTAAGCCAAGCCTTAAAATAGAAGTGAAGGAAGATACAGAAGTAAAAAAAGAAATAATGAAGGAGGAAAAAGAAATGAAACAAGTGCTAAACATTGAAGGGATGATGTGCCAGATGTGTGTTAAACATGTCACAAAGGCATTAACTGATTTAGAAGGTGTCAAGGCGTGTGAGGTTAATTTAGAAGCCAATCAGGCTACTGTAACAGTTGAACAACCTATTTCGGAGGATATTTACCAAAAGGTGATTTCTCAAGCCGGTTATGAATTGAAAGGGATTGTTTAGTCATGGTTGCTGCAAATCAAAATGAACTTAAGCGTCTATTAAAAACGGCACGAGGGCAGATTGACGGTATCTTGAAAATGATTGAAGAAGATCGCTATTGTATTGATGTTGCCAATCAATTATTAAGTGTAGAAGGATTGATTAAAAAGAGTCGCCGTAAGATTTTGCATAGCCATTTAGAACATTGTGTAAAAAATGCACACGATGAAAAAGAATTAGAAGTTAAAATTTTAGAATTAGAAAAACTTCTTGAGAGAATGGAATAGAATATAAAAGCCAAGTAAGGTTACTTTCTTACTTGGCTGATTTTTTTATCGATCCAAACAAGCCACTTCTCCATGTGGCTGGTTAATAAGCTACAAAGTGTATAAGCTAAAAGGCTTAATATGACAAAGACAATTAAACAATGGAAGTTTAAGATAATCATTTCAAAAACTTCATGTAGGAAGACTAAACAAATAATCGCCACAATGCTCATTGCGGTAAAAATTAAGCGACGATAGAACGAATTAAGTGGATAAACATTTTTTAAAACCATCATGGTACATAAAGTTGTCATCATCACACACATCGTCGAACGTACATCATGTCCGTATCCCGAAATGGCACAGAAGATTGAAATAAGAATAATCTCAAGAAAGACAGTCAGTGATCCGGGTAAAGATTTAGAAAGAACATTGATTAAAAATTTGCCTGAAACAAGTGTATAATCTTTTTCTAAGGTTAAAAATAAGGAAGGTAGACCAATTGCAATCGTACCTATAAAGGTTAATTGGATAGGTTCAAATGGGTATTGACTGACTGTAAACATAGTCATTAAAGTAATTAAGACAGAAAACACTGTTTTGACTAAAAACAAAGAAGCTGCATTTTGAATATGGTGAATGACTTTGCGGCCTTCAGAAAGAACGCTTGGCATATGGGAAAAGTCAGAATCAAGTAGAACGATATTGCTGACTTGCTTAGCCGCTTCACTGCCTTCTGCCATGGCAATCGAACAATCAGCTTGTTTTAAAGCCATGACATCATTGACACCATCGCCGGTCATACCGACGGTATGACCTAGGTTTTGTAAAGCCATAATCAATTCTTTTTTCTGAGTAGGTTTGACACGGCCGAAAATTTTATATTTTTGAACTGCTTCCTGAATATCCGCAAAGGAAGAAAAAGTGGAAGCATCAACATAATTGTCTGTATCTTCTAAGCCGACACGCCTTGCGATTAGGCTCACGGTTTCAGGGGCATCGCCGGAAATAATGCGAATATCGACGCCTTGTTGTTTAAAGTAATCTAATGTTTCACCGGCATTTGAGCGAATACAGTCGCTAATAGCGATTAAAGCAATCGGCTTTAAATCCGATGGCATTTGATAGCCTTCCATTTGTTGTAAACTTCTGGCAAGCGTAATGACACGCATACCATTGGTTGTATAAGTTGAGATGATTTGTTTTATTTTCTCTTCACTATCCGGAAATAAAAATTCAATAGCTCCCATCAGTAGCGTTTCATTTTCATAAACTGCCCCACTGAATTTTCTTTCCGAAGAGAAAGGAATAGGTCTGACTAAATCAGTGATGTTTTCAGCTTTACCAAAATAATCACGCAAAGCCTGACTAGTCGCATTTTCATCATTAAGACAAGCTAATATTTTTCTTACCATGCCGTCAATATCGGCATAATCGTCAATGCGATAAGTTTTTTCGACACGCATACGCCCTTCGGTTAAAGTACCTGTTTTATCTAGGCATAAGACATCGACATGAGCCAATGTTTCAATGCAGTAAATATTATGAACTAAGGTTTTTTCCTTTGATAAAGCGACAACGCCTAAGGCTAAAGAAACACTTGTCAATAGGACTAGTCCCTCCGGTATCATGCCGGATACACCGGCAACTGTACCGATAATACTATCGCTATAAGAACTCTGATTGGCGAAAAACTGTGTCGCAAATAGAAGTAGACCTAGCGGTAAAATAATACTGCTGACAATTTTTAAAATGAGGTCAATATTTTCTTGAAGAAGTGATTTTGGTTTCGTGCTTGTCTTAGCTTTTAACATAATTTTGCTAGAGAGATTATCCTTACCGACATGAATGACTTGGGCATAGGCATCTCCTGCAACAATAAAACTGCCGGAATAGAGCTTATCGCCCATTTTCTTTTCAATAACATCGGGTTCACCTGTCAACAAGGATTCATTCACTTCGATAGCACCTTCTAAAATAATGCTGTCGCAGACAATCTGATTACCGCTTTTGATATGTAAGATATCATCTAGGACAATCTCACTAACCGGAATGCTTATTTCTTGACTATTACGAATGACAACCATTTTAGCCTCGGCAATGATATTCAATTTATTTAATGTCAGCATAGCACGCACTTCCTGAACAATCCCAATGAGCATATTGCAGAACGCAACGCCGACAAACATCAGATTTTTATAAGCGCCCGAGCTGACGACTAGAAGCGCTAAGATAAAGATAATGAGATTAAAAAAAGTACATATATTATTTTTAAGAATTTTCTTAAGTGTTAAATCATCGGGGTTTTCAAAAACATTGATTTGCCCTTTCTCGATTCTTTCATTGACATCTCTTTCATTCAAGCCCTTGTATTCCATAGCAACACCCCTTATCCTCTCTTATTTTACAAGAAAAAAGATGATGTGTAAATGGACTTAAGAAAAACATCAGGATTTACTTCTTTAAAATTGCGACTTTTGATTGTTTTTATATATGATTTGTCATAAAATAGAAGTAAGAGTGTTTGTACTAATTGAAACGAATGTCTGACAGTTGAAAAAGGGAGGATTTTAAATGAACGATAAAATTAAAGGAGGCATCTACGGACTTTTAATAGGAGATGCTTTAGGTGTACCATACGAATTTAGAACAGCAGACTATTTAGCTAATCTGCATTCTATTGATATGATACCACCGCAAAATCACCAGAGAACCTATAAGAAAGCTAAAGTCGGTACATGGTCAGATGAAGGTGCTATGATGTTGTGTATGATGAACACCATCAATGATTGTCATAGCTTCAAACCTGATTTCTATTTACGCCAATTAGTTGCATATAAAACTCAAGGGTTATATGCTATCAATCATGAACCGTTTGGTTATTCTCGCCATTTTGAAACTGTGATTAAAAATTTTCAAGATGGTGCAAGAATTTTCCATTTAGATGATAAAATGACAAGTCGTGATGCAGACTCTTTAACAAGAATGTTGCCACTTGCTATTTTTGATGCTAAAAATGATGGTGCAAGCACCATTAAATTAGCACACACACAAGCTTTGTTAACGCATAGTAATCCAATCAATGGAATTTGTGCGGCAATTTATGGACAATGGGTGAAAAATCTAGTCAATGGTGTTTCCAATCCGTTTGTAAGAGCGGTAAATATGTTATTGGAATTGTATAACGAAGACTGTCGTGCTTTAGTTGTGAAAGAAATCTTAAGAAAAAAAGGTTCTATCTCCCAAAATGATGTGGTGGAATGCTTAATGAATACATACGAAATTGTTTCTCATACGCATTCTTATCATGAAGCGGTTATCGAAGCAGTTAAACGAGGCAATCAAACCTCTAGTTTAGCAAGTGCAGTTGGCAGTATTGCCGGTTTAATGTACGGATATCAGGAGATTCCGGGCAAATGGATTGCACTTTTACGTGGACAAGAAACAGTTGAAAATCTATTGAAACGTTTTGAAGCAGAAATAGGGGCATAGTTATGGCAAAATACATATTGGCAATTGATCAGGGAACAACGAGTACAAGAGCTATCTTATTCAATCATGATGGTAGAATTGTTCATCAAACCCAAAGGGAATTTAAACAGTATTTCCCTCATTCAGGTTGGGTCGAACACGATGCTTTAGAAATATGGAATACGGTATTGGAAGTTGTGGCTGCCATGTTTATTGAAACAGATGCCGTGCCTGAAGATATCGCATCAATCGGAATTACTAATCAAAGAGAAACCACGGTTGTTTGGGATAAGAGAACCGGACTCCCGGTTTATCATGCGATTGTTTGGCAATCTCGCCAATCTCAAGCAATTTGTGAAGATTTAATCGCACAAGGTTATGAACAGTTTATCTATGAGAAAACCGGTTTAATTATCAATCCGTATTTTTCCGCAAGCAAAATTGTTTGGATTTTAAAACATACCGATGTTGAAGTTGAGCATTTAGCTTTTGGGACCATTGATACATGGTTAGTTTGGAAGCTGACAGGAGGCAAGGTCCATGTGACTGATTATTCTAACGCTTCAAGAACCTTGTTATACAATATTCATTCTTTAAAGTGGGATAAAGAGTTATTAGATTTATTTAATATTCCTTCAAGTATTTTACCTGAGGTTAAGCCTTCAAGCCATATTTATGGTTATACCGATGAAAAGGCACTTTCAGGTGTTCATTTCCGTTGTCCGATTGCCGGTATTACAGGTGATCAGCAGGCTTCTTTATTTGGTGAAACTTGTTTTGCCAAAGGGGATATAAAAAATACTTATGGCACAGGTTGTTTTGTTTTAATGAATACCGGAGAGAAAGCCATTACTTCACAAAATGGCTTGTTGACAACAATTGCTTGGGGCTTAGATGACAAGATTGAGTATGCCTTAGAGGGTTCGGTCTTTGTGGCGGGGTCAAGCATTCAATGGCTAAGAGATGGTTTAGAGTTTTTTAAAAATGCTTCTGAAAGTGAAGCTTTAGCAACTTCTGTAGCCGATAGTGGTGGCGTTGTTGTTGTGCCGGCTTTTACCGGTTTAGGAACACCTTATTGGGATAATGATGCAAGAGGGACGATGTTTGGTTTATCTAGGGGAACGACCAAAGCCCATATAACAAGGGCGACATTAGAGTCGATTGCATTTTCAAGTTTAGACGTGATTGAAGTGATGAAAAAAGAAGCCCACTTAGAAATACCGACACTTTTTGTAGATGGTGGAGCGACAGCTAATCATTTCTTGATGCAGTTTCAAGCTGATATTGCCAATTGTACAATTAAGATTCCTCAAGTCAAGGAAACGACAGCTCTAGGAGCAGCTTATTTAGCCGGTTTGGCTGTCGGTTTTTGGGAAAATCAGGCTGAGATTAAAAAACTTCATCAAGTTGCCGAAGTATTTGAGGCTAATATGGAAGATGAAGAACGCACAAGCCGTTATGAGCGTTGGAAAAAGGCAGTTTTAGCTACAATGATGTTTAAATAGGTGAGTAGAAATACTCATCTTTTTATTGCGAAAATAGTTAGTGTATGCTAACATATAGAAGAAAACAAGAAGAGGGGGAGTGACGATGACATTAGCAACGTTAGAAATCGGACAAATGGCCAGAATTGTCAAAGTAGGTGGCGAAGGGGCCTTGCGTCGTCGTTTATTAGATATGGGGTTAACGCCGAATACAAAAGTCATGGTACGTAAGATTGCACCTATGAAAGATCCAATTGAAATCTTCGTGCGCGATTATGAGTTGACTTTGAGAAAAGAAGATGCCTCACAAATTGAAGTTGAGGTGATTGACGCATGATTTTAGCACTTATCGGTAATCCAAACAGCGGAAAAACAACCTTATTTAATCAGTTAACCGGAAGTAATCAGCACGTCGGTAATTTTCCAGGTGTAACAGTGGACAAGAAAAGTGGGACAATTAGAGATCATGATGATATCGAGGTTGTCGATTTACCGGGCATTTATTCAATGTCACCCTATTCTAATGAGGAAATTGTTACCCGAGATTTTTTAATTAAAGAAAAGCCGCAAGCTATTATAAATATTTTAGATGCGACTAATATTGAAAGAAATCTGTATTTGTCATTACAGTTAATGGAATTAAATATTCCAATGGTTATTGCCATGAATATGATGGACGAGATGCGCAATAACGGAGGAACTATTCGCATTCGTCAAATCAGAGAAGAATTGGGTGTGCCTATCGTTCCGATTAGTGCCTCACGAAATGAGGGGATTAGCGAACTGATTGATACAGTTATAGATGTTGCCATGAAAGGAACGAAACCATTAAGAATGGATCTTTGCAGTGGGGCTGTTCATCGTGCCATTCATTCTATCAGTCACCAAATCGAAGACCACGCTTTGCGTTTAGGCATACCCCCACGTTTTGCCGCCACTAAAATGGTGGAGGGCGATGAGCTGATGGTTAAAATGTTGCAGCTTTCAAGTAATGAGCTAGATTTAATCGAACATCTCATTTACGAAATGGAAACAGAAATGCAAATAGACCGCTATGTCGCTTTGGCTGATATGCGTTATCAATTTATTGAATCAGTCGTGAAAAAATGTGTTGTCAAAGGTCATCGCAGCAAAGAGCGAGAGCGCAGTATCCAAATTGATAAGTGGCTGACTCATCGCTATTTAGGTATTCCGATTTTTATTGTGATCATGTTATTGATTTTTTTCCTATCATTTGAACTCATAGGCAGTGTCTTAAGCGATTGGATGGGGATAGGGATAGATGCGATTATTCAAATGATGTCAGAAGCTTTATTGGATTATGGCATCAATCCGGTTGTTTATTCAATGGTAATTGATGGAGCTATGTCAGGGATAGGCAGTGTTTTGACATTCCTACCGATTATCGTTACGCTATTTTTCTTTTTATCCATTTTGGAGGATTCCGGCTATATGGCTCGTGTTGCCTTTGTTATGGATAAGCCTTTGCGTAAAGTCGGTTTGTCAGGACGTAGCTTTGTGCCTTTACTGATAGGTTTTGGGTGTAGTGTTCCGGCGATTATGGCGACGCGTACTTTATCAAGTGAAAGAGATCGCAAAATGACGATTTTATTAACGCCCTTTATGAGCTGTTCGGCAAAATTGCCCATCTATGCCGTATTTACTTATGCCTTTTTCAGAGAATCGGCAACGTTTGTGATGATGGTTTTATATTTATTAGGTATGGCTACCGGTGTCTTGACCGGATTGATTTTGAATGGTTTGCAAAAGAAAAGTAATCCGGTGCCTTTCGTGATGGAATTGCCTAACTATCGTTTACCTTCTGCCACAAGTGTATGGCGTTTAGTATGGGACAAAGCCAAGGATTTCTTAGTTAAAGCTTTTACGGTGATTTTCTTAGCTTCTATGTTGATTTGGTTCTTACAGACATTTGATACAAGATTGAACGTTGTGGCTAATTCGGAAGATAGCTTACTAGCTTTAATCGGTCAATTCTTCGCACCACTTTTTAAACCTTTAGGCTTTAGCGATTGGCGTATTTCAACCGCTTTAATGACCGGTTTCTCAGCTAAAGAGGCAGTTGTCAGCACCTTAGCGGTTTTAACCGGAACATCAATGGACGGTTTATCTGTCGCTTTAAATAGTTTATTTACCCCTTTATCAGCTTTTGCCTTTTTAACCTTTACATTACTATATACACCATGTGTTGCAACAATCTCAGCTGCCAGCAAGGAGCTACATTCTTTTGCTCGGGCACTAGGTATGATGGCTATGCAGACAGGCATTGCATGGTTAATGGGAACAATTGTTTATCAGTTGGGCACAATCTTGTTATAAAAGCGTGAAAAAGAAGATTTTAACTTGCAAAAATGGGCAAGGTAGAGTATAACTTAATTGATATCAAAAAGTTAAAAGAGTTTCGGCTCTTTTTTTGAAGGGAGCAAAAATAATGAGCCAAAAAGTTTATGTCCTTTTGACACGCTCTAATACCTTAGTTTCAAGGATAATTTACCAAGTGACAAAAGACGAATTTACCCATTGTTCATTAAGTATAGATCAAGATATGCAAAAGATGTATTCCTTTTGTCGCAGATATCCCGATTTACCTTTACCGGCAGGATTTACATCTGAATCAATTTATCAAGGTTTTTATAAAAAACATCATACCATTCCATGTAAGTTATATAGCTTTGAAGTAAGTGATGATGACTATGTGCGTTTAAAAGTTTCGCTTGAACAGCTGATGGAAAAAAGCAGTGAATTGAAATATGATTTGTTAGGGACTTTTTATTGCCGTTTGAATCGCGCTCATGAACGCTATAATCATCGTTATTGCTCATGGTTTGTATCAGAGCTTTTAGGGAAATTAGGCGTTTTAAATTTTAACAAACATTATTCATTAGTTCGCCCGGTAGATTTTACAGATAGAGCTGATTTGACTTTTGAATACAGCGGAACAGTCGGCGACTTAGCTAAAAAATTTGAAGAGAAAAAACATAAAGAAGAGGTAGTATCATGAAGAAAATAGGAAGAAATGATCCATGCTGGTGTGGTAGTGGTAAAAAATATAAACAATGCCATCAGGCTTTTGATGAAAAGAAAAAGCAATTTAAACTTCAAGGAGAAGAAGTACCGACTAGAGATATGATTAAAAATGAAGCTGAAATTGCGATGATTAAAGAAAGTGCAAAAATTAACACGGCTGTCTTAGATGAAGTTGCCAAACATATTCGTGAAGGTATGACAACACAAGAAATTGATGATATTGTCTATAATTATACGACATCTTTAGGCGCTATTCCGGCACCGTTAAATTACGAAGGATTTCCGAAAAGTGTTTGTACATCTATCAACAATGAAATTTGTCACGGTATTCCCAGCAAGGATATTGTTTTGAAATCAGGAGATATTATCAACGTTGATGTTTCGACAATCTATAAAGGTTTTTATTCAGATGCCAGTCGAATGTTTTGTATCGGCGAAGTCAGTGAAGAAGCTAAGCGCTTAGTCGAGGTAACAAAAGAATGTTTGGAAAAGGGGATTGCCACAATTAAACCATGGAGCCATTTAGGTGATATCGGTGCGGCGATTGAAAAGCACGCTCATGCCAATGGTTATTCGGTTGTCGTGGACTTTGTAGGGCATGGTGTTGGCTTAGAATTTCATGAAGAACCGGTGGTCCCACATTACGGTAGAGAAAATACAGGTGTTCTGTTAGCACCGGGAATGATTTTTACAGTTGAACCGATGATTAACCAAGGCAGTGCAGAACTATATGTCGATCGTGAAAATAATTGGACAAGTTATACACGAGATGGTAAGCTAAGCGCTCAATGGGAATATATGATTTTAGTTACTGAAGATGGATTTGAAATTTTATCAAAGTAGGGAAAGCCCTACTTTTTTACATACATAAAATAGAGCATATCATCATAACATAAGTTGAGGTGATGATATGCGTTTAGAGAAAAAAGATATAGAAACATTACTTCCTTTCGGGATAGCCCTGTTATCTAAAAAAGGAAATCTAAGTGTTAAAAATATGCGTTATCTATTGGAAGATGATGCACTTGGCATTAAGGCGGAACTACTTTATGCCGGACTTCCGGTTAATGTTGAG
This sequence comes from uncultured Thomasclavelia sp., assembly GCA_910588165.1. Lineage (GTDB taxonomy): Bacteria > Bacillota_I > Bacilli_A > Erysipelotrichales > Coprobacillaceae > CAJUOR01. The sequence goes on from CAJUOR010000004.1 coordinate 17,417, forward strand.
GTTTATCTTCAGTGTTTTGTGAAGGCAGGGGCAATAGGTTTTCAATTTAAGGAAAGTCGCATTGATAGCTTATTGATGAAAGGTGATTTGTTGACATTTTTAAAACCCTTGATTAAGGGACATTCATATCTATGTATAGAAGATGATGTCTTGTATTTCTATCACCCTAAGCTAGTTGTCAAAGCATTCAATATCTCTTCTTCCAGTATCCAATTAACATTTAAATAAGTAGTTTTTAATCCTAAATTGTGGTAGAATAGAAGCACAAAGGAAGTGATATGATGAAGATAAAAACAAAATTGACATTAGGTTTTGTCGGAACAGCAGCCGTGAGCTTGGTTGTTTTTGATAAATGTCGCAAAGCCGGGCAGCAATTATTTGACAGAGCCTTTAGCACCAAAAAAAGAGAAGTAGATGAGCGATGTTGGTTGTATCAGAGCCCCTACGAAACATACCGGCTTAATAATAAAGAGGGCTTAAGTTTGACAGGGTATTATGTACCTAAGGAAAATCCTGATTTTACTTTTGTTATTATTCATGGTTATCATGGCGATGCTTTCCGTATGAGTGATTACGCTAAGGCTTTTTATGAAAACTTTAACTGTGATTTATTTCTTCCGGATTTAAGAGGGCATGGACAAAGCGAAGGTGAGTTTGTCGGTTACGGTTGGCAAGATAAAGAAGATGTTAAGGAATGGGTAAAGATGTTATCTGAGTTACATCCAAACCGCAAGCTTGTCTTGTTTGGTTTATCTATGGGTGGTGGCACAGTTAATTTCTTGGCTAATCAAGATATGCCTAATGTCAAAATTTTAATTGAGGACTGTGGGTACAGTACTTTATATCAAGAATTGGATTTTCAATGCCGTTTAGAAACGAAGTTACCGTTATGGCCGTTCTATTATGGTGTCAACCAAGAGGTTAGAAAATATTGTGGTTATCAAATCAGCGAAGCCAACGGGTTAGAGGCGGTAGGCAAAGCTAAGTATCCGATGTTGTTTATCCACGGTTTGAATGATGATGTTGTACCGACTAAGATGGTCTTTGATTTATATAATACTTGTACTTCTGAAAAGCAAATGTTTTTTGTGAAGGATACAGGTCACGCTGCTTCACTTAAAAATAGTTATAAGGCTTATATCGAAACGATGGCGGAATTTTTGAAAGAGCATTTATAAACCAAAAGGATTTCTTTCTATAAAGAGAAGAAATCCTTTTTAAATTGCTTTTTTTAAAATGTTAGTTTAGATATCATTTTCTATCCTATAAACGATTTTACCTTTGGCGATCGTCAACATGACTTGACCATGCATCTTCCTATGAAGGAATGGAGAATTTTGTGATTTAGATTTAAAATTCTCTACAATCCATGTTTGATTTGGGTTGACAATAACTAAGTTAGCTAATTTTCCTATATCTAAAGCAGTACGTATGCCTACTAGTTTTCCTGGATTAATGGCCATACGTTCGATTAAAGAAGTATCATCAAGATAGTTGTTTCTCACTAATATTTCATTAGCTAAAGCATACGCTGTTTCTAAACCTAAAATACCACTTGGGGCTTGAAGTAAAGGTCGATTCTTTTCTTCTTGGCTATGGGGGGCATGGTCGGTAGCGATAATATCAATCGTTCCATCTTTTAAAGCCTCACAGATAGCAAGGCGGTCTTCTTCCTTTCTTAATGGTGGATTCATTTTAGCAAGACTGCCATGGGTTAAAACGGCTTGCTCAGTTAAAGTGAAGTGGTGTGGACAAGCTTCCGCATGAATATTTAAGCCTTCCATTTTAGCTTTTTTGACTAACTTCAAAGACTCTAAACTTGAGATATGCTGAATATTGATAGTTGCTTTTGTTTCTTTGGCTAGTTCAATATCACGTTTAATCATTTCGATTTCGGCTTGTTGGCTAGCACCTTTAAAGCCTAGTTGTTGACTGATAATTCCGTCATTAACACCGGTTTTACCAATAAAGTAAGGATCTTCTTCATGGAAACTAAGAGGTATATTTAAGCGACTGGCTTCTACCATAGCTTCTTTGACAAAGCTAGAATCTTTCAAAGGGATTCCATCATCAGTCAGCATTTTGACACCGGCCTTTTTTAAAGCCTCCATATCTGTTATAGCTTCCCCTTTGAAAGATTTGGAAATGGCAGCTGCTTGATAGACGTTGATTGCTAATTTGTCCATTTTATGTTGATTGGCAAGATAGCTTTCGACACTATCAATAACAGGAACAGTATTTGCCATACATACAACATGGGTATAGCCACCTTTGGCAGCAGCTAAACTTCCGGTATAGATATCTTCTTTATAAGTTTGACCGGGATCTCTGAAATGGACATGGATATCTACAAAGCCAGGATAGCAAATTTGATTTGTCCCATCATAGACTTGGTCTTTTTCTTGTGGTTCGATTTGACCGATATGACTAATGTTCCCATCTTCATCAAGGGCAATATCATTGATTTCATTTCTTTGATTTAGAGGGTCGATAATATGAACGTTTTTAATAATCAACATACTAATCCTCCTTGGTTAACAGCTTAATGGCCTCGCTAATATCGGCTACAATATGTTTGGCATTAGCTTTGACACTCGCTTCACTTGTATGGAAAGTGAAAGAAGTTGGGGCAGCCTGCAGCATACTGATATCGTTAAAGGAATCACCAATGGTGGCAATATCCTCAAAACGAATCGGCAAATAGTTTTCTAATGTCTTGATGGCTTTGCCTTTTGAAAAACCTTTAGGTGTAATATCTAAATTTAAAACGTTATGATGAATTTCAATTTCATCATCTAACTTTGATTTTAAGATTTCCTTGACACGCTCTAAGGTATCCATATTCTCAAAAGCGATATGTAGGGAATCAAAAGTATTTTCTAATGCTTCGTCGATATCTTGAATGATTTTACCTCGTCGATTTAAAGAGGTATTTGGGTGAAGCAAATAGTAATTTTCTTCATGACAGAAAAGGATTTGGGCTTCTTTTTCATGTTCTATAGCTGTGACTATTTTTCTGATTGTTTCTTTGCTTAGTCTATGTTGATAGATAAAATGACCGTTTTCGTCTGCCAACGCAGCCCCGCTGACTAAGATATAGAAATCTAAATGAATATCTTGCTCGTTTAAGGCGTGGTGAATTCCAGCTAAAGTTCTACCTGAACAAATGCCGAATAGGTTACCAGCCTTTTGAAACGCTTTAATAGCTTCAATATCTTGGGGTTTAACTTTAGGTGTTTGATGATTAAAATACAATGTTCCATCTAAATCGCTTGCCAAAAGTTTCATCGAATCATCTCCTTTTTAATTTTTAAATAGTTAATGCCATTCTGGATTGCTTAACTTTCTACGCTTTATTTTACCTTTTTTTTAAATATCAGGCAACTATTTTTAAAGTTTGAAAATAATGGGAAAATGGCTTTGGCTTTGGTATAATAGGACAAGATAATAGGAGGGACAATATGCGAAAAAAATATTTTTTCTTTGATATTGACGGGACATTGACAGATCGAAATCCGGGTGGAGAAATCCCGGCTTCAACGCATGAGGCTTTACGCAAGCTAAGGGAAAACGGGCATTTTGTAGCAATTGCCACGGGACGTTCTGAAAATATGGCTCATCAGTTTGCTAAGTTATGCCAAATAGATAATATGGTGCATGATGGTGGGAATGGGTTAAGTGTTAATGGGAAGATTGTTTATATTAAGCCACTTGATAGCGTCAAAGCATGGAAAGTTGTTAAGGAATGTCAGGCTAAAAAAATTCCTTATTGTATATCAATTAACAATTCGCCTAATCGTTATAGCGATAATGATGATATAGCTAAAGCCAATCCGGATATGGAACTGTTTTCTAGTTTCCATATTTTACCTGTTGTTGATGAAACAACCATTCCGGAAATTCATAAAATCTTTATCGGGCTATATCCGGGACAAGAAGACCAATTAGAGTCAAGAGGGGAATTAGGCTATTCTAGGTATCATGATAATCATATTATTATTGAACCGGACGATAAAGTGCAAGGCATTAAAGATATGATGGCTTATTTGCAGGCGGATTATGAAGATGTTGTAGTTTTTGGTGATGGGCACAATGATTTAACGATGATGAGAAGTGCGCCTATTGCCATCGCAATGGGGAATGCAATTGATGAAGTTAAAAAAGTAGCTACTTTCGTAACTAAACGAAGTGATGAGGATGGCATTTATTATGCTTGTCGACATTTCGGTTGGATAGATGACAACTAAGAAACTAAACGTAAACAAAAGGCTACAGTTAATCAACTGTAACCTTTTTACTTTAGGATAAAAGCATACGGTCAGATAGACTATTTTGATCTAATTGACTTTCAAATAGGGCAAGTAAGTCTTTGACTTCCAGTCCTGTTTTTTGTTCCTCTTTAATATCTAAGACAAGATTACCGTTGTCCATCATCCATAAACGATTGCCATAAGTTAAAGCATCTTTCATATTGTGTGTAATCATGATAGCAGTCAGATGATGCGTACCGATAATCTGATTGGTGAGATCTAAGACTTTTTTAGCTGTTTTAGGATCAAGCGCTGCTGTGTGTTCATCTAGCAACAATAAACTCGGTTTAGTGAGATTATTCAAAATCGTTTGAAGTTTCTCTTGTTGCAAAGGGGTAATCTCTGCCACTTTTTTCTTTAAAATGACTTCTAATTCACTATCCCAAGGTAATTGTTGTTTATCTTTATGGCTTAAATGCCGATGATAGAAAGGTGTTCTACCTTTATGCAAGGCAAATAGAATATTTGCTTCGACAGTTTCATTTAAGCTGATTTTTTGCATCATCGTTGCCATGAGTAAGGTAATCGCTTGTCTTTGCCCACCGGACAGCAAACCGACTTTAGTTGTCAGACGCTCTTCTAAACCTAAATCTAGGGTTTTGAGCTGTTCTTTGAAAAAGGCTTTTTCTTTAGCGGAGATGCCCCAACATAAATTGCGATGTTTACCTCTGCGTAGTGCCATCGCTAAGTTTTCTTCGATAGTCATATCAGCACAAGTTCCCATCATGGGATCTTGGAAAACACGTCCGATATAGCGAGCTCTTTGATGCTCGGATAAGTTTTCAATTGCCGTCTGATTGATAATGATTTGACCACGATCGGCAAGATAAGAGCCGGCAATAAGATTTAGTAAGGTACTTTTTCCGGCTCCATTCCCACCGATAACAGTTACGAAATCACCGTTATTTAATTTTAAGGAAATATCTCTAATCGCTGTTTTCTGATTAACAGTTCCCGGGTTGAAGGTTTTAGAGAGATGGTTAATTTCTAACATTGATGTTTCCTCCTTAAATGTGCGGTAAATGAAGCTTTAATTTGCGGTAATGAGATAGCAATCGCAACTAAAATAGCTGTAAATAACCGCATATCATTGGCAGGTAGACCGGCATCTAGTACTAAAGCGACAATGATACGATAGATAATAGAGCCGACGCCTACACCAATTAAACTAAGCAGTAAATGTTTGCGTCCGAAGAAAACTTCTCCGATGATAACAGAAGCCAAACCGATAACAATGGCTCCGATTCCCATTCCCACATCAGCATAGCCATTATATTGGGCAACTAAGCCCCCGGACATAGCAATAAGGGCATTACCGATCATTAAGCCAACAACTTTCATGAAATCGGTATTAACACCTGAAGCACGAATCATTTGTTCATTATTACCCGTTGCTCTTAAGGCATAGCCGATTTCGGTGTTGAGTAAAAGATAAAGTAATGCAATAATCAAGATTAAGATAACTGCACCGATAATTAAAGCGACATCTCTTTGCTTGGCAAAGCCTAGTAGATTTGCCCATCTAGCTAAAAGGGTATCCTGATTAGTCAATGAGATATTAGCTTGTCCCATGATGCGTAAATTAATCGAATAAATGCCTGTCATAGATAAAATACCCGCCAGAAGCGTCGGAATCTTTAATTTGGTATGCATTAGACCGGTTACTAATCCGGCTAAGGCACCTGCCACCATACTAGCTCCAATCGCTATATAAGGATTCATTTCATTGATGGTGCAGAAAGCTAATGTTGCTGCACCTAGTGTAAAACTTCCTTCCGAGGTTAAATCAGATATATCTAAAATTCTATAAGTCATGTAGATACCAATGGCCATAATTGCCCATAATAAGCCTAAGCCAATTGCACCTTTCATAATCTCTAACACTTTGTTCCCCCTGCTTTCTATGAATTACTCGACATTTAAGGCCTGAGCACTTTCTTTTAAGTTATCAGGTAAAGTTAAACCTAACTTGTTTAAAACATTCGGATTATAGATGGTAATGGCATCTTTACTATCTAAAATACCGATAGGCATAGATTCAGGCTTAGCTTCACCACGTAAGATTTTAGCCATCATATGTCCTGTTTCTTCACCTAATTTATAGTAGCTAATACCGTAAGTTGCTAAACCGCCGTCTTTACACATTTCTTCAACTGCAACAACACAAGGGATTTTTTCATCACAAGTAATTTGTTCAACAGCACCCATAGCAGAAGCAATCACGTTATCTGATGGAATGTATAAGGCATCAATATCGTCAGCCATGCTTGTTAATGTATCGGTGATTGTGGTTTGATCGGCAATAGTTTTGATTTCGCATTTCAAACCTAAACCTTCAATAGCTTTTTTAGCTTGATTAGCTTGAATTTCAGAATTGATTTCACTTGAAGTGTATAAAATACCGATTGTTTTAGCTTCAGGTGCTAACATCGTTAATAATTCAATCTGTTTTTCAATTGGAGCAGCATCGCTCATACCGGTCACATTGCCACCCGGTTTTTCGTTTGAATCCACTAAACCGGCTTCTACGTAGTCGGTAATTGAAGAACCTACAATCGGAATGTCGCTTGTTTCATTGCTTAATGTTTGAGCAGCACCTGTACCAATCGCTAAAATCGCATCATTTTTGTCAGCGACTAACTTTTGAGCCATTGAGGTTAGGGTATCTGTACTGTTAGTTCCGACTTGTAAATCATAAATAACATTTTCGCCCTCGATGAAGCCTTCTTCTGTCATGGCAGCTTTAAATCCCTCATAAGCTTGATCTAAAGAACCATGAGCCATGATTTGCAGAATACCGATATGGGTCATGTCATCATTTTCTTTGTTTTCTTTTGATGAGCAACCGCTCAATAATAGCTCTATACAAAGAGCTAAACTCAATAATTTTTTCATTTTTCTTTTCTCCTTTGTCTTTTAATTGACTACCTATAACAAAAAAGCTCCCGTCCTATCCCTAATGGGATAGAGGACGAGAGCATTGGCTTCGTGGTTCCACCTCTTATTCACTGATTTCTCACAAAATCAGACTCACCAAGTACGCATAGGATACTATGTTCATACTTTGACACGTTAACGGGTGCATCCGGATATGCCTACTGAAATTTCTTTGTTCAGCACTCAGCTCCATGTTGAATCGTAAACAGTTATCTGATTCTTTTCACCAACCAGAACCTCTCTATAAGACACGCTTGTTTACTCTTTCCATTTCTTTGCCTTTTCATAAGTAGTTGTTGATAATATTTTATGCAAAAAAAATTTATTTGTCAATACTCAAGTGAAATTTTTGTTTAGAAAGAAATATGCAACAACATCATTAACGTAAATCCTAAAAATAGGGCAAATGTTGCTAATGGTCGATTTTGGTGTGACCAAGCATCGGGAATGATTTCTTCAATGACGGTATATAATAGAATACCTGCGGCAAAACCAAGTAGACTATCCATGAGCGAAACAAAGATATTAGATAGCAAAAGACCAAGAATACAAGCGGGAATCTCTAGGAAACTTAACGCTTCGGCAATGAGAAAGACTTGTCTTTTAGATTTAAAGTGTTGTAGTAGGGGAATAGCGGTGGCAATTCCTTCGGGCAAGTTTTGTAGACATAGAGCCAATACTAACATTTGGACAACTTCGCTTTCTTGCCCGCTTAAACTTAAACCTAAAGCCAAACCTTGAGGAATATTGTGTAAGGCAATAGTTAATAACAGTCGAGAATATTTAGGTAAGGGAATACCTAAACCCTCGATTTCATGGGTTAAGGCACTTTCATGGGGGATTAGTCTATCTAATAAACTCATGAAAAGCACGCCAATCATAAAAAACAGAACCGTGCCATAGCTGTTATTTTCTATTCCGGGTAGAAGCAAGGATAGAAAACACGCCGCTAACATAATGCCTGCAGCACTGCCATACAGAAAAGACATCGCTTTTTCTTTTAAATGCTCTGTTATAAAAATTGAAGAGGCTCCTAGGGAACTAGCCAAATAGGTAGCACATAAACACCAAAACACATCATACATTATTATCAACTCCTATGTATTATATGTGTTAAAATGGTTTAGATATAGGCTTTTGAGATAATAAAAAGACCGCTCTTGCGGTCTAATAATTGAAGTTTAATTCGTCTTCATCTTCGCTTTCTAAAATTAAGATGGCTTTGCTTGTCATCACTTGTTTTTTAGTATCGTACGTATTGATTTCAGTAAAATCAACTCTTTGATAACGGCGTACTTCTTCGTCATAGATAAAATCAGCTTGACGGAAGAAAACAGATGGTGTTTCATTAGCTACCAAAATTGTACCTAATTGTTTTTCTTGGTTGTAATGGACTACTTTACCGTGTTTTCTTTCAATATAAGCATCTAAATGACGTGTAACTTCGTCAATCATCAAATCATATAAAGCGCCGCTGTCTTTATCTTTGTAGGCTTCTTCTACCTCGACAGTTTTACCGGCTTCTTCTTGGAACTTAAGCAACATAGCTTCTAATAAAGCTACAATTTTTGTCTGTCCGGCTTTCTTAGAAGCTTCTAATAACAATGTGTATAATTGCGTTTGTTTTTTATCATAGCCACTGTTGTACACATCATATAATAAGTAAGCATTCGCTTTTTGGTCTTGTTGCAAGCTTGCGTAAATGCTGTATAAATCTTTATAGAAGTCAACATCGAAGAATTGCGTTTGAAGTGCTAAATATTCCTTTTCGCATTCATCATATTGTTCTAATTTTAAATGAGCTTTAGCACGGTAGTAACGAATCCAATAAGCGTTGCGGTGATGCCATTTGATATTTAAGGTCATCGCTTGGTTTGCGATTTCGATGCAACGTTTATAATCCCCAATTTCAAAGCAAGCACGTGCATTTAAACGATACCAGCGTTCAAATTTAGATTCGCCTTCTTTCTTGCCTTCGGCAACATAAGGTTCTTTACTTAATAAAGTTACATCTAATTTCTCTAAATAAGCATGGATTGTCGCATAATCGACAGGTTCTTTTCTCATCGCCTGTCTGATAACGGCATTGCAAGTAGCTTCATAAGGTGAGAAACGTTCTTGTTTACAGGTATTTAGGATTTCTTCCGCAATTTCAAAGAAAGTTGTTTCCGATACAGTTTCCGTAACACCTTCTTTGATAAATTTGTTGTAAAGAGCATATCCGTATTGGTTGATATACGCTTTTAAATCAGGACGTGTTTCTAAAAACGTCTTTCCCACTTCAATAGCTTCGTCCAGCTGGTTTTGGTTTTTCAGAGATCTTACATAATCTAAGGCCTCGAATTCTCTGAATGAGGCAACATCTTCGTCAAATTTTTTTGCGTAGATGCTTAAGTCTTTCACTTCTTTCTTGTCCACAAAATCACCTTCCTGTCTTTTATTATATCATACTTTTGACCATTTGTTTATAAAAAAAGGAAATAAAACAGTTTGTTTTATTTCCCATGTGTTTTGAGCTTTAATTGACAAGCGGTTTAGAAGCGATGCCCATTTGATTTTCAATCATTGAAATGCTGTCCATGACTTGTGTATAAAATTGATATTGAGGATGATTAGGTTTGATTTCATTAAAGACAGAATGGAGAAAATCTATCCAAATTTCGATATTGGTGTAGATGTACCATTCATTTTTTAATAGACTTTTGAAGTTGACATTGATATCATTACCGGTTGCCATCGCTAACATACCTTTAGCTTCATCTTCATGATTAACTAAGTAAATGGCAGAAACGCTGTTGCTTGCCGTTATAAATAATTGACCTAAGCGTTTTTGTTTTTCACTTTCACTATCATTTTTGTCAAGAATTTCATTAAATTGATTGTATAAATACAATTCTAAATTTTCATCATTCATTTATATCACCTTGTACATATCATACTCTATTTTTGATGTTTTAGATAGTCTTTTGATTAGAAAATGAAAAATTGTTCATAATTTAAAAGTCAAAACATGAAAAAAACAGATACATATAATAGAGGAGGTAAAAATATGAGTGTTTATGATGATTTATTTGAAGTAGGTAGATCTTTGGCCAATATTGAAAAAACAGGAATGTACGATGTGGAAAAATATAGTTGTTCCATTAAACATCTTACAAATCAGTTAGAGTATTTTTATTGTCATTTAGTACCTAAAAGCGGAAGAACCGACAATACTTATTATCATCTGCATCATCGTCCTAAGGAACATGAAATGGCATACTTTAATATAGGTCGAGGCTTTCCTAAGGAGCTGATGGACGGACATTGGTGCTACATATTAAAAGATTTAGGCTATAAAATGTTGGTGATTCCAAGCACTTCTGTCAAAAAAGATTCCAAAGAATGTCATCCTCACTTTGAAATGGATATTGATGTTTTAATGGACGGACATCTTTGTGTGAGTCGAATTCAGCTAAGTGATATTCGTTCGATCGATGTCCAAAGACTAGATGTACGAAAAAGTTTTTGCGAAGTAAAAACACCACGAAAGAAGATTGTGGATTTTACCAAAAACAATCTATTAGAATAGTTTTAAGCATTTTCTTCTTTTTCTTATAAAATATTACTAAAATTTTATAGAAATAATACAAAAATAGATGTTAATGTGCTATAATCATTTCCGTAAATGAGGAGGAAATGAACCATGGACAAAAATATTTTGACTAAGTTATATGCTTGGATAGATGAAAGACAAGATGAAATTATTGAAAATTTATGTGATGTGGCATCTATTCGTAGTGTTTCAGATGCTAAAAGCGATGTAAAACCTTATGGGCAAGGTTGTTTAGATGTTTTAAACAAGATGTTAGAAAAGGGGAAAGCCGCTGCTTTTAAAACCCAGAATTTCGATAACTATGTCGGTAGTATCTTGTATGAAACAGGGGCTGCAAAGGAAAATACAATCGGTGTGTGGGCACACTTAGATGTTGTACCTGAGGGTGAAGGTTGGACAATGACAGAACCTTACAAACCGACTTTAAAAGATGGTTTACTGTTTGGAAGAGGCGTAGGCGATAATAAGAGTGCAGCTATCGGAACTTTCTATATCCAACAAGCTATTCGAACTTTAAATATTCCATTGAAACATAATATAGAATTGTTTTTAGGAACGAGTGAAGAAACAGGCATGAGCGATGTGGAGTATTATGTTGCTCATTATCCAACTCCGAAATTTTCCTTAGTTCCCGATGCCGGTTTTCCGGGCGTTTGCGGTGAATTCGGACGTGTTCAATATGATTTAGTTTCAGATACTACTTTATCTAGCGACATTGTGGATTTATATGCCGGCAGTGTTTTCAATATTATTCCTAATAAGGCAACGGTTGTTTTAAAAAAGAACGCCGAGTTAGATTTAACTAAAATTCCTCAAGAGAATTTTACAGTAACGCAAACGGAAGATTTAGTAACGATAGAGGCAGCCGGATTGTCAAGACATGCGGCTATGCCGGAAGGAAGCATCAATGCCATTTATCAGTTGACAAAAGTTTTAAAAGATTTACCGGGATTAAAGGCAAGCGACCAAGCGATCTTTAAATTTTTGACAGATGTCAATGAGGACTCTTATGGCACATTCTTAGGATTTGCGAAAACCGATGATATTTCCGGTCAAACTGTATCAAGCGGAACGGTTTTGAAAGTCAAAGAAGGACATGTTTATTTAACGAATGATTGCCGTCATTGTGTCACAGATACAAATGAACACATTATTGATATGATTAGTAAGACGGCAGCAAAACATCAATTCCATTTAGAAGTCTTATTACAAAGTAAACCGGCTTTTATCGATCAAAACAGTCAAGCTGTTCAGACGATTTCTAAAATTTATCGTGAATACACAGGCGATGAAGAAAAGGAAATGCGTATTGGTAAGGGCGGAACTTATGCCGGAAAAATTCCTATGGCCGTTGCGACCGGTATTACATTAAAAGATGAAGAAGTTTCAATCGAGTTACCGGCAGGACATGGTGGAGCACATCAGCCTGATGAATATATTTCAGTCAAAGGTTATATGGAAGGAATTAAATTATTGGCAACCATCATTTTGAATTTAGATGAAGTTTTATAGTCAAGCGAAAAAAGTCGTGAAACCCCAAGTTCACGACTTTTGTTAATTGATGGAATAGTAATGGTTTAAACTTAGTTTTGAAATTTTGCGTTTAGCTTTTAAGCTATTTCAGAGCTTATAAATTCAATAGACGTTTGGTATCTCTTGCAATGACTAGTTCTTCATTAGTAGGAATGACAAAGACTTTCACTTTCGATTTTTCTGTACTAATCAGACGATCAGGTGTGCGGTCTTTATTTTTTGCTTCATCAATCTCAATGCCTAAAGCTTCTTTTATTTCATTGATGATGGCAGTTCTGGCTGTAAATGAATTTTCACCGATTCCTGCCGTAAAACAAATCGCATCTAATCTACCTAATTGGATATAATAGCTTCCGATAAAATCAGCGACACGACGAGCAAATATCTTTAAGGCTGTTTGGGCTTTGTCATCGCCTTGGTTGGCAGCTGCTTCGACATCACGATAATCGCTTGAAATTTTAGATACACCCAATAGTCCGGATTCTTTGTTTAAGATGTTGTCCATTCTTTCCGGATCAATATCTAACTGTTTCATTAAGAAAGTTACAATAGAAGGGTCGATTTCTCCACAGCGACTTCCCATCATAATACCGGTTAAAGGTGTAAAACCCATGGTTGTATTGATTGATTTCCCGTCTTTTACAGCACACAAGCTTCCGCCAGCCCCTAGATGACAAACGATAATATTAGAATGCTCTGGATTTCCTAATAATTCACGACATCTTTCAGATACATAGCGATGGCTTGAGCCATGGAAACCGTAACGGCGGATATGGTATTTTTCATAATATTCATAAGGAATAGGATATAAAAAGCTTTCTTTATTCATCGTTGAATGAAAAGCTGTATCAAAGACAGCGACATGACCAACTTGAGGCATAGCTTCTTTAAATGCGTAATAACCGGTTAGATGCGCAGGATTGTGTAGTGGGGCAAGGTTGGCAATAGAGGCAATACTATTAGCGACATGGCTGTCAAAAACAGTTGAGTCCAAAAATAAATCTCCACCTTGCACGACACGATGTCCTACACCTTGAATCTCATCTAAGTTTTTCACAACATCATGTTCAAGTAGACTTGCCAATAAAAGCTCAACAGCTTTTTTATGATTTTCAATAGGTAAAGTTTGGACAAATTTTTCATCTTGATATTTCAGGGTATAAATCCCGTCTTTTAACCCTATGCGTTCTACAACACCGGAAGCGATTACCGATTCATCATTCATTTCAAATAATTGGAATTTCAATGATGAACTACCGGCATTAACCGCAATAATTTTTGCCATTTTATTCATCTCCTCTTTAATAATTAAGCAATTCATTTCTATTATAAAACGTTTTCATTGATTTTACTAGACCAAAAAAGGAAAACTTCTTGCTTTTACAGATAAAAGTGTTTAAAATGTATTGTGTCAGGGGTGCCATAGTGAAGTGGCTGAGAGGAAACTTTTTGTTTTCAACCCTTAGAACCTGGATCTGGTTAGTACCAGCGTAGGGAGATGAATTTCGATAGTTGAAATGAAGTCCCCACGTTTTGAGGGACATTTTTTGTTCCTCAAAATAGAAGAAATGGAGGAATAAAATTGAAAAAAGTATTTCAGGTCAGAATGACAAGTGTAACGATGGTTTACATGGCAATGTTTATGGCATTAACGGTATTATTGAGTTTTATCAATAGTTTTTTTCCGGAAATGGCTCAAGGAGGCACGGTTTCAATTGACATTATCGCTATTTTTATCTGTGCTTATATGATGGGGGCAGGTTATGGGGTGATTTGCGGTATCGGAACTGCCCTTCTGCAATTTGTTTTAGGCATGGCACAATTTTGGGGACCATGGTCTGTGTTGTTAGACTATGTTTTACCACTGGCGGTTTGTGGGCTAGCCCCTTTAATTAAAACAACTAAAATCAAAAATATAGACATCTATTGGGGTGTTATATTCTCTGTGTTTTTGAAATTCTTGTGTCATTTTGCTTCCGGGGCTTTCCTATTTGGCAGTAGTGCGCCGGAAGGTATGTCTCCGCTTGTTTATTCATTGACATATAATGTCCCTTATAATCTTGCGACAATGCTTGTTTGTATGATAGTGATGCCTATGATTTATCCTAGAATCGAAAAAGCCGCTAAACGTTTTAACTAATTGAGGATAGACTTTCTATCCTTTTTTCATTTGTTTGTGAAAACTTTAGATAAGTAAAATGCTAAAATAATCACAAGAAATCAAAATAATTTGAAATTTTCAAGCCTTTATTGAAATATAAAAAGCAAGAGAGCCTTTTTTTCTTGTGAATATTTGTGTATAATAGAAGCGGAAAAGGAGGTATAGACATGCAGTTGCCTAAAAGTGGAGAGTATGTTTTGATTCATAGTTATAAACATGACGGTTCAATTCATCGCAGTTGGGAAAAAGGTTATGTTTTAGATAGCAATAAGAAGCGTACGATTGTCATGAATCAACATACTCTTGTCAATGAAGCTGATGGGCGGATTTGGTATACACGTGAACCGGCCATCTGTTATTTTCCGCATGATGATTGGTACAATGTTATTTGTATGATTAGAAAAAGCGGTGTTCATTATTATTGCAATATTGCAAGTCCTACCCTTTATGATGGTGAGGCTTTGAAGTATATAGATTATGATTTAGATTTAAAAGTGTTTCCGGATGAAAGATATAAAATTCTAGATGTCGAGGAATATAAACAACACGCTAAACAAATGGCGTATGGTGAGCAATTGGATAAGATTTTACAAGCGAAGTTGCAAGCTTTAATCAAACTGGCAGAACATAAGCAAGGTGTTTTTGAAGATGACTTTGCGAAAAAGTGGTATGAGGTTTTCTTGGAAAGAAGGAGGGAAGCATAATGTCGACGATAATTTTACATGATGAAAAAGAAACGATTGCTTTTGGTGAGAAATTAGGGCAATTATTAAAAGCCGGTGATTTGATTACGATGGAAGGCGACTTGGGGGCAGGTAAAACAACGTTAACTAAAGGCATTGGCTTAGGCTTAGGTGTCAAACGTGTCATCAATAGTCCGACCTTTAATATTTTAAAAGGTTATCAAGGTAGAATCCCATTGTATCATTTAGACGTTTATCGTTTAGAAGGCGTTAGCCAAGAGCTAGGCTTTGAGGAATATTATGATGGTGATGGCGTCTGCGTCATTGAATGGGCGCAATTTATTGAAGATGAATTACCTAAAGAACGTTTAGAAATAACTTTAAAACATATTGGGCAAGAACGTGAATTAACCATGCAAGCTATTGGTGAGCGTTATGAAGCATTAGTGAAGAAGGTGTTAGAATGAGAAGTTTAGTCATTGATACAAGCAATCGTTATTTAGTGATAGCGATGTATGAAAATAATCGGTTATTGGAGGCTATCAGTGAAGTAGGCAGTCAAAGACAATCTGAAAATGCGATTCCTTATATTGAGAAGCTTTTAAATCAGTTAGGTTTGGAGCTGTTTGATTTTGATGAGCTGATTGTTACTTGCGGACCGGGTTCCTATACAGGCGTGCGCGTTGGATTGACAATTGTGAAAACATTGAAAACTGTTCGTCCTAGCTTTAAAGTTAAAATGATTTCAAGTTTAGCAGCTTATGCGGGAAAAGAAGGAAAGAAAATCAGTGTAATTGATGCTCGTAGCAAGAAAGTTTTTGTGGGGATTTATCAACAAGGTAAAGAGGTTGTCCCTGAACAAATGATGGATATTTCAGCTTTTGAAACATTACTATGTCAATACCCCGATTATGAAGTGGTCGGACAAGGGGATATTGTCGGTATTGAAGTGAACGAAAGCTGCATCTATCAAAATATGTATGATTTAGCTAAGAAGATAGAAGCGGTAACAAGCGTCCATGCTTTGTTACCAAAATATATTAAAGATGTTGAGGCGAAAAAGATATGGCAACCTCAAGAGAAATGACGCTCGCTGATTTAGTTGTCATCGAAAAGATGGAACAAGAGCTATTCGGGATTTCGGCTTGGCGTTTAGAAGATTATCGTGCGGATTTATTGGATAATCCTTATTCATATTACTATGTAGTGGAAAAGAATGGGGAAATACTTGGCTATTGCGGTTATTTTGCCTTATATGAAAATGCTGAGATTTTAACTATCGGCGTAACGAAAGCACATCAAGGTCAAGGGTATGCACGTATGATGATGGATATAATGCTGGAAGGTGCTAAAAATAAAAAAGCGAAAATGATGAGTTTAGAAGTACGTGTGTCAAATGTACGAGCCCAAAAACTTTATTCGGGCTATGGTTTTGAAGTAGCGGGTGTACGTCCACGTTATTATAAAGATGGTGAGAATGCTTTATTGATGATAAGAAGTTTGGAGGGAGAGCAATGAGCTTAATATTGGCAATTGAATCTAGCTGCGACGAAACAGCGATTGCAATTATTGATGAAAAACATAAATTATTGGCAAATGTGGTGTCATCTCAAATTGATACCCACCAAATGTATGGGGGGGTTGTACCTGAAATCGCAAGCAGATTACACGTGGAAAATATCTCTGTGGTCATTGAAGAAGCTTTGCAGAAGTCAGGGATTGATTTGAAAGATGTTGATGCTTTTGCCGTAACAAAAGGTCCGGGATTAGTTGGAAGTTTGCATGTCGGGTTGCAAGCAGCTAAAACATTGAGTTTAGCTTATCGTAAACCTTTGATTGGGGTGCATCATATTGCCGGTCACATCTACGCCAATCGCTTAGTTGGGGAAATGGTTTATCCTTGCTTAGCACTAGTTGTTTCAGGAGGGCATACGGAATTAGTTTATATGCCTAGTCCTATGAAGTTTGAAGTGATTGGAACAACGTATGATGATGCCGTAGGGGAGGCTAATGATAAAGTAGCACGTGTGATGGGACTACCTTATCCGGGTGGACCGATTATTGACCGTATGGCTAAAACGGGAGAACATACTTATTCATTACCAAAACCATTAAATGATGACACTTTCAATTTTTCATTTAGCGGATTGAAATCGGCTGTGATTAACCTAGTTCATAATACCAAACAAAGAGGAGAAGACATTATACCGGAGAATTTAGCTCGCTCTTTCCAAGATGTTGTGGTAGATGTTTTAGTTGAGAAAACCATTCATGCCGCTAAAGTGTATCAAGTTAAACAAATTGTTTTAGCCGGCGGGGTTGCTGCTAACTCGCAGTTAAGAGAGGTGCTAACTGAAACGGTAGCACAACAGTTACCTAAGGTCACTTTGACCATTCCGCCATTATGGTGCTGTACAGATAATGCGGCCATGATTGCAAGTGCGGCTTTAGAAATGTATGCATTAAATCAGTTTGAAGATTTAAGTTTATCTTGTAAACCGATGATTGATTTGGAGGGATAATCAATGGATAAAAAGAAATTAAAAATCTCAAAGGCGACAATGTCGAGATACCCAATCTATTTAAAGGCCTTGCGTAAAATGCAGCATCAAGGCAAAGAGATGTTTTTATCTAGTGAACTTTATGAAGTTACGGGCATTCAAGATACAACAATTCGTCGTGATTTCACTTATCTTGCGGATAATGATGGCGATGGCTTAGGGCGTCGTGGAAAAGGTTACGATGTTAAAAAGCTGATTGACAGCTTTAATCAGGTGTTGGGTTTAGGCTTAGATGAACCGATTATTATTGTCGGTGTCGGTAACTTAGGTCAGGCAATTCTTAAATACAATCGTTGGCATTATACTGTCGGTCAGATTGTTTGCGGTTTTGATAAAGACCAGAATAAAGAAGGGGAAATGTTCGGGGTTAAAATGTACACGATTGATGAACTAGAACAGCGTTTTCCCCAAGGGTGTAAAATTGCTATTTTGGCGATTTCGGAAAATGTTCAAGCAACCGTTGATCGTTTGATGGATTTGGGTGTAAGAGGGATTGTCGATTTTACTCATGAACATTTTACCGTTAGACCAGGTGTTGAAGTTCAAACCGTTGATGTCGTGGTGGCAATTCAAGAATTAGTCATTAAAATGCACGTAAATGATGAAAATAATTAAGAATTACTTGCATTAAGCCATAAAAAACGTATAATAATAAGCATAGGTAATGATTTGAGAACAGTCCTTTTGAAAGACTAGAGAGCCTTCGGTTGGTGCAAGAAGGAGTGCCAAAAGAAACTGGAACACTCAATGAACCGGATAGGAGAAATAAGAGTAGACTATCCCGCTCGTCCCGTTAAGACAAGAGGTGTGTTTCGTTAAGAAGCAAACAAGGATGGTACCGCGCACAGTCGTTCCTTATAGGAATGACTTTTTTGTTTTAAAGGAGGTGGTTGTGTGTTAAAAGTCGTACCTTTTAGCCGACGGAATAAACACAATCCCAATGACTTAAAACAATAATGATAGATTAAAGGAGATATGAAGATATGTTTGAATTTAAGACAGTCAGAGAATTATTTGAAATGGTACTTAATGGTGAAGACTACGAAAGCGAATCATTAGAGTATGTAGAGTTAGAAGGCTGGGTAAGAACTAACCGTTGCAGTGGTAAAGTCGGCTTCATGGCATTAAACGACGGCACTTATTTTAGAAGCTGTCAGATTGTCTATACTGAAGATTTGGAAACTTTTGCTCAAGCTAAAAAAATTACCACAGGTTCGGCTATTAAAATTATGGGGCAGTTTAAATTAACCCCTGATGGTAAACAGCCTTTTGAAATCGAAGCAAAAGAAATCATCGTTGAAGGTATGTGTGATACGGATTATCCATTACAGAAAAAGCGTCATTCTTTAGAGTATTTAAGAGAAATTCCTCATTTAAGACCAAAGGCAAATACATTTTATGCAATTTTCCGCTTAAGAAGTATTTTATCTATGGCTATTCATGAGTTTTTTCAATCTCAAGGCTTTGTTTATGTGCATACGCCAATTATTACCGGAAATGATGGTGAGGGTGCCGGAGAAATGTTCCGTGCCACAACTATTGATAACACTGAGTTTGACAAGGACTTCTTTGGTAAGGAAGCTTTCTTGACAGTTACCGGACAATTACACGTTGAGGCATTTTGTATGGCTTTTAGAGATGTTTATACGTTTGGACCGGCTTTCCGTGCCGAAAATTCTCACACCTCTAGACACGCCAGCGAGTTTTGGATGATTGAGCCGGAAATTGCGTTTGCCGATTTAGAAGATGATATGGATTTAATTGAAGATATGATTAAATTCTGTATTGACTATGTTTTAGAAAATGCAAGTGAAGAAATGAAATTCTTTGAATCAATGATTGATAAAGAATGTATTGAAAGAATTACGAAAGTTAGAAACAGTGAATTTAAGCGCATGACTTATACAGAAGCGATTGATATTTTACAAAAAGCTGATGTGAAGTTCGGTGCTAAAGTTTATTGGGGCATGGATTTAGAAAGCGAACATGAGCGTTATATTTGTGAAGAAGTTGTGAAAGGACCTGTTTTCTTGACAGATTATCCAAAAGAAATTAAAGCTTTCTATATGCGTTTAAATGATGATGGTAAAACGGTAGCGGCTTGTGATTTATTAGTACCGGGAATCGGTGAGTTAGTCGGTGGTAGCCAACGTGAAGAAAGATATGAAGTATTAGAGAAAATCATGGACGAAAAAGGCATGGCTAAAGATGGTTTACAGTGGTATATGGATTTACGTCGCTTCGGTGGTTGTAAACATGCCGGCTTTGGTTTAGGTTTTGACCGTTTCTTGATGTATTTAACGGGTATTCAAAACATCAGGGATGTTGAACCATATCCAAGAACACCTAATAATTTAAAATTCTAAAATAATAAAGAGTTGTCAACATCTGATATGTACCCTCCTTACGAAATTTTCTTTGTTCAGTAAAGAGGGGGACATATCAATCTATGACAGCTCTTTTTTGTGGGTGATAAAGGCTAATAGTTATCAGTGTTTGAAGTAAAATCAACAAAAATGCAAGACTTTTAGTCATAAACACTAGACTTGAAAGATCTATAAAAGCTAATAAGAGTAGTTTAATTTGGCAAAGCAAAGACAATTTTTTGTTTTTAGCTTGACTATATTGGGTGCAAAGATAGGAAAGGCTTAAGAAGAAAGCTATACAGCTAAACATTGTGACATAAAGTGCTCCGGCTTCATCTGCCCCAAAAATAAAGATAGCAGCAATCAGCATACCTAAACTTAACCATATATAAACGCAATGTTTAAAATCGTCGATGATAGCCTCACCGATATCTTTGGTTTTATAAAGCCATATATTGAGTAAGCATAAACCGATAACCACGATTTTATACCATGTGGCTAAGGGTGTAATGTTGATTGAAGGGGTATCTTCTAAGGCATAAACATGGCTCAATGAATAAAAGAATGTACTTACAGTTAGACTGATTTTATAAAAAGTGTGCATTTTATCAGCTCCTTTGCCCTATTTTAACATAATTAAAATAAAAAGAGAAGATACGAGGTATCTTCCTTGAAATGATTTGCAGTCATTCATTTTGTTTATGTTTCTTTAAATAGCTGGTCAAAAGTAAGCCGTACATCATGCCGCAAATTGTATCCAAAACAAGCCAAGCATTTGTTTTCATAAGAAAGAGAATGAAAGCTTTGGGAATGATGACAGGTATAAAATTTCCTATAAAAAGATAAGTACATAGTATTGTTATCGGTAAAAAGTCCCACATATTAAAGTGAAATGTATTAACCGTTAAAGTAAATCCCAATAGGAAAAATAATGAAATTAATAGATAACGGCTGGAATGAGAGCGAGCTATACTCTCTGTATGGGATAAGACAACAAGGATAGCTACAAAAGAAAAGAATCTTAACAGTTTAAATACGTTATTTTTTTGAAGCATGATATCACCCCTTTTTTGAATTAGAGAGTTAGAGATAATATTTTTATTTATGGGACATATAGCATTACGAAAACAGTGTGCTTATTGTTACCCATTCCGCTTACAGATGCATCTACTTCAGAATAGGCTCTAGCACCCGTTCCGGTTTCTGTAATTGCAGGATACTTGCTTATATACCCCCAACCGGTACTATAACTAAAACTATTGGATGTAGGATAATATTTATTGGTTTTATCATCAATGTATAATAGCCCACCATTAGTAACCATAACTTCTCTGTTTGAAAAAGTTATAGGCATTCCATTTAGGGCAGTCTATGAGCCGGAAACTTTTTCAACTCTAATATTTTCTCCAGATAAAGTATATGTGATTTTTAAATTAGCTCGGACATATGCCTCGTCATGGTTGGTAGATACATCTGACATAGGCATAATACCTTCTTCAATGGCGAGATTATTTATTTTTATAACAGTATTGTATTCTGTTTCATATTTTCCCTCTGTAGATCTGGTTCTATTATTTGTTAAATATTTTGTTTGGATTTCTTCCTCAATAATTTCAAAGTTGCTCTTTGAACCTGATTCAGAATCTGTTATTGAAACATATGGAATAATATCACTTGGAATTTTTGCTTAAAATTTTGTTAATGATGTACCAATTAAAGAAACTACGATAAAAGACATTAAAAGTTTTTTCATAAATTTATCAACTCCTAACTTTTCTCTAACTCTCTTCATAAATATCTTATCATATGTAAACGCTTTCGTCAAGAGCAAGAAGTAATTTAAAAGTGGTAGAGTATTTATAGGCATCATATATTTTAATTCTATCAAAAAATCCTCTTTCCTATTCAGGTAAGAGGATAACGGTGAGATTTAATTTGCTTTTTTAGTCAGTAAATTGTTAATTGTCTGTTTGGCTTTGGCTAATGAGTCTTCATTCAACTCCGTAATCCAAAGGTATTGATCGTATAGTGGTACATAAGACTCTTGATCCACACCGTCAATGACTTGATTGGTCATTTTCAAATTCTTTAATTTAGGTACTAAACTAATTAAAGAAATGAGTTCATCACGATTAAAGTTAGTCGTCATATTTTGTTGCATCACTAGGAATAAATCATCTATTTTAGATACTGTATCAAAAGAAGTCAGTTTCGCTAAAATCGCTTTAAGCACTTGTTGTTGACTCTCGTTACGAACATGGTCGTTTTGAGTTTTACGGTGTCTTGCATAGGCGAGGGCTTGTTCACCGTTTAGGGTTTGCTGCCCGGCTTGAAGACTGATAGCACCTTTATTGTCATTGCTGTCTTGTTCTGTAAAGCTGAATTTAACATCAACATCAATTCCGCCTAGTGCATCAACTAAGCCTACTAAGGCATTAAAATTAAATTTAGCGTAGTAGTTAATATCAATATCTAATAAATCTTCAACAGTTTCAATTGTACAACCGACACCGTCCATACCTGCATGGGTAATTTTATCATAGCGTTCATCTTCATAACCGGAAATCTGAACATAGCTGTCACGCGGAATAGAGATAATGCTTGCCTCCATGCTTTTTGGATTGAATGTGACTAACATGAGTGTATCGGTTCTTGTTTTACTATAAATATCGCCTTCATCTTCGCGAATATCCACACCCATAATCAACACGTTGTAGGGCTCATTAGTTACATCTACCGGTAAACTTTTAACACCGGTTGGAATCGTAATTTCCTGAATTAAACGAGTTTTACTTTCAAAATCGGGATAAGTTGTTTTTAAACTTTTTAAGACATCTTCACCGACAATAATGGCTTCGACTTGTTGCGTACATAGATTTGAATATAAATCGTTTGTCGGACTGATAAATGCCGGATTAAAGTCAACGTAACAGATGCGATTATGATTATTTTCTAAATTCGAACGTAGTAATGAGAAGCCTTTTTGTTGTTCTAATTCATCAAAACCGACTTGAACAATCGATTCATCTTCCAAGGAAGTAATCGAGCTATCTTTGGCGACATAAACATAATAGTTTAATTCTGTCGGTTCCATGGCAAATGTAATCTTATTCAACATTTCATTAGCTCGAAAATAGTAGTAGTTAACTAAAAACAGTACAACACATAAAATACTTAAAACTAAATTAGTGATATGTTTCTTTGATTTCAGACGTTTTAAAGCGAGGCTTTTCTTCTTTTCCGGAAGTGTCGCTTTGACTTTTTTAAATAAAATTTGCAACGATTTTAAGTCAATCAGTGCCGTTGCCAAGAAGACAGCTAACGCAATCGCTAATTTTTTGATTAAATCCAAGGATTCGTTGTAGAAGAATTGACCTGTTAAAAAAATAATGGCTATATTTAAAAGAACTAAAACACTTAGTCCGTATGTTTTTTTCATAAGTATCACCCACAATCATTATAAGGGGAAAAGTTTTTGATGTAAAGTCAATCTTGGGGATATAATTGAATGAATTGGATAATAATGCCGATGATTTGTAGTTTATTATCGTGGAAAGGATAGAGTTGACCTTTTTTGTCTAAAAGAAAGAATTGATGTTGATGGTTGGTTATTTGAAAAATCGTTAATTGTTTTTGATGCCACCCTAAAACCAACTGACTTGTCCTATAATGTTTCTGATATGATACAAGAACGAGCTGACCTTCTTTTATTAAGTAGTAAGCACACGCCTTTGAAAATGGAAAATCTTGAAGCCAAATAGGGTGTCCTTGAGCATTATATAAAGGAATAGCGTTTTCTTTTTGTCTGACGATGCCAAAAAGTTCATCTAGTGAGATGTGAAAAAAGCGAGCGAGTTTAATCAGATTCTTACCATTGGGAAAAGTTCGGTTGGCTTCATATTGGTAGATTAAACTTCTGGAAATATCTAAAGCTTGCGAAACCTCGATGATGCTTAATCCTCTTTGGCGTCTTAATGTTTTTAAATAGAGATGAAAATCATTCATGTGAACCCCTCCTTACTCTATATATCATTGTTTAAGTAGAATTGACTTTAATTTTTTAAAAGTGTTTTATGCTGGAAAATTATGTGGTACAATAGGTTAAGAAACGGTGGTGAGGCTATGGCTTACGATTTTGATCAACTTAATTGGATTAGCGGCTATTTTGCCGGGCAGTTTGCTAGGCATGATTTAGACGGTTTAGAAGATATGGGGTTGCTTTATAGAAAGATATACGGATTGGAAGAGATGGATGTTGAAACAAGTCTAGCCTTATTAAAAGAGCGTTTTAATCAATCTTATTGGCGGGTTTTATTAGTACCGGACTTTAAAGAGGACGAAGTTTCCACGACTTTTCGTTCAGAACCGCTGTTTAAAAGAATTTTTAAAATATTTCCTCATCTGATGCCATTGTTTTGTCCTAATAAGGAAAATGAACCTATTCTTCAAACCAACCGCCTTTACCACCCTTATGAAAATCTTATTTATCATCTACAGGAATTGCCATTATTGTTTGTGTTTAATGATGAGAAACACTATTTTTTAAAAGTTGATTCCCGCTTGGATTTATTAGATGTTTTAGGGGCTTTAAACAATGGCTTTTCTCCTGATGATTTAAAACATCACTATGAAGTTAAAGAAATGGCTTATTTTATTCAGTTGAGTGATTTCCACTTTGGTGACAGCAAAAAAGAAATATACAGTAGTGTCTTATTGGGAATGTTAGATGAACAAGTTGAAAAGATTGAAAGTCGATATCCGTTGAGATTTTTAATTACCGGTGATTTAATGCATAGTCCATCTAGGAAAAATATGTATCAAGCCAGCGAGTTTTTAAATGAATTAAAACGACGGTATCATGGCGATGTGCAATTTGTTTTAGGCAATCATGATATGGTTGTCAAGGGCTTGAATATATTTAGAAGACAAAGGGCTAAAGTTGTCGCTTACATCTTGGCAGAAAACATTCATGTTTTGGAGGACATCAAGGTTGTTTTAATCAAATTGAATTCAAGTCTGCATGGCAATTTTGCTAGGGGAATGATCGGTGAAAGGCAGCTTTTAGAAATTGACGATGAATTGACGACCATTGAGAATTTGGAAACTTATACCCCGTTTGTCATGTTGCATCATCACTTGATTCCGGTTCAAAAGGCAGAGTTTTTAAAGACGAGTTGGAAAGAAAAATCAATTGTGGCTAAAATGGTTGAACGTTCTAAAACACTGGTGGATAGTGAATTGGTTTTAGAATGGATGAAAAAAAGACATATTCATTATGCATTCCATGGGCATCAACATATTCCGGCTTTAAATAAAGTTGATGATATTTATATTATGGGTTCGGGATCATCGACAGGTGTCATGAAAGATGATAGCGATAGATATTTATCATATAATCTGATTCAGTATGATGTCAGCCATAAAAAAGTCGTTTCTTGTACACTTTTTTATGAAGATGAGAAACGCCAGTTGCCTAAACATATCTATACCCAAGTTTTTAAGGAGGATAAAAAGAAATGAAAATCATAGATCAAATGAAAGACGAAAAATTAGGAAGTGCTATTTTATATAACTTTACCTTAGGCTATGGCAAACCGGTCCCTATGGAATTATATAATTATGTTTTGCCTTTTATTTTCCATGAGGCTTTCAGAGCGAACGTTTTGCAGGCGACAAGCTTTAGAAATTGCATCGAATTATGTTATAAGGAAGATTACCGCTGTCTTGATGCTTTTAAAGCGGCGATTATTCAAGATGAGATGGTGACAAGTAAATCTTTGGGATTGGCTTTAGTTAATCGATGGTTAAGTTTTTCTGTTGCTGACGAGAAAATGAGCGGAACAGTGCATGAGAGTACCGTTATGATGTTGAATGAACCTTATCGCTTAGGTGAGTGGTTTAAAGAGATGAGCATTGAGGAAATCGAAGAGTGCTTAGTGATTGAAAGAGAACGCATTGTCATTTTAGAAACTAACTCGATTGGGCAAGATATGGATTTATCTAAGTATGATCGTTTAGGTGATGTTACGGTTTATCCGGAGGTAGAGGAAGGAGAAATTCCAATTTTGATTCAAGATGCAACGATTGTTGTCGTGAATAAAACGGTTTTAAATGAGGATAATTTAAAAAATGCCAGAAAATTGAAACTGATTTGCTTATTTGCGACAGGCTACAATAATATTGATTTGAATTATTGTAGAAGGCATGGTATCATGGTGGCTAATGTCAAAGGGTATTCAACACCGAGTGTGGCGCAACATACTTTCTCACTTTTATTCTATCTCTATGAAAAATTACCATTCTATGATCATTATGTAAAGTCAGGACGTTATAGTCGAGATACAAGTTTTACGCATTTTGAGAAATATTTTAATGAAATTGAGGGAAAGACATGGGGAATTGTCGGACTAGGCGATATCGGGCAACGTGTTGCGACGATTGCCACAGCCTTTGGTGCCAATGTCATTTATTATTCAACAAGTGGCAGACATGATGATGCCCGCTATGAACGTGTTGATTTTGATACACTTTTAGAAAGAAGCGATGTGATTTCCATTCATGCCCCTTTGAATAAGGCAACTTATCATTTATTTGATCAAACCGCATTTGCGAAAATGAAAGAAACAGCTTATCTTATCAATGTAGCCAGAGGTGCGATTATTGTTGAGGAAGATTTAGCCAAAGCGCTTGTTGATGGAAAGATTGCCGGGGCAGGGTTAGATGTCTTAGAACAAGAGCCGATGGCTAAAAATAATCCATTGTTAGCTATTCGTAATTCGATGCGTTTAGTTATTACACCGCATATTGCTTGGGCGAGCGTGGAATCACGTACAAGATGTGTGGAAGAGGTATATTTAAATATAGAAAGTTTTATCGAGGGCAAAGGTAGAAATATCATTGGTCACGATTTACAATAAAGGAGAGAATAAAATTTGAAATTTGAAGATTTACAACTTGCTTCCCAAGTGTTGCAGGCAATTACAGATTTAGGCTTTACAACGCCATCTAAAATCCAAAAAGCAGCTATCAAACCGCTGCTTTCAGGTTATGATGTGATTGGTCAGGCACAGACGGGAACAGGGAAAACGTTAGCTTTCGCAAGTGTTTTGTTGACAAAACTAGCCGATGTTAAAGCGAAGCAAGTCCAAGCGTTGATTCTTTGCCCAACTAGAGAACTAGCTGTGCAAATCGGTGAAGAATTTGCCCGTTTAGGCAAATATACGAAAACAAAATGTGCGATTGTTTACGGGGGCAGTGATATTCGCAGGCAAATCAAAGCCCTTAAAGCCGGTGCTTCAATTGTGATTGGCACACCGGGACGTGTTATGGACTTAATGCGTAAAAATGTTTTGAAATTAGATGAAGCAAAGTACGTGGTTTTAGATGAAGCCGATGAAATGTTGAATATGGGGTTTGTGGAAGATATTGAAACAATTTTTAAAGAAATACCAAGCCAACGTCAGACGATGCTTTTTTCCGCCACCGTGCCTCAAGGAATCGTTTCTATAGCGAAAAACCATATGAAATCCGATTATCAAACGATTAAGATTCAGGAAACGTCCACAACAGCTCTAACTGTCGAAGAATATTATTTCGAAATACGCTATAAAGAAAGATATGAAGCTTTATGCCGTTTATTAGATGGCTATGGGATTTCTAGAGCGATTATTTTCTGTAAAACTAAAAAGGGTGTTGATGAACTGACTAGCCAAATGGTGAAATCGGGTTATCATGTTGAAGGGATGCATGGCGATTTAAGTCAAGAATCACGTTTGGAAACATTAAAACGTTTTAAAGCCGGCAAACTGCCTTATTTAGTTGCAACCGATGTGGCAGCTAGAGGCATTGATGTCAAGGAAATCAGCCATGTGATTAACTATGACTTGCCACAAGATACCGAATCTTATGTGCACCGTATCGGTAGAACCGGACGAGCAAATCATAAAGGACAGGCCTTAACATTAGTAACTAGGCAAGAAAAAGGATTCTTAAAAGAATTAGAGCGTGTTCATCACACACATATTGAGCCGTTAGAGTTGCCACGTTTAAAAGATATTGTCAAAAATCAGGTTGATACAGTTGTGCAAGAGGTTGCCGATGTGATGCAAAGTGGATTACATAAAGCGCATCTGCAACAGTTTAACGGTATGGCTTATCAAGATTTATTAAACGTTGCTTCAGCCTTGTTTTATTTACAAGCTTCAAACCATCAGGGTTATGATTACAGTGTAGACAAAATCGGATATCAGAAACCATTTCAAACGCTTTTATTAGATTTAGGACCTAACTTTTCCCTTAATCAAGGGGCGGTTTTGAAATATTTAATTGAAGTCGGAAAATGTAAAAAAGATGAAATCGGGAAAATCGAAATCACCAATCGTGGTCCGCAAGTTGATTTGATGAGTGAAAGAGCTTTAAAAAGTGTCATGAAATTTGTGCCGGAAACTAAATTGGCAGGAAGAAAAGTACGTTTGAAAGAGATAAAATCAGGAGGGGATAAACATGAAATACGCAATGATTGCCACATGGGTCATGGCAAGATACGCCATCGAGGAAGGAAATGAGCTGCTTTTGAAAAACGGTGATGCTGCCGATGCGATTGAAACAGCTATAAAAATGGTAGAGGATTATCCTTACTATAAATCAGTAGGGTATGGCGGTTTGCCTAATGAAAGAGGCGAAGTTGAATTAGATGGGGCTTTTATGGACGGGAAAACCTTATCTATCGGAGCGGTGGCAGGCGTTAAGCAGGTCAAAAATCCTATTTCGGTTGCTCGCTTATTAAGTCAATATCGCTTTAATAATATTCTAGTAGGTAAAGGTGCCGAGGAATACGCCTTCAATCATGGTTTTGAGCCGGTAGATATGTTGACAGATCGTGCCAAACAGCATTATGAAAAACGCTTAAAGGATATGAAAGAGAAAAATTTAAGTGCTTATGACGGCCATGATACCGTAGGTATGGTCGCTCTTGACCAAACCGGACATATGTGTGCCGGAACTTCCACAAGCGGTTTGTTTATGAAAAGACCGGGACGTGTCGGTGATTCACCGTTTATCGGCAGTGGTTTCTATGTCGATGAAAAAGTAGGTGGCTGTGTTGCGACAGGTGTCGGAGAAGATATTATGAAAGGCTGCTTAAGCTATGAAATCGTGCAACAGATGAAACGTGGCAAAACACCGATGCAAGCGGCCAGCGATGCAGTTGAAGCGTTTAATCAAGAGTTGATTGAAAGACGTGGGAAAGCCGGAGCAATCTCGGTTGTATGTATCAATAATCAAGGTGAATTCGGAGTTGGGACAAATGTAGATTTCTCATTTGCCGTAGCGACTGATTCCTTAGAGCCAACGGTTTATACAGCTCGTATGGAAAATGGAAAAACGGTTTATGAAAAGGCAAGTGAAGCCTTTATGGAAGCATACTATAAAAGAATAAAAGCACCGATTGAATGAAGTGAAACGCTTACAGACTAACTTTTTTGAAAAGTTAGTCTTTCTTGTGAAAAAAAATTCATAAAACTAGATATTTATAGTTTTTTTGGTTGAAATTTAAGGGGTGAAACGTGTATAATATATGCGACAAAAAAAGAAGGAGGAAGACGACATGACAAAGTATGTCTATATGTTTAGTGAAGGTAATAAAGACATGCGTAACTTGCTTGGCGGTAAAGGTGCAAACTTAGCTGAAATGACTCACATCGGTTTGCCTGTACCTCAAGGATTTACTGTGACTACTGAAGCTTGTACTAAATATTATGAAGATGGTAAGATGATTTCTCAGGAAATCGTTGATCAAGTTTACGAAAAATTAGCTGAACTTGAAAAAATCACTGGTAAGAAAATGGGGGATGCTACAAATCCATTATTAGTATCAGTTCGTTCTGGAGCTAGAGCTTCAATGCCTGGTATGATGGATACTGTATTAAACTTAGGTTTAAATGATGAAGTAGCTAAAGGTTTCGCTGAAGCTACAAACAACCCTCGTTTCGTATATGATAGCTACCGTCGTTTCATTCAAATGTTCGCTGACGTTGTAATGGGATTCCCAAAAAGCTCATTTGAAAGAATGTTCGATAAAGTTAAAGAAGAAAAAGGTGTTGAATTCGATACTGAATTAACTGCTGAAGACTTAATGGAAGTTGTTGAAATTTACAAAGGCGAATACAAAAAACACGCTGGTGTTGATTTCCCACAAGATCCAAAAGTTCAAATGTTAGAAGCTGTTAAAGCTGTATTCAGATCATGGAACAACGATCGTGCCATCACTTACAGACGTTTAAATGATATTCCAGGAAGCTGGGGTACTGCAGTAAACGTTCAAGAAATGGTTTACGGTAACCGTGGTGAAACTTCCGGTACAGGTGTTGCTTTCACAAGAAACCCTGCTACCGGTGAAAAGAAATTATATGGTGAATACTTAATGAACGCTCAAGGTGAAGACGTTGTTGCCGGTATCCGTACACCTCAACCAATCGACACTTTGAAAGAAGTTATGCCGGAATGTTACGATGAATTCGTAAAAATCAACAAGATCTTAGAAGATCATTACAGAGATATGCAAGATATGGAATTTACTATTGAAAATGGTAAATTATTCATGTTACAAACTCGTAACGGTAAAAGAACTGCAGCTGCAGCTTTAAAAATTGCCGTAGATTTAGTTAACGAAGGTATGATTAGTAAGGAAGAAGCTTTATTAAAAGTTGAACCTAAACAATTAGACCAATTATTACACCCTAACTTTGATGCAGACAGCTTAAAGAACGCTAAAGTTGTTGCTACAGGTTTAGCTGCTTCTCCAGGTGCTGCTACCGGTCGTGTTTACTTCACTGCTGAAGATGTTATGGCTGCTAAAGAAGCAGGAGTTAAAGATATCTTATTAGTACGTCTTGAAACTTCACCGGAAGATATCGAAGGTATGAATATCGCTCACGGTATCTTAACAATCCGTGGTGGTATGACTAGCCATGCTGCCGTAGTTGCTCGTGGTATGGGTACTTGCTGTGTATCAGGTTGTGGAACACTAAAAATTGATGAAGAAGCAAAAGTATTAACTTTACCTAACGGTCAAGAAATCCATGAAGGTGACTATATGTCATTAGACGGAAGCACTGGTAACGTATATGCTGAAGAAATTAAAACAGTTGAACCTACAATCGAAGGTGACTTCGATACATTCATGAGTTGGGCTGATGAAGTACGTGTATTAAAAGTTCGTACAAATGCAGACACTCCTAGAGATGCATTACAAGCTCGTAAATTCGGTGCTGAAGGTATCGGTTTATGTAGAACAGAACATATGTTCTTTGAAGAAGAAAGAATCTTCAACTTCAGAAGAATGATTACTGCTGAAGATATTGAAACAAGAAAAGAAGCATTAGAAAAAATCTTACCTTACCAAAGAGATGACTTTGAAGGATTATTCAAAGCTATGGAAGGTTATGGTGTAACTATCCGTTTCTTAGATCCACCTTTACATGAATTCTTACCTCATACAGATGAAGAAATCGCTCCATTAGCTGAAAGCTTAGGCATGACTTTCGAAGCTTTAAAAGCTCGTGTTGAATCATTAAAAGAATTCAACCCAATGATGGGTCATAGAGGTTGCCGTTTAGCAGTTACTTATCCTGAAATTGCTGAAATGCAAACTAGAGCAGTTATTGAAGCTGCTATCAATGTTAATAAAGAAGGCTTAAATGTAGTTCCTGAAATCATGATTCCTTTAATCGGAGATATCAAAGAATTACAATTCGTTAAGAAAGTAGTTACTACAACAGCTGATAAGATTATCGCTGATGCAGGTGTTGAATTAAAATACCAAGTTGGTACAATGATTGAAATCCCAAGAGCTGCTTTAACAGCTGATAAGATTGCTGAAGAAGCTGAATTCTTCTCATTCGGTACTAATGACTTAACTCAGATGACTTACGGTTTCAGCCGTGATGATGCTGCTAAATTCTTAGCTGATTACTACGCTAAACAAGTATTTGAATCAGATCCATTTGCTAAAGTTGACCAAGAAGGTGTTGGACAATTGATGAAACTTGCCGTTGAAAAAGGTAAAGCTACTCGTCCAAACATTAAATTAGGTATCTGTGGTGAACATGGTGGAGAAGCAAGCTCAGTTGCATTCTGCCATAAATTAGGATTAACTTATGTATCTTGCTCACCATTCCGTGTACCTTTAGCACGTTTGGCTGCTGCTCAAGCTGTTGTTGAAGAAAAATTAGCTAAATAATTTAATTCAATGATGAAACTCTCTATTTTCCAATAGAGAGTTTTTTTGTGCTTGAAGATATGGTAGAATAGGTATATGAGGAGTGAAGTGTTATGGAATTTAAACATGGAGAATTCGATTTTGCTCAAGACTATCAAAAGATTTTTGTCAATGAACAAACCTATCATCAGTTGATGTTACCTTATCGTATGGCACTAGGAGTAACGAAAGCTATTTTAGAAGGCTTAAATGAGGAAATGCGTTGTACTTATGCCCATAGTCCGATTCATTATATTCAAAGCAGAATTAAGTCGCCTGAAAGCATTATTGAAAAACTTTATCGTCGAGGCTTTGCTATATCGAGGCATGGCTTATGGCAATTACAAGATATTACAGGTTTACGAGTGATTTGCAAATATGTCAATGACATCTACTATATTCGTGAAAGACTGTTATTACAACGTGATATTGTCCTTGTCAGAGAAAGCGATTATATCAAAAATCCTAAGCTTAATGGTTATCGCAGCTATCACTTGATTATTACCGTTCCTGTTTATAACAGTGATGGCAAAACGCTAGTGCCTGTGGAAATTCAAATCTGCACGATGGGTATGGATATGTGGGCTAGTTTAGAACATAATTTGCGTTATAAATCAGAGTATGGCGCTAATGATAAGATTGGCAAACGTCTTTTCTTATGTTCTAAGATGTTAGAGGAGGTAGATGATGAAATGCAAGAGATCTATCAACAGTTAAATGACCAATGGGGGACAATCAATCAATAATTACAATGGAAGTGGTTATCTTTTTAGATAATTCTAAATTTTTTTGAATTTCTTATCTAATTTTTAAAATATAGTTGACATGAAATGAAAAGTTGTTTATAATTTTCACATAGAAAAGCTAAGAAGTGAATTAAATATTCGGAAGTTAATAGAGAGGTTCTGGTAGGTGGAAAGAACTAATGGAAGGATATGTCTCATCATGGAGCTGAATGCTGAAAATAGTAGGTGTTTCCGGGTACGCCCGTTAAAGCGTAAAGTATGGATATACTTACTGAGGCTGTTTTTGTAAAAAAGCAGTGAACAAAGGTGGTAACACGGAGCTTAAGCAATCGTCCTTTAGGAAGGTAGCTTTTTTATTTTTAGTAAGTATATCATCAACTCAACCTGATAAATAAAAGCGAAGAAGTGAATTAAATATCTGGAAGTTTTGTAGAGAGGCTTTGGTTGGTGCAAAAAGTCAAATGGAAAGATATGTCTCATCACAGAGCTGAATGCTGAAATAAGTAGGCATTTCCGGGTACACCCGTTAAAGTGTTATGGTATGTACATATTCAATTATGCGTACCTGATGAGTCTGGCTTTGCGAAAAGTCAGAAAATGAAGGTGGTAACACGAAGTCGATGCGCTCTCGTCCTTTTTTGAGGATAAGAGCGCTTTTTATTTACAGGGAGTTAATAAGGAGAGGAGAAAAAATGATGAAAGCAAAAAAAGTAATGAGTACAGCTATGGCGATGTTGATGTTGGCAGGCTGTGGTGGCTCAGGTAAGGTGGAGTACACAGCAGAATACGACACCAAAAATTTCAAAGACTACATTGTCGCAGGGAAGGATTTCGAATCTTTAAACTATCTCACAAGCTATTTAGCTGTCGATGGACGCTTGACAACTAATTTTGTCGATTACCTGATTACGACAGACCGGTATGGTCAAACAATTCCATGTTTGGCAGAATCTTGGAGCCATAATGATGACTATTCTGTTTGGACCTTTAATTTAAGAAAAGGTGTGCAATGGATGACTAGAGATGGCAAAGCATATGGCGAAGTTACGGCTGATGACTTTGTGTATTCTGTTGAGTATATCTTAAATCCGGACAATGTATCAGGCAATTTGGAAATGACGTTCTTGATTCAAGGAGCTAAAAACTATTACCAAAACAAATTAGACGGTAAAAAAGCGGATATGAAAGATGTCGGGGTTAAAGCCATAGATGATTATACTGTTCAGTACACAATGGAAAACGGAGGTAAACCTTATTTTATCTCAGCGGCTCAGTATTCATCATTTAGACCGGCAAATCGTCAGTTTATTGAATCTATTCCTGATAAAGATGGGATTGAAGGAACTAGACGCTTTGGCTCAACGGCGGATTTAATTCTATATTGTGGACCGTATGTGATGGAGGATTATACCAGAGATAATTCCAAAACATTAGTTAAAAATGAAAATTATTGGGATAAAGAAGCAAAATTGTTTGATACTGTTTCAATTATTTCAATTAAAGATGAGGAATCGGCATTGGAATATTTTGAACGTGGCGAACTTCACTATGCCCCATTATCTGCAACTCAGGTTGTTTCCCAACAAAATAAAGGCAATCAATATCTTGTGCAACAAGATTTATCTCGAAGTGTTTACGGTATGTTGATGAATAATGCAGCTAGATTTGAAGGTGCTGAAAATTCTAATAAAGCGGTCAATAATGAAAACTTCCGTAAAGCTTTATTCTATGGAATTGATGCTGATCAGTATAATGAAGTTTCAACCCCCGGTGATGTGACAAGTGTTCGTGCCTATGGTTTTACAGCTCAAAATTTTGTAACGACCGAAGATGGTAGAGATTATACATCATTAGGTAAATTAGGCGAATGGCAAGAGTATCATTTTAATCCGGAATTAGCTCAAGAGTATCGTGATAAAGCAAGAGAGGAATTATCTGCTCAAGGCGTAACCTTCCCGATTAAGTTTGTCGTTAATGCGAAATCCGGTGATGAAACCGGCACAAATAAATTAGTTGTTTTTAAATCAGTGTTAGAAGAAGTATTAGGTGAGGATTTCATTGATGTTCAAATCGAAAGTTATTCACAGTCATGGTACACAGATGTTAGGGATAAAGGTAATTATTCAGTCTATATTGTCGGCTGGTCCCCTGACTATAAAGACCCTATCAATGTTTTAAATACGATGACTAATACTTCCGGACAAATCAATGATGCCTATAATCTTGAAGGCGCTGTGACGCATTTTGATATTCCGGAATTTACCCAAATGGTTGAAGAGGCTAATGCCATTACGACAGATACAACTAAAAGATATACAGCTTTCGCCAATGCCGAAGCATATCTATTAGAACACGCGTATTTTGTACCAATGCTTACAGCCGGAGGGAATTACCAAGTAACAACGATTAACAGATATTCCAAAGCATATACAGGTGGCGATTCTACCAGATACGTCAATTGGGACGTGAAAGATCATGCGATTACGACAGAAGAAATGGCAGGCTATCGCGAAGAGTGGGAAGCCAAACGTAAAGAATTAGGTTTAGCGCAATAAAAGATAGAAATATCTATTGATAATCTACGTATTATAAAAAAGTAGTGATTGATAAAATATTTGAAAGGTATACGGTATTTTAATCTACTTGTTGTGTAGGCTATTTTAATCGAGATGGAAAGGTAATGGGCTCAATTGAGTTTATTGCCTTTTTTATATGGCATATTTAAGGGTGTTTTTTTGAACACAGCACTTTAAGACATCGATGAAAACGTCGTTTTTATTGATAGGATTTATGTCGAGGAAGATGGAAAAACTACTTTAAACAAAGGGACTATACTGATTTTGTGTTAAAATACAAAAAAATATTGACTTCATGAAAATTTAGATATAAAACCTGACTTTGGTATCCAGCATTAAAATATAGTGATAGTTAAAAAAGCA
>CAJUOR010000005.1 GCA_910588165.1 uncultured Thomasclavelia sp.
TTTTCTGCGTATCTCTTACGGCTCGATACGGCAAGGCCGGAATCAATCATGTCGGTAAGATCTTGCTCGTTTTAATGATACGATAATAAAAAATTTGCGTCAATAGAGTAAAATTTTTTAGTAAAACTTTTTTCAGCGCAAGCTAAAGCCGATTAAATTTCAATGTCTTGAAATCCAAGTAACTTTAAAAAAAGATAGGCATATATGAAATTTGTTATAGTGAGTTTACATGGCTTTTGTATAGGATTTTTAATTTTTTATATGACGATGATAAACCTTAAAATAAAAAACAGTCATTTTGCCTATTTGGCAAAATCATCTGTTTTTAATAGTTAATATATACTGAGTGTTTAGAACTTTTACTTTATGACTTTATATTTTAATTGAATATATGAGTTTTCTAATTGATTGCATTCAACTAATTGCAATGGTTTTAATTTATGAAGTTCTTGAGAAGAGGTTATGGATTCTCCATCTATTAAAGTTGATGTGTCTTTTCCGCCTACTAATAATGGAGCGATTACTATGTTTACATAGTCAATTAAATTATCTCTTAAAAATTTCCCGTTTAATGTTCCGCCGGATTGAATTGTAATCGCTTCTGCATCATATTTTTCTGCCATATCAGATAGTAAAGCACTTAAATTTAAAGTATCATAAAATAATATATCAAGATTATTATATTTTTCTTGTAATGAATATGCGATATGATTTTTGTTTGTGGTTACAAGGATAAGTCTATCAATCCAATGACATATATAATCTATTCCTTTTTCATTCAAATGGGGCTTATTATCTATAATAATAAATCTACAATTGACTTTATCAGGATATTCACCTCTTTCGTTGACACCGATTTTAGACATAACTCTACCGGTATTTAATGAATAAAAATCTGTGGTTGCTTCAATTTCATAGTATTGATGTAACCCTTCTTTAACCCCGTCTATTCTAGACCAATCTTTATCAGCATCAAGATGATCACTATTACCACTACTGATTTTTCCATCTAATGATTCTAACATAAATAATGTTGTTATTGGTTTTTTCTTCATAAGTTCCTCCTATACACGTTCATTGAAAGTGGCGATATACAGATATTTATTAAATGGACATCTTCGCTTAACTATTCAGTTATATTTTTAAACATATTAAAACTCGAAACATAAAGATTCGAGTTGCCAATCAGTCTGGTGCGGGTGATGGGATTTGAACCCACACAAGTTGCCTTACTACCGCCTGAAGATAGCGTGTCTGCCGTTCCACCACACCCGCATTGACAAAAATATTATAGCGATTTTAAGAGATGTTGTAAAGTGAACTTTCTGATAATATTTCTTTTTATCACTTTAAAAATATTGTATCATAATAGGTATAGGAGGGATACGTTATGGAATTTAAATATGCGTGGTTAAAAGATCCGACCATCTTTGCGATTAATCGTTTACCTGCTCATTCAGACCATACATGGTATATAGATGAAAAGGATTTTGCGAATGGGACACAATCGAATGCCTTGAAATTAAATGGGAAATGGAAGTTTCACTATGCTAAAAATTGGCAAGGAACAATTGATGGCTTTGAGGCTTTAGCTTGCGATTGTCAATCATGGGACGATATTGAGGTACCAGGACACATTCAAATGCAGGGATATGGGACTCCTGTCTATGTAAATACAATGTACCCATGGACAGCAAGAGAGCAATTGGACATCGGGGAAATCCCCGAACATGAAAATCCGATTGGTAGTTACGTTAAGTATTTTGATTTACCGAATAATTTTGTAGGAAGAGCGTTACATCTTACTTTTGATGGTGTTGAAACAGCCTTTG
Source organism: uncultured Thomasclavelia sp. (assembly GCA_910588165.1). Lineage (GTDB taxonomy): Bacteria > Bacillota_I > Bacilli_A > Erysipelotrichales > Coprobacillaceae > CAJUOR01. Next base: position 1,833 of record CAJUOR010000005.1, read on the forward strand.
CGATTTATATGAATGGTATTTTTGTAGGTTATAGCGAGGACTCGTTTACACCTAGCCATTTTGATGTTACACCTTATGTAGTGGCAGGGCGTAATAAATTAGCTGTTCAAGTTTTCCGATACTCGAGTGCAAGCTGGCTTGAAGATCAAGATTTTTGGCGTTTTAGCGGTATTTTCAGAGATGTGACATTATATGCTTTACCTGATGTGCATGTGTATGATTTGAGTGTTGTGTCTGATTTATATGAGAATTATACCAAGGCACATATCGGCCTAGATTTAAGTTTTTTGAAGGCTTCTAAAGGTGAAGTAGGGGCAATTATTTTAGATGCTGATGGTGATGTCGTTGTTAGTAAGAGCGTCGATTTCAAAGAGGCAAAAGTTGGTTTTGAAATGAACATCAATGAGGATTTGCATTTATGGAGTACCGAGGATCCTTATTTGTATCAAGTTATCTTATATATTTATGATGAACATGGCAATTTAGCTGAAATTGTATCTTCGTTGCTTGGCTTAAGAGAGTTTGCGATTTTAAAAGGCATTATGTACTTGAATGGGCAACGCATTATTTTTAATGGTGTTAACCGCCACGAATTTTCTATGGTGTCCGGTCGTGTTGTCAGTGATGAACTCATCTATCAAGATTTATTGATTATGAAACAAAATAATATCAATGCTGTGAGAACTTCTCATTATCCAAATCAGACATCTTTTTATCAGATGTGTGATGTGTTAGGTTTATATGTTATCGATGAAACAAACTTAGAAACGCATGGGACATGGCAAGTTGCCAAAGAGTGTTTTAATCTGGATAAAGTTTTACCTAATGATAATCCTAAATTCCGTCATGCTGTATTAGACCGGGCTAGAAGTATGTATGAAAGAGATAAAAATCACCCATCTATTTTAATCTGGTCTTGCGGTAATGAGTCATTTGGCGGGGAAACACTATTTGAGATGTCTGAATATTTTAGGGAAGCAGATCCACGACGTATAGTTCATTATGAGGGTGTGTTTAATGACCGACGCAATAATCAAATCAGTGATATTGAAAGTCAAATGTACACGCCGGCAGACAAAGTGGCGCAATATTTAGATGAACATGATGATAAACCGTTTATTCTTTGCGAATATGCTCATGCTATGGGTAACTCCAATGGTGCTTTACATAAATATACTGATTTAGTTGACTTATATCCTCAATATCAAGGTGGTTTTATTTGGGATTTCGTCGATCAGGCTATTTTAAAAGACGGCAAACTCCACTATGGTGGGGATTTCCAAGAAAGACCTAGCGATTTTGATTTCTGTGGTAATGGTATCGTTTTTGCCAATCGTAGCTTAACACCTAAAATGCAAGAAGTGAAATATTGTTATCAGCCGATAAGTTTTAGCTTTGAAGAAGAAGAGGTTGTGATTAAAAATAGGCATTTATTTACAAACCTCAATGTTTACGATATTCGCTTTAGTCTAGCTTATGAAGGTAAGCTCATTGCTGAGTTTAGCGATGTCATTGATTGTCAGCCAAAGGCTTCAGTTACAGTGGCATTACCGTTTTTAGAAGAAATGACATCATTTGGTGAATATACGATAACGGTCAGTGCTTTGTTGCATGAAGATACAATTTATGCACAAGCAGGCTATGAAGTTGCTTTTGATCAAATTGTTTATGCAACAGCTAAAAAAGAGGCAACTGCCACTAAAATCAATGCTTTACGTATTAGTTATGACGGCTTTAATGTCGGTGCAGTGGGGGAAAACTTCCATGTTTTCTTCAATATGAAAGGCTTGACAGACTATACTTACGCTAGTAAAGCCTACTTGCATGGGCGTATTGCAAGACCAAATTTCTTTAGACCGGCAACCCAAAATGATACAGCTAATCAATACGGTTTTAGATATGGACGTTGGCAAAGTGCAAGTCTTTATCAACAAATCATTTATCAGGGCTATCGAACTGATGAAAACAGAACCTATTTAGAAGTCATGTATAAACATATCCTATGGCCTGATGATGAAAGCTATGTCGATGTGGTTTATCGTGTGGATAGTTTTGGGGCAGTGGAAATAGATATGACATTGCACCCCTCTGAAAAGACGATTGAAGCACCGGAATTTGGCTATATGATGAGTATGCCATTAGATTTTGAAGAAGTAACCTATTATGGTTATGGACCGGAAGAAAATTATGTTGACCGTATTCATGGGGCAAGGTTAGGCATTTTCTCTTATGATATTGATGATAATTTTACACCTTACCTAATGCCGCAAGAATGTGGCAATCGGTGTGGTGTAAGAAAAGCTTGGATTAGTGACGGACAAAATCATGCTTTGGAAATTACAAGTGATGTATGTGAGTTATCTGTCTTAAGATATTTACCTAACGAAATTGATAACGCAACCCATGTTGATGAATTGCCAATCCCATATCAAACTGTAGTCAGAATCAATGCGATGCAGATGGGTGTTGCAGGCGATAATACTTGGGGTGCTAAAACGCATGATGAATATTTATTGCCGAAAAATGAGGAATTGCATTTCCGCTTTAAAATCAAGGGATATTAAAAATTTGTATTTAAAACTTGCCTTGCCTTGATAAAACAAGTAAAATAACAGTATAGAGATGATGGAGGAGCGACAATGAAAATTAAACACAAGCTCGCAAACCGCCCGTCTTGGAGCAGAATAAAAGAAAAGAAGTTTAGATGCTGCTATGTCGAAAAGCCTGATTTTCAAGGGTATGTGACACGATTGGATTTAATTAAAGTCAAGAAGCCACTATATGTTCTCATGCATCGTCAAAGATTGAAAATTGCTGATAACGGATATGTTTGGTACATGCTTTTTCCTGATAAGGAACAGTATTCTTTGACCGTTATGGTCGATGACAAGGGTGAGATTATTCAATGTTATTTTGATATTGTGTTTAAAAATGAATTGAATGAAGACGGGATTCCCGGCTTTGATGACTTATTTTTAGATGTTGTGTTCACCAAAGATGATTCTATCTTGCTTGATGAAGAAGATTTATCAAAAGCACTTTTAGGTGGGCTGATAGATGCAGATACAGCAGACAAAGCTTATTTTGTCGCCAAAAGGATTTTAGAAGAAGTTGAGGGACATTTTCAACAACTTTGCACATGGATTTGGGATTGTGTCGAAGATTTGCGACAAGATATTTGATAGTATGACGGGAACTATTGAATATCAAAAAAATTCCGGTAAAGATGTTTATGAACATTTTTTGCCGGATTTTTTATGCTTCAAAATGGTGATTATCAAAAGTGGGGAAAGCATCATTTTAAAAGAAAAAATGTGCTTATGCTTAAGCACATTCAAGTAGGGCTAAGAGTTCTTTGTATCCTGCAACACAATAAGTGGCTTCTTCAATGGTTTTACCTTCAAAGTTGATAAAGCAAGTATCAAGTCCAAAGCGACAACCACCGGCAATATCACTTGTGGGTGAATCCCCAATGACAAGGCACTGTTCTTTCGGGACTTGGATTTTCTGAAAGACAGCCTCAAAGAAAGCCGTTGAAGGCTTTTGTGCTCCTATTTCATCTGAAATAAAGATGACATCAAAATAGTTTTCAAGACCGGAGGTTTTCAGACGAGGATATTGAATATTAGGCATTCCATTGGAAATTAAAACCAAATGATACTTATCTTTTAGTTTTTCTAAGGTTTCTTTAGCGTAGGGTAGTAGCTCATCGTGTTTGGCAAGTGTTGCTTCATAAAGCGCTTCGACATCTTTTGGATATGTGGTAGGGTAGAGCTTTAATAAATCGTTAAAGCGACGCTGTTTTAGGGTATCCAAGGTGATTTCTTGTTTTTCTAGTTGACGCCATAAACCATGTGAGATGGTTTTGTAATCGTCTTTGGCACTAAGCGGTAAGCCGATGGTTGTTAAGACTTCATCTAAACTTCTTTCTTGGGCTAATTGAAAGTCAAATAAAGTATCATCGGCATCAAATAATAAATAAGTATATGGCATGAAATTCTCCTATCTTTTCCTTCTTTTTTTGTGTTTATTGTTGCGGTAACGGGTATAAAACTTTTTAGCGATAACCGCACCTACAATAACGCCAAGGGCTAAAATGACTAACCATTTAAGCAAATTTAAAATAAATTGAAGGGCAATGCCCCAAGGTGTATTTAATTCTTTTTCCAATATGATATTTCGATAGCCTAAAACAGTTGTATCATAGTAAAGCGTGGCTTTCCCGACAACCTCACCTTTAACACTTTTTTTGGCATTGTCGTTGTATGTTGTTTTTATTTGAAATTTTTCAAGTTCACCTTCCTGATATGTAAAAGGAATAAATGGTTTTTCAAGTGCAATTTGTCCACCTATTTCATAAAAATTGTGTGGTATTTTTGTATCTGTGAAAAGCTGATTGACATCTTGATAACTTTGATACTGACTAAAGCCGTAATTAAAGATTGTTTGTAAATCTTGATAGTAGGCAGTGCTTGAAGGAGCACTCAACAAGACAGCGACTAATTGGACATCACCTTTTTTCGCATAAGCGACAAAACAGCTGGCAGATTGATCGGTGTAACCTGATTTACCGCAAATAACTTCCGGAATATAATACTCACTTTCGTCGTCCATACAACGATTGGTCGTATATAAGTAACGTTCATCTTTGGTTTTATTTGTAGAAGGAATGACGACTTCCTTGGCAGATGTGATTTCAATGTAAGCGGGATTTTGACTGGCTTCGCTCATTATCATCGCCAAATCAATAGCTGTGGTGTAATGGTCCTTGTCATGTAAACCATGTGGATTGACGAAATTAGTATTCGTACAGCCAATCGCTTTGGCACGCTCATTCATCATTTTCACGAAGTCATCAATACTGCCTCCGATAGTTTCCGCAACACCATTGGCAGCATCATTAGCGGAAGCTAAACTTGTGGCATAAAGCGCATCTTTCAAGAGCATTTTTTCGCCCGGAAGCAAAGAGATATGACTACTGCCAAATTCGATGCTTAAAGCAGCCTCTTGCGACATTGTCATTGTTTGGTTGAGATTGCCCTTTTCAACCCCGAGCAACATTGTCATGATTTTAGTTGTACTTGCAGGATAGTGTTTATCTGAGCCGTTTTTTTCATATAGGATACGTTTATTGGTAGCGTCCATTAAGACGACGCTGTCACTGTTGAAAGTAAGCGTGTTATTCTCAGCTTTGACAACAGTTTTTAAGTTAGGTATCCACATACTTAAACATAATAGTAAGACGGCAATTTTCTTCATAAATTTCACCTCCTTCATAAGATAGCATTTTTCCTATGTTTATTTCAATGCCTTTTCGCAATATTATGGGAAAAAATCAATCTAAACATGGATTTGGGTGAAGATTGTCGACGAAATGAAGATAATTGAACTTGTTTGAAGTTTTTGATGCCTTTTACAAATTATGAAAAAAAACATTTTTACTTTGAAAGCGGTTTATTCTATGGTAGAATTGATATGAAAGTAGGGATGTTTTATGACAAAAGCTTATATTGCCAGCTATGGCGAAAAGGAAAAAATGGGCATCTACTGTTTGGACATTGATGAAAACACATTAAACATGACGCTTTACGAACATTTATTAACGTCTGATTATCCTTCATATTTGATTCGTAAGCATGATTTATTATATGCTTCCCTGAAAAATGCGACAGGGCAAAATACCCATGGAGGAGTTGCCAGCTATAAAATTTCACCGGACGGACATTTAGCTTTAAATGATAATTATGCTTCAAGTGGGAGAAGCTATACACATCTTTGTATCAGCGATGATGATCGCTATTTGTTTGCGGCTAATTATCATGTTGGGACAACGGCAGCTTACGCTTTAAATGAGCATAAGGTGTCAAAAAAGGTCAGCGTTGTGCATCATCAAGGACATGGACCCGATCCCAAACAGCGACAATTGAGTCCGCATGCGCATTGTGTCGGCTTTACACCCGATAAAAAATTTGTTTACAGTGTTGATTTAGGCAGTGATAAAATCGTATTGTACAGTTATGAAGGGGCGAAGTTGCAATCTGTACGTGAACAGGCTGTTGTTCCCGGCTCTGGACCTAGACATATGATTTTCAGTCAGGATGGACATTTTGCCTATTTGGTTAATGAAATTGCCAATACCATTATGGTTTTCAGATATTTAGAGGGTGTTTTTTCTATGATTCAAATGATTTCAACTTTACCTCGCCATTTTAAAGGAGAAAGCAGTACCGCAGCGATACGTCTAAGTGCTTCGGGAACGCATTTGTTTGTATCAAATCGAGGCCATGACAGCATTGCCATGTATGCGGTCAATAAAGAAAGTGGGAAACTTTATTTACTGTATATGGTGCATACAGGTCAAACCCCTCGTGACTTTAATATTTACGATGATAAAATCATGTTAGTGGCTTGTCAAAATGCCAATAAAGTAGAAATCTTAAAGATGGATTTAAGCAAGGATTTATTAGAAAAAACAGAACAATTCGTGGAAATTCCACAACCTGTATGTGTCGTTTTTTAACGGCACTTTTTTTCTAAAAGAAATGATGCTGATTTGGTTTTTGTAGTTGCAAATAATAATTGATACCACCTATAAAGGCATAACTTTGATAACCTTTTTTTCTTAATTCATAGGCAAGCTCGTAAGCTGTTTGACCGTGGGTACAAATAAAATAAACCGGGACTTGTAAATTTAATTCAGGTAACCAAGAGCGAATGTAGCGATACGGTTTAGAAATAAAACCGGGAATATGGAATTGATTGAAATCCTCAAAACGCCTTAAGTCAATCAATAAAACTTGCTGTTTAACTAAGTTAGGTAAATCTTCAATACTTGCCCATATACTTTGGTCTTGTCTTAAATAAAATGGATACATGTATTCATCACCTCATTGCTAAGGTATGCTATCTATTCTTTTTTGTGCCTATGATTAATTGATTTTAAATTTTCCTAGATATAAAAGTGCAACAACGATTTACAACAATTCAAAACAATGTTATAATTTGCACATGGAGGGATTAGAACATGAACAAAAAAACAATCAGAGATATTGACGTTAAAGGAAAAACAGTCTTAGTCCGCGTTGATTTCAACGTGCCTAGAGATAAAGCAACAGGAGCAATCACTAACGATAACCGTATCGTTCAAGCATTGCCTACAATCAAATATTTGATTGAAAACGAACCAAAAGCTGTTGTGTTATTCTCACACTTAGGTAAAGTTAAAACGGAAGAAGATAAAGCTAAAAATGATTTAGCTTGTGTAGCTGTACGTTTAGAAGAATTATTAGGTAAACCGGTAACTTTCGTTAATTGCACTCGTGGTGAAGCGTTAGAAAATACTGTGAAAAATGCTGATAATGCACAAGTAATCTTAGTTCAAAACACTCGTTATGAAAAAGGTGAAAGCAAAAACGATCCTGAATTAGGTGCTTATTGGGCTAGTTTAGGTGACATCTTTGTTGAAGATGCTTTCGGTTCAGTGCATAGAGCACACGCATCTACTGCCGGTATTCCTGCACACTTACCATCAGCAGCCGGTTTCTTAGTAGAAAAAGAAATTAACTACATCGGAAAAGCTGTCGATGATCCGGAAAGACCATTAGTTGCTATTTTAGGTGGTGCTAAGGTTTCTGATAAAATCGGCGTTATTGAAAACTTATTGAAAATCGCTGATAAAGTTATCGTCGGTGGTGGTATGAGCTATACTTTCGCTAAAGCTCAAGGCCGTGAAATCGGAAATTCATTATTAGAAGAAGATCGCGTTGCTTTAGCTAAAGAATTCTTAGATAAAGCTAACGGTAAATTGATTTTACCGATTGACACTGTTATTTCAGACAAATTCGGTGAAGATGGCGATATTAAAGTTGTTGACGGTGACATTCCTGAAGGTTACATGGGCTTAGATATCGGACCAAAATCTGTTGAATTATTCAAAGAAGCTTTACAAGGGGCTAAAACTGTTTTATGGAATGGACCTATGGGTGTATTTGAAATGGATACTTTTGCCAAAGGTACAATTGCTGTATGTGAAGCATTAGCTAACCTTGAAGGTGCTAATACAATCATCGGTGGCGGTGACTCTGCAGCTGCGGTTATGAAATTAGGTTACACTGATCGTGTATCTCACATTTCAACTGGCGGTGGCGCAAGCTTAGAATATATGGAAGGTAAAGTGCTTCCTGGTATTGCTGCAATTGATGATAAATAAGAGGAGATCATAACAATGAGAAAACCAATTATCGTAGGAAACTGGAAGATGAATAAAACTATTGCGGAAACAGTAGCGTTCATCGAAGCAGTTGATCAAGAAGTAAAAGATAGTGCGACTTGGGGGATTGCTGTCCCTTACTTAGCATTACAAGAAGCTAAAAAACAAGCTAAAAACTTAATCGTTTCAGCTGAAAACTTACACTTTAAAGACAACGGTGCCTATACCGGAGAAGTAAGTGCTGAAATGTTGAAAGAAATCGGTATTGAATGGGTTATTATCGGACACTCTGAAAGACGTCAATACTTTGGTGAAACAGATGAAACTGTTAACTTAAAAGTATTACAGGCAATCAAAAATGACATCACACCAATCGTTTGTGTCGGTGAAACTTTAGAACAATTTGAAGCTAATACAACTGAAGAAGTTGTTCGTAGCCAAACAAATAAAGCATTCCAAAACTGCTGTCCGAAATGTATGGAAAAAGTTGTTATTGCATACGAACCGGTTTGGGCTATCGGTACAGGTAAAACAGCAACTAACGAAATCGCTGAAACAACTTGTGCGATTATTCGTGATGAAGTAGCTAAAATGTTTGGTCAGGAAACAGCTGATAAAGTACGTATCCAATACGGTGGGTCAGTTAAACCTGAAGGTATCAAAGCATTATTAGAACAACCTAATATCGACGGTGCATTAGTCGGTGGTGCTTCTTTACAACCGGATTCATATATTGCCATGATTAACAATTTAGGTTAATAAGCATTGCGGGCGGGAAACCGTCCGCTTTTTCTATGAATCATAGAGAGAATTTAAAAGAATGTTTTCAAGAGCGCTTAGAAGCAACGATGCATGATGTTAAAGTCATTATGAATCAAATTGAGCGTATGGAATCACAATATAAATCGATTTCGCCAAGCGTAATTGAAAAAGACTTAGCGACTAGTTATTGCGATCTTGAGTTATCCATGGCACTCATGGCAGTGATTATTCGCAAGATGGTTGAAAATCAATATGTGACTATTACAAATAGTGAGCGTCAGGATATCAATGCCTTAATCCACTCAAATCGCTTGGATTATAAAGATGGCAAAGTGATGGTTTACTCTAGAATGAGTAAAGAAAGCGTTGAGGTTGCATATTTTTTAACTTTAGGGCAAAGATTGCTGGAAAGCTTAGAATAATTGACAAAAAATGCCTCTATCTATTTGCTACAATAAGATGGGGTGATGAGTTTTGGATACAAGAAAAAATATCGGTTTAATTTTATTGATGTTAGGGGTTTTGTTAACCTTAGATCATACAAGTGAATTTAATGGCATTATCAGCGAACTCATTGCGAATGTAAAGCAATATTGGCCACTTCTATTGTGTTTGTTCGGATTGTATTTTCTTTGTACACCCACAACAAAGAAGTAAGTAATTATGTTGCTTATAAGGGTGTTTTGCGCTATAATGTGGAATGTGAAAGGGGATTTTAAACGATGAAGAAAAGACCAATAGTATTATGTATTCTTGATGGCTATGGCTTAAGAGAAACAGCCGTTGGCAATGCGGTAAAACTTGCCAATACACCAAATTTAGATGATTTACAGGCAATCTATCCAACGACAAAAATTGATGCCAGTGGTATGGCTGTCGGTTTACCGGAAGGACAAATGGGTAACAGTGAAGTCGGACACATGAATATCGGTGCCGGACGTGTTGTTTATCAGTCTTTAACTTTAATCAATAAGGCTGTCCAAGACGGTGATTTTTTCGAAAATGAAAAATTATTAAATGCGATTGAACACGCTAAAAAACATGATTCGAAATTACATATCTGGGGCTTGCTTTCAGATGGTGGTGTGCATTCAAGCATCGAACATATCTATGCTTTATTGGAAATGGCTAAAAAACACGGTTTAACTAAAGTCTATGTTCATGCTTTCTTAGATGGACGCGATGTTGCGCCTGATAGCGGTGCTTTCTATGTTGAACAATTATGCAAGAAAATGGAAGAAATCGGTGTCGGTGAAATTTACTCTATTTCAGGTCGTTACTATGCGATGGACCGTGATAAGAGATGGGATCGTATCGAATTAGCTTACAATAATATGGTTAAGGCCGAAGGTAAGGAATTTACTTGCCCTGTTCAATATGTGAAAGATTCTTATAAAGAAGAAGTATTTGACGAATTTGTTATTCCGGGTCACAGTACAACAGTTGATGGTACAATTCAAGATAACGATGCGATTATCTTTGCTAATTTCCGTCCTGACCGTGCCATTCAAATGTCTAGTGTCATTACAAACGATGAATATGTATGGCAGCCTTCTGTTAAACCACAGAATTTAGCATTTGTCTGCATGATGAAATATGCGGATACAGTTAAGGGTGAAGTTGCATTTGCATTACCTAGCTTAACTAATACTTTAGGTGATTACTTATCATCTCAAGGTTTAAAACAATTACGTATTGCGGAAACTGAAAAATATGCCCATGTAACTTTCTTCTTAGATGGTGGTGTAGATAAAGAAATCGAAGGCGCAACTCGTGTTTTGGTTAATTCACCAAAAGTTGCAACTTATGACTTACAACCTGAAATGTCTGCTTATGAGGTTAAAGATCAATTGATCGCCGAATTAGAAAAAGATATCCATGATGTTGTGATTGTGAATTTTGCTAACTGTGACATGGTAGGACATACAGGTATTATCCCGGCTGCGATTAAAGCGGTTAGCGTTGTAGATGAATGTGTCGGTGAAGTTTATGACAAAGTGGCTGAATTAGGCGGAACAATGTTAATTACAGCTGACCACGGAAACAGTGAAATGTTAATGGACGAAGATGGTAATCCATTCACTGCCCATACGACAAATCAAGTACCGTTGATTGTTACAAATACGCATCTACAATTAAAAGAAGGCGGTAAATTAGGTGATTTAGCACCAACTATCTTAACTTTATTAGGTTTACCTATTCCTTCTGAAATGAATGGCGAATCTTTGGTGAAATAATATGCCGATAAAAGAAAAGCTAGATGATACAGAAAATCAAAATGAAGATGATCTTGCTCTTGCTATTTTAGCGAATTATCGTGAAGGTATGGAAAAGAAAGATAAGCAAGAAAAACAAGAGAAACCTCAAAAGTCTAAATAATATGGCTTTGGTCTACCGATTTGGTAGACCTTTTTTGTAGAATTTATGCTTTTTTTGGCGAAATATGTTATAATAAAGATAATCAAAGGGGGAATTGATTTGAAAAAATGGTTATTGTGTTTATGTCTTTTGATGATGATACTTTGTGCTTGCACTAAGGAAGATAAAATTCAAAATATTGATTATACCACAGGCATTACCCCTTTAACTTATCAAGAGTTACAAGATAAAATGGCAAACAATCATTATTTTATTTTGTATATCGGTCGGGGCGATTGTAGAGATTGCATTGAGTTTTATCCCTTATTGGAAAATTATTTACAATCCCAACAAGATTTAGGGGTTTATTATTTAGATATTAGAGAATTTAGAGATAACTCCAGAAAAGAAGGGGCAAGTCAAGAAGAAAAAGATTTCTTTACCAACCTCACAGAAACACTCGAAATTGATTGGGTACCGACCTTACAACAGCGACAAGGAGAGGTTATTTTATCGAGCATCACTTATTTAGATATGGCATATTATGATATAGAAGAAGAAAGCGAACAGTTGGCAGCTAAGGAAAAATATGCAAAGGCTATTTTTGAATGGCTTGAAGATGTAGGGAGGAAAACAGTATGAGAAAATGTGATATATGTTCGACACCAATTCCTTTAGGGAGTAACAGATGTCCTAATTGCGGATTTATTTACCGTAAAGAAAGGAAGCTTAATGGACGAAATGATAAGAGAGAGGAAAATAAAAAAGAATTTATGTCCCAATTTGTCCAACACCCTTTTGTCAATCCAACGATAAAAAAATCAAAACCTAAAGTAACTCCTTCCGAAGAGCAAAAGGCTAAATCTCAGATGAAGATTATTACCATTGTTATAGCTATCAGTATAGCGGTGGGGGTACTAGGCAATTTAATTCCTATGGTAATTGACTTTGTTGATGAGGCTGTTGAGGAATATCAAGAACCCGCATTAGCTTATCAATCTTATCAAAATATTGAGGTTTTACGTTTTGATTATCCCGATATCGCCGATAAGATTCAGCCTTATTACGACCGCTTGCTAGATTATCCGGATAGTTTAGGTGAGGCTGTATTTTATGAAGATTATCAATTAGTTGATGAAGAATTAACTAGCGTTTATATGAGTTTGGATTTCTTTGATCATGATAACGATTATACAAGAACTTTCTATAATTATGGCGATAGGTGGGACGAAACGATTAGTATATCTAAAGAGCTTAATAAAGGTGGCTTTTATAGTAAAGACGATATACAAAAGATGGCAACTTTAGCTGATGTAGATGCCGAGCAGCTTTATGAGCGTTGTTTAGAGATTTACGTGAATACGCCATCACTCGATGGCGAAACTACAACCGAATCAAGAGATTATGCAGATTATTGGTTGGAACTCTACATCAATAAGAGCGATGGTGAAAGATACGTTTCATTTACAATCACTAAACCTTCTATCTAATGTTAAGAAAACGGGCAAAATTGACTAGGAAAAGCGGTGGCTTTTAGAACTTTATGCAATTATACTTACCATAGTAAATAAAGGAGGAAGTGAGATGAAATTAGGAAACAGCTTATTTCACGCAAGAAAAAAAGCCGGCTTTTCCCAAGAAGAAGTAGCAGAAAAATTAGGTGTCAGTCGACAAACCGTTTCTAAATGGGAAACCGATGAAACATTACCCGATATTCGACAATCTAAGAAAATGGCAGTTATGTATCATGTATCTTTAGATGATTTGATTACTTATGATCCGGATATTCAAGAAATTCAGGGAATGATTGAAAAAACGAGTGATAAAGTGACCGATAAAATTGATTGGACAAAGGCTTGGAGCAGAAAATATCCTATTTTAGCTAAGTATCAAGAGATTGTGAATACATCGTATTATGCTAGGGAAATCGCTCTACTTTTAAAAGAATTACAAGATGAATATCAATTTAATGATTTAGATGCCATGTTGGTGCTAAAGGATATTTTGGCAAGTGTATGGCAATCAAAGAAAAAACTACCCTAAGGTAGTTTTTTTAAATCATGTGATGCTTTTTCAAGGCTTTATAGATCCCGTCGTTTTCCACCGTATCACAGCTTTCATTAGCGGCATCTCTTGCTTTTTCGCTTGCCACTCCCATGGCAATCCCTAAACCGCATTGACTTAACATATCAGCATCATTATCGCCATCGCCAAAACAAACGACTTCATCTAATGAGATGCCGTACGGCTTCAAGACAGCTTCAATGCCTTCGGTTTTACAGCCTTGGTCTGAAATTAAATCATAAGCGGCACTGTGCCATTGGGTAATTGTTGTATGTTGCAAATTTTGAAATAAATGTAAATCTTCAGGCTTAAGATAAGCACAAATTTGATAAAATTGATGGTTGCAATCGACTTCTTTAATAGGTGGGACAAGTGTGTGGATAGAAGCTTGCGCCTTAATGACATCATCATTACACATATTGAGGTACATATCGTTTTGCTCAATAAATAATAGTGGGATTTGATGTTTGTCTGAGATATCTAATAGAGTTTCAACGTCTTCTTTGGCAATAGCTTGTTGATAAACAAGTTGATTATTTTCGAAACATAACTGTCCATTGAGAGTAACATAAAAGTCAAATTCTAAATCTTGTAATAAGTTTTCGCTTTCTATTTCAAAAGTATGTCTACCTGTGGCAATACCAATATAAATTCCATTTGCTTTTAATAAGCGCAACGCTTCTTTTAAAGAGTTTGGTATGCTCAAATCCTTTTTTGAGATTAAAGTTCCGTCAATATCAAAAAATACAGCACGATACATTCAAATCCCTCCTTGTCTTTTAATATGATTTTAACAAAAAGCGAAGCATAATACAAGAAGGATGGAAATGAGAAGCGACCTAAAGTCTAAGTAGGTTGACTTTAGGTCTTTATTTTAATCGATTATGTGCATTTCAATGAGGTAACAATAAGAGCCGGTAAATTCTTGCTCAAGTCGAGTATAAATATCTTGTACATCACTGACATTTTCTGTATTTAAAATCTTTTGACATATTTCATCGTTATTGCTATGTGTACCATTTGGTATTTTTATAAGAGCTGCTAAAATGATTAAATTATCAGAACAATTAAATGTGCTAGGATTATAATTGATTTTTACAACATTTTCCAATGCTTGATCAAATGCGAAATCACTGTCGATAATGTAGTTAGAATTGACCAAAGCAGATTGCTCTTTTATTGCTATATCAGCATATATGTCATTTTTTGGAATATAACCAATTAGCAATTTTTCTAAAGGATTACTTACATTAGATGTAATATTTGCATAATTTTGGATAATTTTTCCTTCATGAATAAGGTTAATTCTAATTTCAAAATCTGCTATGTTTTGAAACTGAAAACCATGAATATCAGAAAAAACTAGGTCTGAAATTTCTTTTTGTTCCTCGCTAAAGGCTATTGGCATAATTACGGGGTTAGATGAAGGTGGTAATTCGCTTTTTTTTCGTACACCCTCCAAGCAAAATACATACGATTATCAATATCGACCATTTTGTCTTTTTTACTTGATATTTCCTCATTTAAGATCACTCCCCACGTTAAATTAGACCTAGCATCCAACCTGTATAAACCTTAACTTTTAGATTTGGTCTAACCTCGCATAAACCGTTTCCTATGTAATAATATCCTGTATATGTAACGGTTTTATACATTCTGTAAACTCCAACCTCTCTAGGATAGGAAGAGGTGTTATTGATTGTATCTGTTTCATTTGTTGAAATGCTTACTTCTCTGGAAAAAAATATGTTTATAAGCTCTTATACCAATGGTTTCATGCAATTAAAGAGTTTTTGTTATCGCTTTCATTATAGCGTGAAAATAATTTTTTATCAATGAGTATTGTGTTTAATTTTAATTCGTAAATTTTAATTATCAAAATAAGTGAGTTGTCCTTTGCTTGTTTTTGAAAGTTGTGTATAATACAAGAAAAGAGGAGATGATATACGATGAAAGTTTGGGGACATCGAGGTGCAAGTGCTTATGCACCGGAAAATACCATGGAGGCATTTAGAATTTGTGTTGAACAAGGAGCAGATGGGATTGAAACAGATGTACATTTGACAAAAGACGGTATTTGCATCTTGATGCACGATGAGAAATTGGATCGCACTTGTGATAAGACAGGTTATATTCAAGATTATACGTATGAAGAACTGAGAAAAGTGAATGCTAATAATGGTTCTAGTGAATATGCGTTTTGCCATGTGCCAAGTTTAGAGGAGCTGTTACAATTAGCTAAAGCAAGCGGGATTTTCTTAAACCTTGAGATTAAGACAGATGTCATTTTGTACGAAGGGATAGAAAAGAAAATCGCAGATTTAGTTGCTTTGTATGGCTTAGAAAAACAAGTCATGTATTCATCGTTTAATCATTATTCATTGATGAAAATGAAAAAGATTGTGAAAGATGCCAAGATAGGTTTATTGTATATGGAAGCTTTATACAAACCTTGGTTATATACACAAAGCCTTGAAGCCGATGCCTTGCACCCTTACTATCCGGCTTGTGTGTTAGACGATTATATTGCCAATGCCCATCAACATGGCATTATGGTTCACCCTTGGACAGTCAATCGCAAAGAAGATATGCAGTGGTTAAAAAAACAAGGTGTTGATGCGATTATCACAAATGACCCTAAATTAGCTTTATCTATTTAGGATAGCTATCCTTTTTGTATAAGATTCCTTTTTTTGACTACACTTCTATTAGTTTGAAAGGAGTGTGGGTCAAACATGAAAGCGACAGGAATGACAAGAAGGATTGACGATTTAGGCAGAATCGTTATTCCAAAGGAAATACGCAAGCAGTTAAGAATTCAAGAAGGACAAAGCATTGAAATTTTCTTGAACGAAGATAAAGATATTGTGCTACGTAAATACAGTGAGTTAAGCACCTTAGATAAGCAGGTATACAGCATTTTAGAAACTTTGTTTAATACCTATTTTATCAGCGTTCTTTTAACGAATCGTCAAGAGGTAACGTATGCTTTATCTAAAAATCAAGAGCTGTATATGAATAAAAGCTTATCGAATCAAATGGTTGATTTGATTAGTAAGCGAAAAGTTGTACGAGGCAGTCACTTTGAAATTGTGGAAAGTTTCAGAGAACAAAAAGATGTTTGTGTTTATCCTTTAGTCTTAGATGGCGATTTAGTAGGTTCGTTGATTTTCATGGCTGAAAAAGTACCTTTAGCTAGTGTCAGCGATGATATTTTCCGTTTTACAGCTTCACTTTTACTAGCCGCAATGGTATAATCCTCAATGGAGGGGGATTGCGATGCGACTAGATAAATATTTAAAAGTTTCCCGTATTATCAAAAGAAGAACACTATCGAAAGAAATGGCTGAAAGTGAACGTGTCTATGTGAACGATAAAGTATGTAAGCCTAGTTATCAAGTTCAAATCGGCGATGTCATTAAGGTGGTTTTCGGACGCCGTGAAATTGTGATAAAAGTTGTTCAGTTAAAGGAACACGTTTTGAAAGATGATAGCCATTTGATGTATGAGCTTTTAGAAGATAGAAAAATTGAAGAATAATTCAAAGCCTTCTTGCATAAGTTGAAATGTGAGGAGGTTTTAATTTTATGGATAACACTAATACTATTCGCTTTGAACATACGCCGTTTCACAATGTCAGTATTAAAGATCGTAAGTCTGTAGAGCTTTCAGGCGTAAAAAATATCGAAAGCTTTGACCCAAGTGAGTTTTTAATTGAAACATCTTTAGGCTATTTGAATATCACCGGAACAGATTTGTCTTTAGTTCGCTTTGATCAAGATCGTTCGGAAGTTGCCATCAAAGGAAATATCATTTCTTTGGCTTACGTTTCAAATAAAAAAACACAGCAGGCAAACAAAGATAAATTCTTTGGTAAATTATTAAAATAGATGAGTCTGGATCTACAATTCCAATCCATCATCGCTTCTTTTGGCTATGGACTTGTTTTTGGATTTGGTTATGGGTTTTACAATCGTGCCTGCTTCTATTTGAAATGGAAGTGGGTACGTTATATTTTAGAAGCCTGCTTTGATTGTGCTATGATTGGCATTTATTTTTTCGTGATTGTTTATCTCAACGGCGGGCATTTTAATTTATACTTGTTTTTATCTTTTGCAATAGGCATTATTTTTTATATTAGTGGGTTTCAAAATGGTTACTTACGTTATTTAGAATCTGTGATGTATTTTTTTCGTTGGCTTTTTTCACCGTTTCGCTTCATTTTCCGTAAAATCCGTGTTATACTAAAAAAGAGTATGAGGAAGGTGAAACGACTTGGCACAACGAAGAAAAAGACAAATGAATAAAACACGTATTTTGGGTTTGCTTCTTGGGGCGATTATCTGTATAGCCGCAATTACATTCGCCGGTCGTTTATGTGGCTTGTATCAGCGTTCGATGGATTTGGCGAATGCGAAAAGCACATTAGCCGACCTTGAGGAAGAATGTCAAAGGCTAGAGGAGGAAATCTCTTTATTAGATGATGAAGATTATATCACTCGCTATGCCCGTAAAAATTGGGTATTTACTAAAGATAAAGAAACAGTGATTCCTCTACCTGAAGATGCTATCTCTTCAAAAGATGAATAAGAAAAGCGCAATGTCGTTTTTTTGTTTTTAGGAGGTATTTTATGTTGCTTAGGAAAAAAGTGATGATTGAACCGGCTTGTGAGTTAAGGGATATTATGATTTATTTGCCTAAAAATTACAAAAAAAGCAAGAAGCGTTATCCGGTATTATATATCAATGATGGACAGAATGCATTTATTGATGAAGAAGCCTATGCTAAGAAAAGTTGGGGTTTGATGGACTATGTTAAGAAAAATCATCTTGATATTATTATGGTGGCTATTTATTGTGGTCAAAATCAGCCGTTTCAAAGAGAAAATGAATATGGTCCATGGCCAATTGATGAGGATTTAAGTTTTCACGAAACGCAAGTTGAGGGAATGATTATCGGCGGTGATGGTGATGCTTATATCCAATGGATTATCCATGATTTAAAACCGATGATAGATAAAAAGTTTAGGACATTGCCAAGTGACACGGCGATTATCGGAAGTTCTATGGGTGGAATTATTGCGGCTTATGCGACATTGGCGTATCCCGATATTTTTCCTAAATGTGCTGCACTTTCGACAGCTTTTTGGTTTTATGAAAATGAGTTTGCCGAACTTATCGCTTCGGCTAAGTTAGATGATGTCGAGTGTTTTTATTTTGACATCGGTAGCGATGAGGGGTGTGGGCAAGATGAAGTCAACGAGTGGTATCGCAGCTCAAATTTGAATATCTTAGCTCAATTACAGCCTCGTATTGAAAATTTACATTTCCGATATGTTGGGCAAGACAGCCATAATGAATGGGCTTGGGCCAAACGAGTTGATAATTTTATGAGATTGTTTTATAAAGGAGGAAAATAATGTTTGATAATGTTCAAGAGGCTATTGAAGCTTTGATTGCCAGACGAAATAAAACAGATTTAAAACATTTTAAGGAAGTTTTGGATATTTTAGAGATTCCTTATGATAAAATACCCTGTATTCATGTGACAGGAACAAACGGTAAGGGAAGTACCGCTAACTATATTGCCAATATTTTGACTAAAGCTAAGGTGAAAGTTGGAACTTTTACTTCTCCTTATATCATTAGTCACCAAGATCGCTTTCGTGTTGGACAAAAAATCATGAATGACAAAGATTTTTTAAATTTGTTGAACTGCTACTATCCTAGTATTGAGAGATATGGCTTATCAATGTTTGAAGCAGATGTTTTATTGGCTTTTGTTTATTTTTATGAGAAGAAGGTCGATCTTGTCGTTATTGAAGCCGGAATAGGTGGACGAAGTGATAAAACCAATATTTTAAGCTCTCCTTTAGCTAGTGTTATTACCAATATCGGATACGATCATTTAGCACAGCTTGGACCGACTTTAAGCGATGTTGCTTATCAAAAGGCCGGGATTATTAAGGAAGGTTGTCCTGTCTTTATTTCAAGTATGGAGCCATCTTTACAAGAAGTAATCGAAAAAGAAGCTAAACTTAAACATAGTCAACTTCATGTGGTTGAGGCACCTATACAAGATACAACCGTCTTTAGTTATAAAGGTATAGAGAATATTGATTTAGGTCCTGTCGCTAACTATCAAATTAAAAATGCTTGTTTAGCCATCGAAGTCGTTCAAACGTTATTCCCCCATATCCAAGATGAAGTGATTAGACAAGGTTTACATAATGTTTTGTGGCCCGGACGTTTTGAATATTACAACTATCGACATAAGGATATTTATTTAGATGGTGCTCATAACATCAGTGCCTTTGAAGCATTGCTTCCTTCTATTGAAAAGATTAGAAATAACCGTCAAGTCAGTGTAATTTATGCATCTTTAAAAGACAAGGATTATCAAAAAATGGCAGAAATGATTTGCCAAGCGGGTTATGAGTTATGTGTTTGTCAGTTTGAGGACGAAAGAGCCTTGACGCAAAAACAAACTGATGAATTAGAAGCAACTTACTATTTTGATAGTATTGATGATGCTCTTTCTAATTTAGGAAAGCTAAATGAATTGGTAATTGTCTGTGGTTCTTTACATTTTATTTCACAGTTTAGACAAAAACTGCAATAAAAAAATTGCAATTTGCAGAGGTTGTGTTAAGATATGTCTATCAGAGTAGATAGACTGCGTGAAGTGCCTTAACATGGGATGTCGGTTAAGGACGAAAACAATGTTGCGGTAGTCTATTGCATCCGCTGATTAGCGGCCTCTGGGAAAGAGAGGTTATACAATTGAATAAGAAAAAAACATTTAACACCAAGACGATCGTCATGGGTGCCTTTTTGGTGGCGATTGCATTCCTTTTAGGTGGAGGAATTACCCGTGTAACAGGTATCCCCGTAACTTTAAAACTGAACTTTGGCGGAGCAAGTCAAAATATCGGTTTTACAGCTGTACCTTTAGTGATTGGTAGCATTGTTTTAGGACCGGTAGCTGGAACAGCTATTGCGGCTATCTATGACACGCTAAGCTATTTGTTGCTGACAGGTGGTGCTTGGAATCCTATTTTTACCGTATCTGAAATTATGATTGGTCTGGTCCCCGGTTTAATTTATGTTTGGTTCAAGAAACATCCCATCAAACATTCATTGCTGACACCTTTAAGTATAGGATTGGCCATTTATACGATTTTCGTGATTCTTCTTTCATCAAAGATGGGTCAAGGGACAAGCAAAGCTCAACAAAGTGTTCAGATGATTTCTTTTGAGGGTGGCTTCCATGTCGTTAATAGTATTTTATTATTGGCGTTTGTAAGCTTTTGTTTAGGCTCGATTGGACTTCTATGGTATTTTGGAAACAAGCGAAAACAGGAAGGACTATTTTCTTACGATAAGTTATATTTAGTCACTTTCATCGGTGTTAGTCTACGCTCATTGATTAGTGGGTGGGGGCTATGGCTCTATATGGGAAAAACAGTACCGTTGATTTTTTATTGGTTGCCTAGATTTGTTACGCCTATGTTTTTAGTGCCTATCGTCGCCTTTGCTATTTCTTGCTTAGGCTACATCTTAAAACGTTATGCATATTAAGCCGACAAGTCGGCTTTTTTTGTGTCTTTGAAAAAGTTAAAGGCTATAGATGATGGCATCTTAGTGGATAGATTTTGGACAAATAAAGACATAAAGTGAGCGAGCTGTTATGGTATGATGACCTAGCTTGATTTAGATTTTGTGAAAAGGGCTTAAGATATACTAAAACCGACATTAAAGTCGGTTAGCGAAATGGATAATCATAAGCGATTTCTTCATCAAATTCAGCATAGTTAAAGTAAATTAACTGAAGTAGTAGACGTTTACCTGTTTTAGGATCAGAGATAATCAAGTGATCTCTTCCGGCTGCCTCAATAACCCCTTTATAAACACGATCACGCCATTCATTAGAGTCAGTATACGTAAAATAGAAGGTTCCCACTTTTCCTTTATTCAAACGCAAAATGTTTTCAATATACGATTCTTCAATGTACACCGGTGTTGGTGCGTATGGTGAACTGTAAGGACCTTGAGGGTATGGCTGTTGGTATGGGGGTTGTGGCTGAGGTTGGATATAAGGTGTTGGGGTTGGTTGAGTTGGGTTTTGTGGGACAAAAGTTTGACGGTCTAAAGAAGCTTTAGCTGTCGTATAGGGATTTTGGTAATTGTAATCTGGTTGTTGATAATCCATAAATAAATTCCTCCTTTTATAAATTGCATCCTAAACTGTCTTCAGGATTATAGAAACAATGTTGCTTAAAGCGTCCCGAAAAATCACCATACCAAAATGGCTGACAAGGGACAGTTGCACCGGGATTACGGTACCATAAGGCCCGATTAGCCGGTTCAGCTCGGTAGCCTTGAATGTTTTTTAAAGCCAATTCTCTTTCTTTACCTGTCGCAGAGCCTACAAAAAGCGGTGCACCGACACCTTCAAAGGCATTTTTTTGATAGATAACTTCTCTGATTGTGGTGGTGTTACGGAAGACATCACAATTGGCAACGACACGGTTAATGACAACATTTCCTACTAGCAGCATGCCGAAATTACCCTCTCCAATAGCTTCGGCACGCATCAGTCGTCCTAATAAGTCAATATCTTTAGTTACATATTTACATCTTGATGAGATAACTTTCACCATCCTTTCACTGTTGTATATATATGTTTAAAATTACAAATTATGCTTATTCGAAAGATTCTTACAAGACAAATCAAGGAAAAACTAAATTTTTATAAAAAGTTAAAGAAAGCGTTTCAATTCACTTGGAAGTATGCTAAAATAAAATTATAAAAAGCGGTTACAAAAAACGCTCAAGGAGGTAAAATTAAAGTATGAAAAAAGAAATGGTTGCAATGATTCTGGCTGGCGGACGCGGTACACGTTTGGAAGCTTTAACAGCCAAAGTAGCAAAACCAGCCGTATATTTTGGCGGCAAGTATCGTATTATTGATTTCCCACTTTCTAACTGTACAAATTCCAATATCGATATTGTCGGTGTGTTGACACAGTATGAATCAGTGTTGCTCGGAACTTATGTAGGTGCGGGAAGTAAATGGGGCTTAGACGGAAGTAGCTCATTAGCGGCAATTCTTCCTGCACGTGAAAGAGGAGAAGTAGGGGCAACTTGGTATGCCGGTACTGCTGACGCTATTTATCAAAACATTAATTTCTTAGATACTTATGATCCTGATTATGTTTTAATCCTTTCAGGAGATCATATCTATAAGATGGATTATGATAAAATGCTACAAGCTCACAAAGACAGAAAAGCAGACTTAACAGTTGCGGTTTTAAATGTTTCTTTAGAAGAAGCCAGCCGTTTTGGTATTATGAATACTTATGAAGACGGAACTATCTATGAATTTGAAGAAAAACCGGCTAAACCTAAATCAACATTAGCTTCAATGGGAATTTATATTTTCTCGTACAAAGCGCTTCGTAGCTACTTGATTGATGATGCGAAAGATGAAAACAGTAAACATGACTTTGGTATGAATATTATACCCGCAATGTTGAATGATGGTAAACGTTTATTTGCTTATGAATTTGAAGGTTACTGGAAAGATGTCGGAACAGTTGATAGTTTATGGCAAGCAAACATGGACTTATTAGATGATCAAAATGAGTTGGATCTATATAATTTGAAAAAAGATTGGAAAATTTATACAGAAGATACATTCTCTCATCCGCAAATTATCGGTGAAGATGCAAGTATCAAAAATTCTATGTTGACACAAGGCTGTGTTATCAACGGAGAAATCGAAGGTTCTGTATTGTTTGATAATGTTTTTGTCGGCAAGGGAGCTAAGGTTGTTGACTCTGTTTTAATGCCGGGTGTTCTTATTGAAGAAGGTGCTGAAATTTACAAAGCCATCGTTGACGAAAACTGTGTTGTTCGCTCTGGAACAGAAATCAATAAGGAAGCTAGTAAAGTTGTGTTAATTAGCGACAATAATAGATAAGGAGAGGATTTTACAATGGCAAAGACAATCGGACTTGTAAACTTACATTCAGAAGTTTCTTATAAAGGATTAACAGAAAACAGACCGGTAGCATCAGTTAGCTACTTGGGTCGTTATGGCATTATTGACTTTGTATTATCAAATATGTCAAATTCAAATCTTGATGCTGTAGGTATCTTGATTCAAAGTAACCCTAGATCTTTATTCAAACATTTAGGGACAGGTAATGAATGGAACTTCAACCTTAAAAAAGGCGGTATTTCATTACTTTATAATGAACAATATGCGAATAATTTAAAATATAACCACGACATCAACAATTTAGTTGAAAATATTGCATTTATCAGAGATAACGCACCTGATTATGTTGTGATTGCTCCGGCTCATATTATCACGACAATGGATTATGAAGAAGTCGTTGATGCTCATATTGAAAGCGGGGCTGAAATCACCGTTGTATATCAACATATCAACAATGCAGATGAATCTTTCATCGGTAGTGATTATTTAAAATTGAGTGGCAATAAAGTTGATGAAATTAAAGTGAATAAAGGAAATAAAAAGGAAAGAGATATTTCTTTAGAAACTTATGTTATCAACGCTTCTGTTTTATTTGAGTTGATTGATTATGCAACACATTTAAGTTCATTCTACGGCTTAAGAGATACATTATCTTATTTAGCTGATGAAAGAACAATCAATGCTTATGAATACAAAGGTTATGTTCGTTGCATTGATTCTATGGAACACTATTTAGAATATTCATTGGAAATGTTAGACTTAGATGTTTCAACCCAAGTATTCAAAAGCAATTGGCCTATTTATACACGTACAAATGATACACCTCCTACAAAATATAAGAAACACGCTCGTGTTACTAAATCCTTTGTGGCAAACGGTGCCATCATTGATGGTAAAGTTGAAGGCAGTATTATCGGACGTGGCGTAGAAATCGGAAAAGGAGCAGTTATTAAAAACAGTATTATCTTCTCAGGTTCAAAAATTGCCGAAGGTGCGGTATTAGAAAATGTCATTGTTGATAAAAGAGTCAGTGTTGAAAAAGTAACAGAATTAACCGGAACTAAAACAAACCCACTTTATATTAAAGAAGGGGACGTTATTTAATGAAAATTTTATTTGTCGGCAGTGAGTGTGCGCCTTTCATTAAATCTGGCGGGTTGGCTGATGTTTTAGGTTCTTTACCTAAAGCTTTGGTTCAACAAGGTGTGGAGTGTAGTGTTGTCCTTCCAAAGTATCGTGATATGAAATTTGCGGATACATTGGAATTTGTCACAAGCTACTACATCTGGGTTTCTTGGCGTCGTGAATACTGCGGTATTTTCAAAACAGTTTTAGACGGTGTTACTTTCTACTTTATTGATAATGAACATTATTTCGGTCGTCCCGGCTTATATAGTTATGATGATGATAACGAACGCTTCGCTTATTTTGATTTTGCGGTTTTAGAAATGATGAGTCATTTAGATATTAAACCGGATATTTTAAGTTTACATGATTGGCAAGCAGCCATGATTGCTCCTTTATATAAAGAAAGATACGGCTATTATGAATTCTATCGTAATATTAAAATTACCTTTACAATTCATAACATCGCTTACCAAGGTAAAGCCGATCCTCGTTTAATCAATGATTTATACGCTCTAGGCGATCATCTATATTACAATGGTAACTTAAGAAATGACAATTGTTTCAATATGATGAAATCAGCTATTCTTTACAGCGATTTGGTGACAACCGTATCTCCAACTTATGCCAATGAAATCTTGACAGATGAATACGGAGAAGGGTTGCAAGCTATCTTGAATATGAAAAGGGACCGTTTAATCGGTATCTTAAACGGTATTGACTACGATACTAATAACCCGGAAACTGATCCAAACATTTTATATCATTTCAATATCGATAATTGGAAAGAGGAAAAAGTAAAGAATAAATTAGCTTTACAGCGTGAATTAGGATTACCTGAAAATCCGGATATTCCTTTGATTGGTATTGTTACACGTTTGACTTGGCAAAAAGGCTTAGATTTGATTTTTGATAAAATCGAAGAATTGTTGAACCGTGATGTTCAGATTGTATTATTGGGTTCAGGCGATCGACACTACGAGGAAGGGTTATCTTATTGGGCAGGGGTTTATCCTGAAAAGTTCTCATGTAACTTGAAATACGATTTCCCATTATCATGTCGTATTTATGCTTCTTGTGATATGTTCTTAATGCCTTCATTATTTGAACCATGCGGATTGTCGCAAATGATGTCACTACGCTATGGTACAATTCCAATCGTTCGTGAAACCGGCGGTTTAAAAGATAGTGTTACCCCTTATAACGAATACAATATGACAGGTACCGGTTTTAGCTTTGCCCACTATAATTCTGATGAAATGATGAGTGTGATTGATTATGCGACACATATTTATCACGATAAAGCTCATTGGAATCACATTGTCGCTTCGGCAATGTCTGAAAAATTAGATTGGGAAGCAAGCGGAAAACAGTATATTGAAGCATTTGAATCTTTATTAAACGAATAGTCAGGAGAAATCCTGACTTTTTTTAGTTGCAAACACAAGGATAATCGTATAAAATAAGAGTGTGCAAAGGAGAATAAGTATGAAGCGATATTTTATTGTGTTTTGCTTAGCTTTAATACTAAGTGCCTGTGGTTCTAGAGCGCATACTTTTAATTTGGAAAAAGAGGGTGTCGCCTATAATTATGGGGAACAGGTTTTCTTCTATCATCCACGGGATTGGGAAGTTTCGGTGGATACAATTAAGTTGTCGTTGGATATTGTCAATCCGGATGCCAAAGAGGGACTATATTTTGATACATTTGAAATTAACTCCAGTAACTCAAAGGAAGAACTACTAAACCTTTATTTGACCAAGCTCAAAAATCTTGGGATAGAGGTGCAAAAAAGTAAGAAAACACAACTTGAAGGCGCACAGAGGTGTACTTTGATTGAGGGGTACAGTGTATCGGATAGTATTTATTTTAAAGAAGTAGTTGTATTTATTGATGGCAAACAATATGTATATTCCTATATTGCCGACAAAGATGTATATGAGAAAAATGTTGACAACATGACTGCTTATTTAATGACGCTAGTTGTTAATGACAGTCAAAAAGCAGTATAAACAATTAAATGTGTAAAATTATAAGTGAGAAGAGTAAAATAAAAAGCAGTTAAGAGAAAATCGGTTTGGTGCAACGATGGGTGTGGATTATTTGAAATGCCCTCACTTGAGTCTTTTAATCAAAGAACGTTTATTCACGTTACGAATCAAAGTGAGGCATCGCCTAAGTAAAGTGGAACCACGCTATTGCGTCTTTACGGGGGTGCCTTTTCTATTTCAAAAAGGAGGAAATGTGAAATGAAATTGTTTAATACAATGACCAATACGAAAGAGGAATTTAGACCAATTCAAGAGGGGAAAGTCAGTATGTATGTCTGTGGACCGACGGTTTACAACCATAGTCATATCGGTAACACAAGACCTATGATTGTTTTTGATGTGTTAAGACGTCTGTTTGAATTTAGAGGATATGAGGTAAGCTATGCGTCTAACTTTACTGATGTGGACGATAAGATTATCAAAAGAGCTAAAGAAGAAAACGTATCTGAGAAAGAAATTACAGATCAATACATTAAAGCCTATGAAGATATTCGCACGGGGTTAAATTTAGAAAAACCAACCTATGCACCTCGAGTTACGGAAACAATGGACAAGATTATCAGCTTTATCGAAGCGTTAGTGGATAATGGTAGTGCCTATGAAGTCGATGGTGATGTCTATTTCCGTGTAAGCAAGATTGCCGATTACGGTTGTTTATCCGGCATTCGCATTGAAGATTTATTGGCAGGTGCCAGTGAACGAGTGGACGATATGGACAAAAAAGAATCTAGCCTTGATTTTGCTTTATGGAAAAAAACAGATGAAGGGATTCGTTGGGACAGTCCATGGTCTAAAGGCAGACCCGGTTGGCATACAGAATGTGTCGTGATGATTAATGATCGCTTTAATGATGGTAAGATTGATATTCATGGTGGAGGACATGATTTAAAATTTCCACATCATGAAAATGAGATTGCTCAATCAGAAGCCTTCCATCATCACAAGATTGCAAATTATTGGATGCATAATCAAATGATTAATATCGACAATGAAAAGATGTCTAAATCATTAGGTAATGTCAAATGGGCTAAAGACTTATTAGAAGAGTTAGGCGTTAATGTCTATAAGTGGTTGATGTTATCTACGCATTATCGTAACCCTTTAAACTTTACAAATGAAGTTGTTGCCAACGTCAAAAAAGAAGTGGCAAAAGTTCAAAATGTGTTATCTCAAGCGTCTTTATATCTGCAAACCCACAATGGACATTTAGATCAACCTTATGATGTATGTACACTAAATGCGGTAGCGGAGATTTTAGAAGATGATTTGAATACCTCAAATGCTCTAACTTCTATTTTGGATCAAGTTAAGCTCTTGAATAGTGCTTTGCGAAGTAAAGAAAAGCAGTTGGCATTAGTTGAAAATAATTATGCGACATTAGTCAAGATGACAGAACTATTAGGCTTCAAGTTTGATGTCAAAGTTTTAAATGAACAAGATATTGCCTTATATCAAACATGGGAAAACTATAAGCAAGAAAAGAATTTCCAAAAGGCAGATGAGCTACGTCAAACATTGATAGAAAGAGGCATCTTATAATGCAACCTGAATTGATGAATGCTTTGGTGCTGGCTTATATCGGTGATGCTATTTTAGAAGTGAAGGTTCGTGATTATTTAGTATTAGATAAGCTAGTAGCTAAGCCCAATGATTTGCAAAAGCAAGCGGTGGCTTATGTTGGGGCTAAAGCTCAGGCAGCGTTTGTGAAATATGCGAAAGAAAAACAAATATTTAATGGAAAAGAGTTGGATTGGTATAGAAGAGGGCGCAATGCGAAAGGCAGAGCTCGAGTTAAAAACATGAGTATTCAAACCCATAATGAATCCACCGGATTTGAGGCTGTGATTGGAACTTTGCATTTGTTGCAAGAAGATGGACGTATCAATGAGCTGTTTAAATGTTATTGTGATTTTGTTGAAATGGAAAAGGAGGAGCTATGAAAAATTGGATCTATGGTAAAAATGCAGTTTATGAAGCCGTTAAAAAAAATGATGAATTAGATGAAGTTGTGATGTTAGGTGAAAGCAAAGATCATCAGTTAGCTACTTTATGCAAAAAGAATAAAATCAAAGTCAGATATGAAAGTAAAGATTTTTTCTACAAAAATGCTCCAAGTCGCAATCATCAAGGGTATCTTGCACTTAAGAAAAGTTACGATTATCTATCATTAGAAGAAATGATTGAACGCATTCCTCAAGGACAACAGCCTTTGTTGATTATGTTAGATGGACTAGAAGATCCACATAATTTAGGTGCTATTTTAAGAAGTGCCGATGCTGTTGGCGCCAATGGAATTATCATTGGTAAAAATCGCAGTGTTTCTTTAAATGCCACGGTTGCTAAGGTATCGACAGGAGCTATTGAATATATACCGGTGTGTCAAGTTACTAATTTAGCTAGAACTTTAGATGAGCTAAAGCAACAAGGCTATTGGGTTGTCGGTACAGATATGCAAGATGCCGTTGATTATCGCAAGGTTGATTATAATATGCCAACTGTTTTAGTGATTGGGTCAGAGGGATTTGGTATTTCAAGACTTGTTTTGGAAAAGTGTGATTATAAAGTTTCTGTACCTATGGTAGGACACGTCAATTCATTAAATGCTTCTGTGGCTTGTGCTGTTTTGCTGTATCAAATTTATAACAGCCGTTTTCCATTAAAATGAAAGATAAACATATCAATGAATTGATTTATCTCTATCATCAAGGTAATGAATGGGCATATGAGGAATTATTTTGTCATGCCAAGCGAATGATTTTTAAAATGGTTAACTTTCTTTTGACTCAAAGCCATAATGAATGGCTGGAAAAAAGTGAGTGTGTTCAAATCGGATTGGTTACTTTTCAAAAGTCTTTAGATTATTATAGTGAAAGTAAAGAAGCAGCCTTTTCAACTTATTTCTATACAATGCTAAAGTACAGTATATTGAATTATCGAACGCAAATCATGAAACAAAGACAGAAGGAAACAACTTTTGATTACTTGCGAGATTTTGAAGAGTATGATTTGCTTAATCATTATCAGGCATATGGTTATGACCCTAGAAAGATGCTACGGTATCACAATATTCTTGACGATTTGCAACAAATGGCTCAAGAAGTAACCGGCTTAGAACGACAAGTGATTTTATGTTTGTTGCAAGGTGAGGGGACCAAAGAAATGAGTCGGCACTTAGATATTGATAGGCGACAAATCAATAATGCACTGTATAGAATTAGAAAAAAAATAAGAATTATTCATCAATAATTTGACTATTAGGGTTTTCTATGGTAAATTGTATTAGCGTAGGTGATATTATGAAAGAGAAAATCATTTTAGTTTGCACAGAGTGTCTATCCAGAAATTATTCTGTGGCAAAAAACAAACGTGTTAATACAGAGCGTTTGGAATTAAAAAAGTATTGTAAAAAATGTAATAAGCATACTTTGCATAAGGAAACAAAATAGGAGGGCTTATGAAGATTAAAGAGTGGTTGAGTATTAAAGGAATTCGTTCTGAAATGAAGCATATCACATGGTTGACAAAAAAAGAACTCTTGAAAAATACAGGCATTGTTGTGGGGTTCTGTTTAGTGTTTGGTGCATACTTTTATCTAAGCGATGCGATTATCGCGTTAATATTTAGAATGTTGAGGATTGGTTAATATGGCAGGTATGAATGATGAAGGCAGACAATGGTATGTAGTTAATACTTATTCTGGCCATGAAAATAAAGTTAGAGAAAATATTTTAAAACGTGTTGAAAGTATGGGGATTCAAGATTGCTTATTCAATATTGTGATTCCCGAACATGTGGAAACAGAAATCAAAGACGGTAAAAAAGTGAATGTTACTAAAAATATGTTTCCGGGCTATGTCCTTGTGGAAATGGTAATGACCGATGAAGCTTGGTATGTAGTACGTAATACATCAGGAGTTACAGGATTTATCGGCTCATCAGGTGGAGGAGCAAAACCTTTCCCACTTGCTAAACACGAAGTTGAACCTATCTTAAAACGCATGGGCATCAAATCAAGCGAAGTCAATGTTGAATTTGGTATTGGTGATGAAGTTGTTCTTTTAGGCAGTACCTTTGCAGGTAAAATCGGTCGTGTTGATATGATTGATCAAGAAAAAGAAGAAGTTCGTGTCTTAGTCGATATGTTTGGTGGTTCTACACCGGTAACCTTAGATTTATCCCAAGTAGAGAAGGCGAAAGACTAATGTCTGAAAAAAATGTGAAACGTTTTTGCGTAAGTGTTTTTATCGGATCGATTTGCTTAATGTTGCTACTTGCAGTCAGTATTTGAGAAAAAAGAATATAAAAAAAGCAAGAAAATGAAGAAAAATGCTTGCTTTTTTTTTATAAGTCATATAGAATAGTTCATGCACTATGACTATGTGCAAAATCCGTGGAAGGACATCGTCCGATTGACCACAGCACGGACAACAAATATATACAGGAGGTATGTCGCGTGAGTAAAAAAGTTACAAAAGTCGTAAAAATTCAATTCCCGGCTGGTGGAGCTAAACCTGGTCCAGCATTAGCAGGCGCAGGTATCCAAATGCCAAAATTCTGTACAGCTTTCAACGATCAAACTAAAGATCGTAAAGGTGAAACAGTTCCTGTTGTGATTACTGTTTATGATGACAAATCATTTGATTTCATTTTAAAAACAGCTCCAGCAGCAGAAATGTTAATGAAAGCTGCAAATGTCAAAAGTGGTTCAGCAACACCTGGTAAAACAGTTGCCGGTTCAATCACAGTTGATGATTTAAAGAGCATTGCAGAATACAAAATGCCAGATTTGAATGCAAACGATATTGAAGGCGCTATGAGAATCATTGCCGGAACTGCAAGAAATATGGGCATTGAAATCACAGGTTACGAAGGCTAAGATTAAGTTTGTATTTATTTAAAGGATAGACCATCATTTGTGGGAGGAATATCCGTTATTACCACATAAGGAGGAAGAAAGTCAATGGCTAAAAAAGGTAAAAAATATCAAGAAGCTGCTAAATTGATTGAAAAAGGCAAAGCTTATCCAATCGAAGAAGCAATCGAATTAGTAAAGAAAACAAGTACTTCTAAATTTGATGCAAGTGTAGAAGTTGCATTCCGCTTAGGTGTTGATCCAAAACATGCCGATCAACAATTAAGAGGTGCTTTAGTGTTACCGAATGGTACTGGTAAAACTAAAAAAGTATTAGTTGTCGCTGATGGTGCTAAAGCTGAAGAAGCTAAAGCGGCAGGCGCAGATTACGTAGGCGATAAAGAAATCTTAGAAGAAATCAAAAAAGGTTGGTTGGATTTCGAAGTAGTTATCGCTACACCTAATATGATGGGTGAATTAGGTAAATTAGGTCGTATTTTAGGACCTAAAGGTTTAATGCCTAACCCTAAAACAGGAACAGTTACAATGGATATCGAAAAGGCTGTTAAAGAAGTTAAAGCCGGTAAAGTTACTTACCGTACTGATAAAGTTGGTAACGTTCATATCATGTTCGGTAAAACATCTTTTGAATCAGAAAAGTTGGTTGAAAACTTTAAGACTATCTATGATACATTATTAAAAGTTAAACCGGCAACTGCTAAAGGTGTTTATATGAGAAACATTTCTGTTTCTAGTACAATGGGGCCAAGTGTTAAAGTAGCTACATTGTAATTTAAAATTTTTGAAGCAATCAATATACCATAGACAGTAACGGCGTATAGCTTAATCATGTTACCGAGGTGAAATTGTAAATAAACAATTCAATCCGCCTCGTTGCGGATTTTTGTGGATATATTGTTGCCTATATAAATCAAAACTATAGGAGGTGTAACAAATGAACCAAGCGATTATCGATTCAAAGAAACAAATCGTAGCTGAAATTTCTGAAAAATTTCAAAATGCACAATCAGCTGTTGTATGTGAATACCGTGGGCTTTCAGTTTCCGAAATGACAGAATTACGTCGTAAATTACGTTCTGAAAACGTGGAATTAAAAGTTTACAAGAACACTATGGCTTCACGTGCTGCTAATGATTTAGGTTACGGTCAATTAGAAGAAGCTTTAACTGGCCCTAACGCTATCGCATTCGGTCATGAAGATGCTGTTGCTCCTGCTCGTGTACTTGTCGAATTTGCGAAAAAGCATAAAGCTTTAGTCGTAAAAGGCGGTATCGTTGAAGGTAAAGTAGTATCTGAAGAAACTGTGAAAGAATTATCAGCATTACCTAACCGTGAAGGTATGTACTCAATGTTGTTAAGCTGCTTAACATCACCGGTAAGAAGCTTTGCATGTGCTGTTAAAGCTATTGCTGATAAAGAAGAAGAAGGAACACCTGCTGAATAGTAGGTCAGACAAATTAAATAGGAGGAAATTTAAAATGGCAAAATTAACAAATGAAGAAATCATT
Source organism: uncultured Thomasclavelia sp. (assembly GCA_910588165.1). Classification (GTDB taxonomy): domain Bacteria; phylum Bacillota_I; class Bacilli_A; order Erysipelotrichales; family Coprobacillaceae; genus CAJUOR01. Next base: position 34,790 of record CAJUOR010000005.1, read on the forward strand.
GCTTCTTTAAAAGAAATGACAATTTTAGAATTAAATGACTTAGTAAAAGCTATCGAAGAAGAATTCGGTGTAACTGCTGCTGCTCCAGTTGCTGTTGCTGCCGCTGCTGCTCCAGCTGAAGATGCTGCTCCAGCTAACGTAACTGTAACATTAACAGATGTTGGTGCTACTAAAGTTGCTGTTATCAAAGCTGTACGTGAAATCACTGGTGCTGGTTTAGTTGAAGCTAAAGGTATGGTTGACAAAACTCCTGCAGTTATCAAAGAAAACATCCCAGCTGAAGAAGGTAAAGCAATTAAAGAAAAACTTGAAGCTGCTGGTGCAACTGTTGAAGTTAAATAGTTTTGATTATCAAAAAGCCCTTCGGGGCTTTTTTTGACAATGGAGGTATGTATGGCTCATTATTATACCGATAATAAAGATCTGAAATCTCAGTTGCGAACAATTACTTACCAATACCATGCCCAAACGCTTCATTTTATAAGTGATTTAGGGGTTTTCTCTAAAGACAGTATCGACTACGGTTCAAGAGTATTATTGAATACATTTGAGCCACTTGCCGATATGAAGATTTTAGATGTCGGTTGTGGTTATGGTACTTTAGCGCTTAGTTTAGCTAGTGTAGGCAAAGATTTAAGCGTGGATTTAGTCGATGTGAATACTAGAGCACTAGACTTGGCTAAACAAAATGCCGAAAAGTTGGGGCTTGAAGATGTTCGGATTTATGAAAGTAATTGTTATGAAAATGTTTTGGATACCTACGATTTGATTATTTCCAATCCGCCGATTAGAGCCGGCAAAAAAGTGGTGCATGAAATACTTGCCGGTGCCTTGCAACATTTAAAACCCGGTGGACGTATTCGAGTAGTCATTCAAAAGAAGCAAGGTGCACCTAGTGCCAAAGCAAAACTTGAAGAGGTGTTTGGTAATTGCCAAATTATCAATAAGGATAAAGGATACTATATTTTAGAGTCTGTTTATCAATAAAAAACGACCTGTAAAAAAATATGAGAAGTTTTGTCTAATCTATTGACAAAACAAAGGACTTGTGATAACATCGTACAATGCCTATTAGTATTTTGCAGCAGGTCTTTTTATGCGTGCTGTAAAACTTTCAAATAGAGGATAAGTGAAGGGGTGGATGCGCGTGACAGAAAACGTCAAGCTAAAAAGTAAAATTGAACGCCGTAATTATTCAAGAATCAGTGGTTCTTTAGAACTGCCTAATCTAGTCGAAGTTCAGACAGATTCTTACAAATGGTTTTGTGAAGAAGGAATAAAGGAAGTATTTAATGATGTATATCCTATTTCTAACTTCGCTGAAACTCTATCTTTAGAGTTTGTAGACTGCCGTTTTGATGAACCAAAATATTCTCATGAGGAGAGCAAAGCCCGTGATGCAAACTTTGCAGCACCTTTGCGTGCAACTTTGAGATTGGTTAACCATACAACCGGCGAGATTAAAGAAAATGAAGTATTTATGGGAGATTTCCCTTTGATGACCGATGCCGGAACCTTTATTATCAATGGTGCAGAGCGTGTTATTGTTTCGCAGTTAGTGCGTTCTCCTGGTGCTTATTTCAATGATATCGTTGACAAAAGCGGTCGTATTGTTTTCACCGGAAGTGTTATTCCTTCTCGTGGAACATGGCTTGAATTTGAAAACGATGTAAAAAATGTATTAAGTGTTCGTATTGATAGAACCAGAAAAATTCCTGGAACTATCCTTTTGCGTGCTTTAGGTTTATCAAGCAATGAAGAGATTTTGAATGTTTTCGGTGAACATGAATATTTATTAAATACATTACAAAAAGATACAACAACCAATACTGATGAAGCTTTAATTGAAATTTACAACAAGCTTCGTCCGGGTGAACCAGCAACTTTAGAAGGTGCTAACAGTTTATTATATGCGAAATTCTTCGATTGTAAACGTTATGATTTAGCTAAAGCCGGACGTTTTAAATTCGGTAAAAAGTTAAACCTATTAGATCGTATTTATACTCGTGTTTTAGCCCAAGACATTATTGACGTTGATGGCAATGTGGTGATGAAAAAAGGCACATTTATCGACCAAGAAGAATTAGCTATCTTAAAACCTGTTTTTGAAGCAGGAGCACATCAGATGAAATTAAAAACCAACCCACGTTTAGAAAGTCATGATACAATTCAGTATGTTGATGTTTATGTGAGTGAAGGTTCTAATAAAATCATGCGTGTTATCGGTACTGATTTGTCATTAGATTCTAAATTTATTACGATTTCCGATATGATTGCCGCATATTCATACATCTTAAACTTAGTTGATATTTTTGATGATTTAGATTATGCACCGGAAAACCGTATTAAATACATGGAAAAATTGGCATTATTAGACGATATTGACCATTTAGGTAACCGTCGTGTGCGTACTGTCGGTGAATTGGTACAAAACCAATTCCGTATCGGATTATCACGTATGGAACGTGTTGTTAAAGAAAGAATGTCATTATCTGAAGTAGATGCGATGACACCACAATCTTTAACTAATATTCGTCCTTTAACCGCGGCGATGAAAGAATTCTTTGCATCAAGCCAATTATCACAGTTCATGGATCAGATTAACCCATTAGCAGAATTAACCAATAAACGTCGTTTATCTGCTTTAGGACCAGGCGGTTTATCACGTGACCGTGCGGGTATTGAAGTGCGAGATGTGCATTACTCTCACTATGGTCGTATCTGTCCGATCGAAACACCGGAAGGACCAAACATCGGGTTGATTACAACTTTAGCTTCTTATGCTAAGGTTAATCAATATGGCTTTATTGAAACACCATATCGTAAAGTCAATAACTGTAAGATTGATGAAAGCGATATTCGTTATTTAACAGCCGATGTCGAAAAGAATTTCGTCATTGCGCAAGCTAATGTTGAAACAAAAGACGGTGTGATTGTCGATGAACAAGTCACTGCCCGTCATTTAGGTGAATATATTACCGCTAAAAGAGAAGATATTGATTTTATCGATATTTCTCCAAAACAGATTGTATCTATTGCGACATCTTGTATCCCATTCTTAGAAAATGACGATGCGACTCGTGCCTTAATGGGTGCCAATATGCAGCGTCAGGCTGTGCCTTTGATGAATCCACACACACCTTATGTAGGTACAGGTATGGAGTATCAAGCTGCTCGTGATTCCGGAAGTGCTGTTGTAGCTAAAGAAGATGGCGTTGTCAGCTATGTTGATGCTAAGAAAATTGTTGTAGATACTGCTAATGGAGAACATACTTATCATTTAGTTAAATTCAGTATTTCAAATGCGGGGACTTGTATTAACCAATCACCGATTGTCAAAGTCGGAGATAAAGTACTTAAAGGACAAATCTTAGCCAATGGTCCGGCAATGGAAAAAGGTGAATTGGCTTTAGGACAAAACGTTTTAGTCGGATTCATGACTTGGAACGGTTATAACTATGAAGATGCCGTTATCATGTCTGAAAGATTAGTTAAAGAAGATGTTTATACATCTATTCATATTGAAGAATACAGCATCGAATGTCGTGAAACTAAATTAGGGGCAGAAGAAATTACCCGTGATATTCCTAACGTTGGTGAAGAGGCGCGTAAGTATTTAGATAGCCGTGGTATTATCATGATTGGTGCTGAAGTTAAAGAAGGCGACATTTTAGTCGGTAAAGTTACGCCGAAAGGTCAAGCCGAATTGTCTGCCGAAGAAAAATTATTATTAGCGATTTTCGGTGAAAAATCTCGTGAAGTTAAGGATAATTCACTTCGTGTACCTCATGGTGGGGCAGGGATTGTCCATGACGTTAAAATCTTTACACGTAAAAACGGTGATGAATTAGCTCCTGGTGTTAACCAAGTCGTTAAAGTATATATCGTTCAAAAACGTAAGATTTCCGAAGGGGACAAAATGGCTGGACGTCACGGTAACAAAGGTGTCATCTCAAAAATCTTGCCGATTGAAGATATGCCACATTTACCTGACGGAACACCTTTAGATATCATGTTGAATCCATTAGGTGTACCTAGCCGAATGAACTTAGGTCAGGTATTAGAATTACATTTAGGTTATGCTGCTAAGCGTTTAGGCTTATATATTGCAACTCCTGTATTCGATGGGGTACATCGTACAGATTTGGAGGCAATTATGGAAGAAGCCGATATGCCTAAAGATGGTAAGACGGTTGTGATTGACGGTCGTACCGGTGAACAGTTCGACTCACGTGTTTCTGTTGGTATCATGTATATGATTAAATTAGCACACATGGTTGATGATAAATTGCACGCACGTTCTGTCGGTCCATACTCATTAGTAACGCAACAGCCATTAGGTGGTAAAGCGCAAAATGGTGGTCAGCGTTTTGGGGAAATGGAAGTTTGGGCATTAGAAGCCTACGGTGCAGCTTATACACTTCGTGAAATCTTAACTGTTAAATCCGATGATGTTGTCGGTCGTGTTAAAACATACGAAGCTATCGTTAAAGGACAACCTTTACCGGAACCTGGAATCCCAGAATCATTCCGTGTTTTGAAAAAGGAATTACAAGCCTTAGCGTTAGATATTCGCTTGTTAGACGATGAAGGCAACGAAATTGATATGCGCAAGATTGAAGAAGAAGAACGCACTTTCCCTTCGTCTATAGAAGAAGTTAATCAAGAAACAGATGCTACTTTAACTGCTCAAAATAAACAAGAAGAAGTAGAGGAATCTTTTGAAGATGAAGAAAATGATGAAGATTTCGACATCGATATCGACGAAGAAGATTTCATCGATGATGAAGACTTTGAAGACGATGAAGATGATGATTTCATAGATGAAGAAGAAAATGACGAAGAAGAATAGAAGGGGGATTTAACTGTGACAGATACAAATCGTTTTTCCGCCATACAGATTGGGTTAGCTTCTCCGAAGAAAATTCTTGAATGGTCTTATGGTGAAGTCAAGAAACCGGAAACTATTAATTACCGCTCACAGAAGCCTGAAAAAGACGGGCTTTTCTGTGAACGCATTTTCGGACCGAGCAAGGACTGGGAATGTAGTTGTGGTAAATATAAGAAAGTTAGATATAAAGGTGTCGTTTGTGACCGTTGTGGTGTTGAAGTAACTAAATCTTCAGTTCGCCGTGAACGTATGGGACACATTCAATTGGCAACGCCGATTGCTCACATCTGGTACTTAAAAGGTATTCCTTCAAGAATGGGGCTTATCTTAGATATGTCACCAAAGCAATTAGAAGAAATTATCTATTTCGTATCTTATGTTGTAACTGATCCAGGAACAACACCTTTAGAATACAAACAGGTGTTATCTGAACGTGAATATCGTAACTGCTATGAAAAATTCGGCCGTAGCTTCGAAGCTAAAATCGGTGCAGAAGCTATCAAAATCTTATTGCAAAGAGTTGATTTAGATGCTGAATTTGAAAATGTCAATAAAGAATTAAAAGAAGCGCAAGGACAACGTCGCACTAAACTTATCAAACGTTTAGAAGCAATTGAAGCATTCAGAACATCAGGCAATCAGCCTGAATGGATGATTATGGACGTTTTACCTGTCATTCCACCTGATTTACGTCCGATGTTACAACTAGACGGTGGACGTTTTGCGACAAGTGATTTGAATGACTTATACCGTCGTGTTATCACTCGTAACAATCGTTTAAAGAAATTATTGGAATTAGGTACACCGTCAATTATCGTTCAAAACGAAAAACGTATGCTTCAGGAAGCTGTTGACGCTTTAATTGATAACGGTCGTCGTTCTAAACCGATTACCGGTGCAGGTGGACGCCCATTGAAATCGTTGAGTCATACTTTAAAAGGTAAACAAGGACGTTTCAGACAAAACTTATTAGGTAAACGTGTTGACTATTCAGGACGTTCAGTTATCGCCGTTGGACCTAATTTAAAGATGTATCAATGTGGTATTCCTAGAGAAATGGCTTTAAATTTATTTAAACCATTTGTTATCAGCGGGTTAGTTGCGCAAGAATTAGCTACTAATATTAAAGCGGCTGAACGTTTAATTGAAAAGATGGACGACAAGATTTGGCCGATTGTCGAAGAAGTCATCAAACAACATCCAATCTTATTAAACCGTGCCCCTACACTTCACCGTTTAGGTATTCAGGCGTTTGAACCGATGCTTGTCGAAGGACGTGCATTGCGTTTGCACCCATTAGTATGTACAGCCTTCAACGCTGACTTCGATGGTGACCAGATGGCTGTTCACGTACCGTTAGGTAAAGAAGCTATCGAGGAAGCTCGTCAGTTGATGTTAGGATCAAAAAATATCTTAGGTCCTAAAGACGGTAAACCAATTGTTACACCTTCTCAGGACATGGTTTTAGGTAACTATTACTTAACCTTAGAAGTTCCAGGTGCCGTTGGTGAGGGCAGTATATTCCGTGATGAAAATGAAGTTTTATTAGCTTATGCAGCTAAGGTCGTGCATTTGCATACACGTATCGCCTTGCCGGCAGCTTCACTTCATAACAAAACATTTACTGAAAAACAAAATAACAGTTTGTTGATTACAACTGTCGGAAAAGTTATCTTCAACCAAGTTTTTGAAGGCGACTTCCCATATATGAATGAACCTAGTGCTGAGAACTTGACCGGTACACCGGATAAATATTTCGTACCATATGGTACAAATGTTAAAGAGTATATCAGTTCACAGCCAATTATCAAACCATTCACTAAGAAAACATTAGGTAATATTATCAATCAGGTATTTAAAGTGTCTGATATTCAAGATATTTCCGCTATGTTAGATAAATTGAAAGATCAAGGTTTCTACTATTCAACTGTAGCAGGTATTACCGTTTCCGTTAACGATATTCAGGTTGCAGAAAGAAAATACGCTATCCTTGAACAAGGTGATAAGCAAGTTGAACAACAGAAATTAAACTATCGTAAAGGTAAGCTAACCGAAGAAGAACGTCGTGCTGCAGTTGTGCGTATTTGGACTGAAATCAAAGAAGAAGTTCAGGATGTTGTAGCCGAGGAGTTTGAAAAGGATAGAATGAATCCAATCTTCATTATGTCTGACTCAGGAGCCCGTGGTTCATTAGCTAACTTCACTCAGTTAGTTGGTATGCGTGGTTTGATGAGTAACCCTAAAGGCGAAACTATCGAGGTTCCAATCAAATCAAACTTCCGTGAGGGGTTAACCGCATCAGAATTCTTTATTTCAACCCATGGTGCTCGTAAAGGATCAACCGATACAGCCTTAAAGACAGCTGACTCAGGTTACTTGACGCGTCGTTTAGTCGACGTTGCTCAAGATGTCATTATCACTGAAGATGACTGTGGAACAGATAGAGGATTTGTCGTTAATGAATTAGTCAACTCAAATGACGGTTCAGTTATTGTCCCATTATATGACCGTTTAGTCGGACGTTACGCTAAACGCAAAGTGATCAATCCAAATACCGGAGAAATCATTGTTGAGCATGATGAAATGATTACAGAAGCAATTGCGACTGAAATTGTTGAAGCAGGTATTAAAGAAGTTGAAATTCGCACCGTCTTAACATGTAATGCTAAATTCGGTGTATGTAAAAAATGTTACGGACGTAACTTAGCAACAGGTAAAGAAGTTGAATTAGGCGAAGCAATTGGTACAATGGCAGCTCAGTCAATCGGTGAACCGGGTACTCAGTTAACCATGCGTACATTCCACTCAGGTGGTATCGCAGGTGACTCCGATATTACACAAGGTTTACCTCGTATCCAAGAGTTATTTGAAGCGCGTATTCCAAAAGCTAAATCAATTATTTCTGAAATCAATGGTTCAGTTACCGACATTAAAGACAGCAATGGTCGTGCTGAGGTTGTTATATCCAATGATTTAGAATCAAGAAGTTATTTAACACCTTATGGGGCTAAATTAAGGGTTTCACTCCATGATGATGTTGTGATTGGCGGTAAAATTACCGAAGGTTCAATTGATCCTAAAGAATTGTTAATGGTAGCTGATGCGATTACAGTTGAAAATTATATCTTGAAAGAAGTACAAAAGGTATATCGTCTACAAGGTATTGAAATTTCTGATAAGCATATCGAAGTCATTATTAAACAAATGCTTCGCAAAATGCGTATCGTTGAAGGTGGAGATACAGGCGCCCTTCCGGGAAATCATGTTGATGTAACTAGATTTACTGAAATCAACGCTCCGGTTTTAAAAGAAGGAAAGCGTCCTGCGGTTGGTAAACCAATCTTGTTAGGTATTACCAAAGCTTCATTAGAAACAGAATCTTTCTTATCAGCGGCATCATTCCAGGAAACAACAAGAATCTTAACAGATGCTTCAATCAAAGGTAAGATTGACAACTTACGTGGATTGAAAGAAAATGTTATCATCGGTAAATTATTACCGGCTGGTACCGGTTTGCGTGGACCTTTAAAATCACCAGAAGATATTGAAGAAGAACGTTTAGCATTAGAAGCAGAAAATGAGATGCTGCAAGCTAATGTTGAAATGTACGATCAAACGGTAATGGAAGAAGTTCTTGAAGAAGCCATTATAGATGAAATGTAAGAGTTGGGAGAAATCCCTTCTCTTTTTCTATTATTTTTTTTAAAAAAATGAAAAAACACATTGACAATAGGATATAATGTCTATATAATGTGGTAGGTGCTTAGAAGGGCACAATTATTTATAAGCAATTTAGAAACACCCGGGATTGTGTGTATGGATTTCGGGAGAAAGGAGAACTAAGAAATGACAACAATTAACCAATTAGTAAGAAATGGTCGTAGTGAAAAAATCGTTAAGAGAAAATCTCCTGCATTGAACAGAGGTTACAACTCATTAGCAAAACGTCCTACAAAGATTAACTCTCCACAAAAACGTGGTGTATGTACTCGTGTAGCTACGATGACACCAAAAAAACCAAACTCTGCGTTACGTAAATATGCCCGTGTACGTTTGTCAAACGGTATGGAAGTAACTGCTTATATTCCTGGTATTGGGCATAACTTACAAGAACATAGCGTTGTATTAATCCGTGGCGGACGTGTAAAAGACTTGCCAGGTGTTCGTTACCATATTATTCGTGGGACTATGGACTGTGCAGGTGTTAAAGACCGTATGCAAGGCCGTTCATTATACGGTGCTAAAAAACCAAAAGCAGGAAAGAAATAAATTATTTAGTTTAGATTAGTGGAAGGAGGAAATCTAGCATGCCTAGAAAGGGACATATCGCTAAAAGAGACGTGTTACCAGATCCAATCTACAATTCAAAGTTAATTTCAAAGTTAATTAACAATATTATGTTAGATGGTAAAAAAGGTGTAGCACAAACTATTTTATACGATGCATTCAAAAAAGTTGAAGAAAAGACAAATCGTCCGGCAATGGAAGTATTTGATCAAGCTTTAAATAACATCATGCCAGTACTTGAATTAAAAGTAAGACGTATTGGTGGTGCTAACTATCAAGTTCCGGTTGAAGTATCAGCTGAAAGAAGAACTACATTAGGTTTAAGATGGTTAGTTAATTATGCTCGTTTAAGAAACGAATATGAAATGGTTGATCGTTTAGCAAACGAAATTATCGATGCTTCTAATGGAACAGGTGCTTCTGTTAAGAAGAAAGACGATACTCATAAAATGGCTGAAGCCAATAAAGCATTCGCTCATTTCCGTTGGTAATCAGTTAAACGAATTATATAAGAAGGGAGAAACTATATGCCTCGCGAATTTTCACTTGAAAAGACTCGTAATATTGGTATCATGGCTCATATCGATGCCGGTAAGACTACAACTACCGAACGTGTATTGTACTATACCGGAAAAACTCATAACATCGGTGAAACTCATGATGGTGCGAGCCAAATGGACTGGATGGAACAGGAACAAGAACGTGGTATTACAATTACATCTGCTGCAACAACAGCATTTTGGAAAAACCATCGTTTCAATATTATCGATACACCAGGCCACGTCGACTTCACAATCGAAGTTGAACGTTCACTTCGTGTATTAGATGGTGCTGTTACAGTATTAGACTCAAAAGCCGGTGTAGAACCACAGACTGAAACTGTATGGCGTCAGGCAACTACTTATGGAGTACCACGTATTGTATTCAGTAATAAAATGGATGCAACAGGTGCTGACTTCATTATGTCATTAGAATCTATTGGTAAACGTTTAGGTGCTAACGCAGTAGCTTTGCAATTACCAATCGGTGCTGAAAGCACATTTGAAGGAATCATCGACCTTATCAAAATGCAAGCTATGCATTTCGAAGGTGCAAAAGGTGAAAAAATTGTATATTCTGAAATCCCAGAAGAATACAAAGCACAAGCTGAAGAATACCGTGCCATCTTATTAGACAAAGCTGCAAGCTTTGATGATGATTTGATGATGAAGGTATTAGAAGAAGAAGAACCAACTGAAGAAGAAATCAAAGCTGCTATCCGTAAGGGGACAATCGCTGTTGAATTATTCCCAGTATTATGTGGTTCAGCATACAAAAACAAAGGTGTTCAACCTATGTTAGATGCTGTTATTGATTACTTACCAGCTCCAACAGATATCCCAGCTATTAAGGGTGTTGATGAACATGGTGCAGAAATTGCTCGTCATGCTTCTGATGAAGAACCATTCTCAGCATTAGCATTTAAAGTTATGACTGACCCATTTGTTGGTAAATTAACATTCTTCCGTGTATATTCAGGTATTATTGAATCAGGTTCTTACGTATTGAACTCTACTAAAGATTCAAGAGAAAGACTTGGACGTATTTTACAGATGCATGCCAATAAACGTGAAGAAATCACTAAAGTATATGCAGGTGATATTGCCGCTGCTGTTGGTTTCAAAAACACAACAACAGGGGATACATTATGTGATGAAGATAACTTTGTAATCTTGGAATCAATGGAATTCCCAGAACCAGTTATCAATGTCGCTATTGAACCAAAAACAAAGAATGACCAAGACAAATTAGGTTTAGCTTTAGCTAAATTAGCAGAAGAAGATCCAACATTCAAAACTTGGACAGATGAAGAAACAGGCGATACAATTATCGCAGGTATGGGTGAATTACACTTAGACGTTATCGTTGACCGTTTAAGAAGAGAATTCAAGGTTGAAGCAAACGTTGGTGCTCCACAAGTATCTTACCGTGAAACAATCAAAGTTGCTGCAGACGTTGAAGGTAAATTCATTCGTCAGTCCGGTGGTCGTGGTCAATACGGTCATGTATGGATTAAATTCGAACCTAACGAAGGTAAAGGCTTTGAATTCGTTGATGCAGTTGTCGGCGGTTCAGTACCTAGAGAATACATCGGTTCTGTAAAAGTCGGATTAGAAGACGCTTTAAAGAACGGTATCCTTGCCGGTTATCCGGTATTAGACATCAAAGCAACATTATTCGATGGTTCTTACCATGATGTCGATTCATCAGAAATGGCTTATAAGATCGCTGCATCTATGGCATTGAAAGCAACTGCTAAGAAATGTAATCCGGTTATCTTAGAACCAATTATGTCAGTAGAAGTTACTGCACCTAGTGAATACATGGGTTCAGTAATGGGGGACGTATCAAGCCGTCGTGGACGTATTGAAGGACAAGAAGACAGAGGAAACGCTGTTATTGTTCAATCAATGATTCCATTAGCTAATATGTTTGGCTATGCGACAGATTTACGTTCATTCACACAAGGTCGTGGAAACTACACTATGCAGTTTGACCACTACGAAGAAGTGCCAAAGAGCATTTCAGAAGAAATCATTAAAAAGAATTCTTCAAACTAAGCGTTTATACTAATTATTGTTGATTTTGACAATGAATTAGTATAAAATATAAGAGTATGAAAACAATAAATTAGGAGGAAACCTTAAATGGCAAAAGAAAAATTTGACCGTACGTTAGCGCACGTTAACATTGGTACAATTGGTCACGTTGACCATGGTAAAACAACTTTAACTGCTGCTATTACTTCTGTATTAGCTGCAAAAGGTGGAGCTGCAAAAATGGATTATGCTGCAATTGATGCTGCTCCTGAAGAAAGAGAACGTGGTATCACTATCAACACTGCACACGTAGAGTATCATACAGAAACTCGCCACTATGCACACGTTGACTGTCCAGGCCATGCCGACTACATCAAAAACATGATCACTGGTGCGGCTCAGATGGACGGAGCTATCTTAGTAGTTGCTGCTACTGATGGTCCTATGCCACAAACTCGTGAACACATTTTATTATCTCGTCAGGTTGGTGTACCTTACATCGTTGTATTCTTAAACAAATGCGACATGGTTGATGACCAAGAATTAATCGAATTAGTTGAAATGGAAGTTCGTGAATTGTTAAATGAATATGACTTCCCAGGAGATGACACTCCAATTATCTGTGGTTCTGCATTAGGTGCAATCAATGGAGATCCACAATGGGTAGCTAAAGTTGAAGAATTAATGGATGCAGTTGATTCATACATTCCAACTCCTGCTCGTGAAACTGATAAACCATTCTTAATGCCGGTAGAAGACGTTTTCACAATCACTGGTCGTGGAACTGTTGCAACTGGACGTGTAGAACGTGGTCAATTAAAATTAAACGAACCATTAGAAATCATCGGTATTCATGAAACTCAAAATACTGTTGCTACTGGTATCGAAATGTTCCGTAAATTATTAGACTATGCTGAAGCCGGAGATAACGTAGGTGTATTATTACGTGGTATCAACCGTGATCAAATCCAACGTGGTCAAGTATTAGCTAAACCTGGTTCAGTTAAACCTCATAGCAAATTCAAATCACAAGTTTACATCTTATCAAAAGATGAAGGTGGACGTCATACACCATTCTTCGGTAACTACCGTCCTCAGTTCTACTTCCGTACAACTGACATCACTGGTGTTATCGAATTACCAGAAGGTGTTGAAATGGTTATGCCTGGCGATAACGTTGAATTAACAGTTGAATTGATTCACCCAATCGCTATCGAAAACGGTACTAAATTCTCTATCCGTGAAGGTGGACGTACTGTAGGTGCAGGTAACGTTTCAGAAATCATTGAATAATCAATGCATTAAGACTAGCTTAGGCTAGTCTTTTTTTGTTGTGTTAGTTTAAAATGTGAGTTTGACGTATAAGTTTTAAGTTGATTGAGATATGAAAGATTAAAATATTATACTAAGATATAACCCAAGAGTGTTATGTAATCAGATCATAAATGCAAGATAATGGGAGGAATTAGGGCTATAAGATAGCACAAATCATAGGATAATATTTAATCATGTTTATGCGTATGCGTTGAAGATACTAGATAGATGATCGGTAAGATAGATTGGGCGTGAAAAGTAGTGTGGCAAAGGTATAGAGTTAACTTCAAAAGGCTAAAGTCAATACATATAGCTTGCAGCTATAATTTAGATTATAAGCAGATTGTATATAATTATCATTGATTTAATAGATGTGTTATTGAAATTAAAACATCAAATTGGAATATTAAATTGAAAGACAATCACGCGATATGTACGATAATGTATGATAATTGAATTTATGTTTAATAAAAGAACAAATTTTAACATTGTAAACAATAGGCATAAATACAACTATAACAGGCATATACATATAATATGCAAGTGAAACAAAACCGATAATACAGGAAAAAGATAGTCTAGATATGGCGAATATTTTATGAATATCCGATAAATGATTTATAAACTAATAAGAAAGACTATATTTGTATAAATAACTGTAAAAAAAGCTTAATTTGGTGAATGATGGCGAAGTATGACAATTAATTTCTAAAGATGGTAAAAGCTAAACAGGAAATTAAATACTTTTATTGAAAACGCTCACTTTCTTATTGACTTTTGTGAACGGAATGTGTACAATATAAGTGTTGATAGGGTTTTAAAGCCCAACAGCAGTTCTCAATAGAGGACAGTGAGGAGTCTCATCAACTCATAAGGATTGGTTCACTGATACTAGCCAATTCTAACTCACATAAACAATTTTATACGGGGAGGAAAATTTTATATGAAATTCTTAGAAGAAAAATTTGTGCCTTTTGCCGCTAAAGTTGGTGCCCAAAAACATTTGGCATGTATCCGTGACTCATTCGTAGTTATCATGCCATTAACAATTGCCGGAGCGTTAGGTGTATTACTTAACAACTTCCACACATTGTTTGCTCCTTCAGGATTAAACATGCCTGCAATTCAAGAAGGGTATTCAAACTTCTTAGCAAGCTCAGGATTAGGTACAGTATTTGCTGCATTAAACAACGGTACAATTGCCATGATGGCAGTTTTATTAGCTGGTATGTTAACATCAAAATTAACTGCAGTTAACGGTGGAGATGCAGAAGCTGGCTTCGTTGTAGGTTTAGCTGGTTACCTTTGTGGTGTAGCTCAAAACTATGGCGCTCTTTATGCTGATGGAACAAAATTCCCAGGTGCAGCTATCGATGCTAAATTATTAGCAGCTGACGGTTTATTCGTAGCTATGATTTTTGGTTTATTAATGGGAACTCTTTTCCCTAAATTATCAAATAACCCTAAATTACAGATTAAGATGCCTGATGGTGTACCACCAGCAGTATCTAAATCATTCTCAAGCATGATTCCAGCAATCATCGTTATGCTTGTTGTTGCTGCAATTTATGGTTATGCAGAAAAATTCACTGGTATGAACGTTTGGCAAATCGTAACTAAATTCTTATCTACTCCATTACAGGGTTTATCACAGAACGTTATCATGGTTATCGTTATGTACTTCATGATTGACTTGTTATGGATCTTCGGTTTACACGGTGCTAACATCGTTGGTTCAGTAACTACTCCAATCTTAACACCTTTATCAAACGCAAACGTTAACCGTTTCGCAAATGGTGAAGAACCATTAAATACTGTAGTTGGTGGTTTACAATCCGGTTTCGCATTCTTGGGTGGTTCTGGTGCAACTTTAGGATGTATCATTGCAATCTTTATCTTCTCAAAATCTAAAGCAAGCAAAACTATTGCTCAATTAGCACTTGCTCCAGGTTTATTTGAAATTAACGAACCATTGACATTCGGTTTACCAATCGTAATGAACATGGTATTAGCTATTCCATTCATTATTGGACCTATCGTTCTTGGTGTAGTTACTTTCTACTTAATGGAATCAGGCATCATTCGTCGTCCATGTATTGAAGCTCCTTGGGTAACACCTCCTGTTTTAATCGGTTTCTTATGTACAGGTGGGGACATCAAAGGTGCGATTTGGAATGTAGTTGAAATAGTATTATTAACAGTGTTATGGACTCCATTCATTATTATGAATGATAAAGTTGAAGCTGGTAATGCTTAATAAATAACTTATTCTGAAATTTATAGTATCAGAAATTTTGAGGCTCACAAGTGATGTGAGCCTCTTTTTTACACAAGTCAAAAATGCGAAATACAAATGTCTTATTGACAAATAAGGTGGTCTAGGTTAGAATATATGTAAGGGTAATCATTAATTAGATTTCCTGATATGAGGAGGAACAAGCTATGAAAATTATGTTATGTTGCAGTGCTGGAATGTCTACAAATTTGTTAGTGAGTAAGATGACTTTATCTGCTAAACAAAGAGCAATTGATTGTGAAATAGAGGCAATTCCAGAAGGTGAAATTAATTCTCGATTAAAAGAAGCAGATGTATTTTTATTAGGACCTCAGGTACGTTATAGATTAAATAGCGTTAAGGAAGAAGCACAACAATATAGTATTCCTGTTGCCGTTATTGACTCTGTAAAATACAGTCGTATGGATGGACGTTCTGTTTTAGATCAAGCATTAGCATTGTATAAAGCAGCAAACGAGTAAATTTTGGTAAATGAGAGTTTTCTCTTTACAATATAACAATTTGAAGAAAGAAAGAGGTAAAAGAAAATGGATGAAATGGAACAAGTTGTAATTAACCTTATCGTAAATAGCGGAAGTGCTAGAAGTTCAGCTATCGAAGCAATTCAATATGCAAAAGCTGGAGATATGGATAAAGCTGCTGAATCTTTACAACAAGCTAAAGAATCAGTAAACGAAGCACACCATGCGCAAACTGAAATGATTCAAGCAGAAATTCGTGGTGAAAGAGCTCCTTTGAATTTGTTAATGGTTCATGCTCAAGACCATTTAATGACTTCATTAGTAGTTATTGATTTAGCTCAAGAATTCATCGATTTATATGAAAAAATTAAATAATTGAAAATTTAAGTGTTTATAACGCTTTAAGCTATTGATCAATAGGAAGATCGATAGCTTTTTGTTTTGTATTTCTTTAATAGTAAATATGATTGTTGCTAAAAGTAATGGTAAGATGTAAAGCACTATAGCGAATATTGATATGATGACTTGATATAGAAAGAATCAACTTTGGTAGTGAATACGTATGAAAATTAAAATATTATCAATCCAATTAAACGGTTAAGATGTAAATTGATAAGATAGTAAGAATATCTCGTGAAACACATATATCTATAGAAAAAAGGATAGAGAAAACTAAGAAAGAAGATAAGGGAAAAAAGAATAAAGCGACAAAAAAGAGAAAGAAAAACAAAAAACATAAAAAAAGGAAAAAAAGAGTTGCAAAGGGCAAAGGAATGTACTATAATGGCAAGGCAGTCAAAAAGAAGCCAGATAAAAGGAAAGTCAATGGAAAAAGAAATGAAAAAAGTGAAAAAAGAAGTTGA